>CAZDLD010000022.1:17646-19437 GCA_964506355.1 uncultured Hydromonas sp.
GGCCAGATGTTGGGTGTGTGCCAATGCGTTCAGCCCTGTGACCGCTTCGATGCGGCGCACGCCTGCGGCGACGCCGCCCTCGGAGATGATTTTGAACTGACCGATGTCGCCCGTGGCGCGCACGTGGATGCCGCCGCACAGCTCTTTACTCTCGCCGATGGTGAGCACGCGCACTTCGTCGCCATATTTCTCGCCGAACAGCATCATCGCCCCTGAATTTTTTGCGTCGTCTATGCCCATCACTTGCGCGTCTACCGTGGCGTTCTCAAGGATTTGCGCATTGACCCAGTATTCAATTTGAGCGATTTCTTCTGCACTCACAGCGGCGTTGTGGGTGAAGTCAAAACGGGTTTTGTCCGCGTCCACCAATGAGCCTTTTTGCGACACGTGCTCGCCCAGTATCAGGCGCAGCGCCTTGTGCATCAAATGCGTGGCCGAGTGGTTGCGCACGGTGGCGGCGCGTGATTCTGCATAGACCGCTGCGGTGAGAATGTCGCCGACTTTGACCGTACCGCTGTCCATGCGCACGTGGTGACCGATGACATCGGGCAGCACCTTGGTGGTGTCCTGCACCGCGATGTGGGTGGTGGGATTTGAGAGCAGACCTTGATCGCCGACCTGACCGCCCGACTCGGCATAAAATGGCGTGGTGTCGAGTATCAGGATGCCTGCTTCGCCTTGGCTCAAGCTGCTGACCGCGTCGCCGTCCTTGTACAGGGCGAGGACGTTGAGGTTGTTGCCATGACGACCGCTGTAGCCTGTGAATTGGGTTTTTGCGCCATCGTAGCTGATGGCCTTGTCCATTTTGAACTTACCTGCGGCGCGGGCGGCGTCTTTTTGCGCGGTCATCGCGGTTTCAAAACCTGCACCATCCACAGCAAAGCCACGCTCGCGGCACACGTCCGCGGTCAAATCGAGCGGGAAGCCAAATGTGTCATGTAGTTTGAAGGCAATTTCGCCATCTAAAATTTTATAATTAGAAAGCACTCGAAAAAGCCTTGCCGATGGAATATTTCCTTTTAGAAGATTCACGCTCGATGTAACAGCCTCATCTGCGAACAATATGGTTGTGGCTGGCGAACTCGGATATGTAAGTGGATTTTTGTTTTTGATGATAGGTAATATCAATACTTTGTTTTCATCCCATGGTCCGACGCCCAAATGCCAATATCCATCATTAAAAAATCTAGCATCCTCTTTATTAGTTTCCTTGAGATAAGCTTTTAATAACAAATACTCTTCGTTTAAGTTTTTTTCCAATATTTGCATGCCGTTGTCAATGGTCTCGAAAAAGCGTTCTTCTTCGAGTTTCAGAGCCGCAGTGATGGCGGCTTGTTTCTCGCTAATAATCGGATACGCTTCGCCCATCTCACGCACCACGTCCGCGACGAGGGTGTTGAAAAACGGTGTGCGGCAGCCGAGCTTATAACCATGACGAATCGCACGGCGGATGATGCGACGCAACACATAGCCGCGTCCTTCGTTCGATGGAATCACGCCATCGCCAATCAAGAAGGTGCACGCACGCACATGGTCGGCAATCACGCGTAAGGATGGGTTCGCCACGTCGGTGCAGCCCGTGACCTTCATCGCCGCGCTTATCAAATGCGCGAACAAATCAATCTCGTAGTTCGAGTGCACACCCTGCAAAATCGCCGCGAGACGCTCCAAGCCCATGCCTGTATCCACGCATGGCGCGGGCAATGGCTCGACCGAACCATCGGCCAGCATATTGAACTGCATGAACACGTTGTTCCAGATTTCGATGTAGCGGTCGCCATCTTCCTCAGG
>CAZDLD010000023.1:0-19176 GCA_964506355.1 uncultured Hydromonas sp.
GGTAGGAGCGCACCAAGTCTGCCACGGGCGACTGCACCGAGGGCGCACTGTCAATGAGCAGTCGGCATGCACGGTCTTCAAAAAACGCGATGCCCCAGCCATCCGAGTGGTGGTCGGTCATGCCACCACGTTTGGCAAAACCCTCAAACGAGAACACAATGTCCGTCGGTGTGTTGCAATTCATTCCCAGTAATTGGCACATGTTTTTCTCAACCCTTCTTAATCACGCAGATTCGGACGAATTCGTCCCCTTGCGTCGGTAATTCACTTAAAATAGCGCACAATTTTAACCGAATCCACAGACCCCACTTGGACATTTTCAGCTTATATTATGAACCCAACCGCTATGCAACTTGATTTAATCGCGCCAGACGACTGGCACATCCACCTGCGTGACGGCGATGCGCTGAGCGTCACCGTGCCCCATGCGGCGCGTCAATTCGCCGGCCCCATTGTCATGCCCAACCTCAAGCCGCCAGTGACCACATCAGCGCAAGCGCGTGAGTACGCTCAACGGATCATGGCACATGTGCCAGCGGGTGTGTCGTTTGAACCTTTGATGACGCTGTATTTGACCGACAAAACCACAGCGAGCGACATCAGCGAAGCGGCACAAGACGGCTGGGTCAAAGCGGTGAAACTCTATCCAGCAGGCGCGACCACCAACTCGGATGCGGGTGTGACAGATTTGGCTCATTGTGATGCGGCTTTGACGCAGATGCAAGCCTTGGGTCTGCCCTTGTTGGTGCATGGTGAGGTCACGGATGCGGACATCGATATTTTTGACCGCGAAGCGGTGTTCATCGAACGCGTGCTCAAGCCTTTGCGCGCAAAATACCCCACCCTAAAAATCGTGATGGAGCACATCACCACAGCGCAAGCCGCCGAGTACGTGGCGCAGGCCGACGCCTACACCGCAGCGACCATCACCGCACATCATCTGCTCTATAACCGCAACGCCCTGTTGGTGGGCGGCGTGCGACCGCATTACTATTGCCTACCCATTCTCAAGCGCGAGCGTCACCGCCTAGCCTTGTTGCAAGCGGCGACATCTGACTCAGGTAAATTTTTTCTCGGCACCGACAGTGCGCCGCACGCGCAAGACACCAAAGAAAACGCCTGCGGCTGTGCGGGCTGCTACACCGCCTCGCACGCGATGGAGCTGTATGCCACGGCTTTTGCCAGTGTCAACGCGCTGGACAAGCTCGAAGCCTTTGCCAGTGTGAACGGCCCTCGATTTTACGGTCTGCCCGTCAATAGCCACAAAGTGCGCTTGCAAGCGAGCCCATGCACCGTGCCTGAGTCGTTTGCTTATCTGGCAAACTCAGCGCTCACGCCACTGAACGCAGGTGAATCGCTGGCGTGGACGTGGCTCGGTGCGGTTTAAACCCGTCATCACAAATAAATTCAATAGACAACCATTTCAAATTAGGAATTACATGAGCTCAAGCAACTCAAACATCCGCACGCTGGTCGCTATTTTGGCCGTGTCTTTTTCACTCTCAGGTTGCGCAGTATTGGCCGTGGCTGATTTGGCCGTGGGTGTGGTCAGCACCACGGTCAAGGGCGTGGGCTCTGTGGTCGGCGCGGTGATTCCAGATGGCGAAGACAGCGATAAAAAAGACGACTAAGCTGCTGAGCAATTCTCCAGTGTTCAAGTATCGACGATGTCAGTAGACGCACCCCCATCACTTGGCCTGCAAGACGCCGCGCACGTGGACTGGGCGGCGCCTTGGCTGGCGCATGTGGCGCTGTGCTTTGATGCAGACGCTTTGCAAAATTGGGCGCACAGTACCGACATGCGTGCGGTGCTCAATGTCGCGGTTGATCAACTTCGAGCACAGGGCGAAGCGATGCGCACAGGCTTGGGTCAGCACTTGCATTGGATCGCGCAGGAGGATTTGCCCGAGGGCGAGGCGTATGAAGCCCACATTGCGCGAACGGGTGGCGTGCCGACGCGTTTGAACCTGCATGATTTTTTTAACGCCAGTATTTGGTTGACGTTTCCGCGCATCAAGGCGGTGCTCAATGCGCGCCAACACGAGCAGATTCAGGCCAACGGTGTGCAACACGCCCGCGGGATGGCGCGCGATGCGTTGACCTTGTTTGATGAGAACGCTGCGATTTTGGTGACCTGTCGCGAGGATTTGGCCAGTGCATTGCGCGACTTCGATTGGCCCAATGCCTTGGTGACGCCGCGGGCGCTGTGGGATGAACCACGCGCACCCCGTGCAGACGCACAGGCGGCGCTGTACTTGTTTGGGCACGCGCTGATGGACAAGCTGACGATGCCGCGCAAAGCCATGTGTGCGCACACGTGGGTGGTGCAGGTTGAGCCCGCATGGTTTGCACAGGACACGCATGAGCGAGTGGCGGACATCGACGCACGACTGGCGGCGCAATTGAGCACGCATGTGTTTCACACCAAAGATTTTTGCCCCTTGCCAGTGTTGGGCGTGCCGAATTTTTGGCAAGACAATCAAGACCCAAGCTTTTATAATGATGCACAGGTATTTCGAGCAGGACGGATGCGCGAGTTGAACCCATCGCCGAGCAAATAATTTACAGACAACCGCTGCACCCCACACCCATTACTTTTCACCAATAGGACACGATATGGCCGTCAATTTTCCACAGATTAGCGCAGATCAACTCAAACCCGTTGCAGGCGTGCGCTTGGGTTATGCTCAAGCAGGCATACGCAAAGAAGGTCGCAAAGATCTGCTGGTGATTGAGCTGCCCGAAGGCGCGAGTGTGTCGGGCGTGTTCACCAAAAACGCATTTTGTGCCGCACCCGTCACCGCGTGCAAAACCCACCTCAAACTCAAGCACGGCATACGTGCGCTGGTGGTCAATACGGGCTGCGCCAATGCAGGCACAGGCGAGCAAGGTCGCGTCAATGCCGAGAGCACGTGCCAAGAGTTGGCCAAACTGCTGAACATCAAAGACAGCCAAGTGCTGCCATTTTCAACGGGCGTGATTCTGGAGCATTTGCCGATGGATCGTCTGATAGGTGGCATGCCCGCAGCCATCGCGAATTTGACCGAAGACAACTGGCTCAACGCCGCGCAAGCCATCATGACCACCGACACCCTACCCAAGGCGGTGAGTCGCCAGATTCAACTCGAGGGCAAGACCATCACCATCACGGGTATTTCCAAAGGCGCGGGGATGATTAAGCCGAATATGGCGACCATGCTCGGCTTTGTCGCGACCGATGCGGGCGTGGCGCAGGGAGATTTGGACGCATTGGTGGGTCAGGCGGCCGATGTGTCGTTCAACTGCATCACCATCGATGGCGACACCTCGACCAATGACTCATTCATCGTCATGGCCAGCGGCGCCAGTGGCGTACAGCTGAGCGCGGGCAGCGAAGCATTCAAAACATTTGCCCAAGCACTGACCGAAGTGTCGCAAGAATTGGCGCAACTCATCGTACGCGATGGCGAAGGCGCGACTAAATTTATGAGCATCGTGGTGCAAGGTGCGCGTGATGTTGCCGAAGCCAAAACCGTGGCCTACAGCGTGGCGCATTCGCCCTTGGTTAAAACCGCATTTTTTGCCAGCGACCCGAACCTCGGACGCATTCTCGCAGCGATAGGTTATGCCGATGTGGCGGATTTGGACGTGAACGCCATCGACGTGTATCTGGACGATGTGCATGTGGCGACCCAAGGTGGCCGTCACCCCGACTACACCGAAGCCGCAGGTCAAACCGTGATGAACCAATCCGAAATCACCGTGCGCATCGTGCTCAACCGTGGCACGGCGGATGGCACCGTATGGACGTGCGACTTATCACACGAATACGTCAGCATCAACGCCGACTATCGCAGCTGATGAACGTCACGCTACTCAATCAAACCCTCGCACAGCTCTCAAGCGCGCTTGAGCGCGTGCAACTGCTGTTGCCCAAGACACCGCAGGACGTGGACTGGACGGCACATGCGTATGTGTGGCAGGTGCGTCATGGACGGGGCTTTTTGCAGGGTTTGCCTGCGCCGCGCTTGCAGGCCTTGGACGATTTGCTCTCGATCGACCGTCAAAAATCCGCCGTGATTCAAAACACCGAACAATTTGTCCGCGCCATGCCCGCGAACCATGTGTTGCTCACGGGCGCACGCGGCACGGGCAAATCGTCTTTGGTGCGTGCGTGTTTGGCACAGTTTGCCGATGCGGGCTTGCGCGTGGTTGAAGTGGCGCGTGATGATTTGCACGATTTGCCCGAGATTGTCGATGTGCTGCGCACGCGAGCTGAGCGCTTCATCGTGTTTTGTGATGACTTGACCTTTGAGGCCAACGATGCGGGTTACAAAGCGTTAAAAACCACGCTCGATGGGTCATTCAATGGCTACGCCGAAAATGTCTTGATTTACGCGACCTCGAACCGCCGCCACCTCATGCCCGAATACGACAGCGACAACGAGGGCTTTGTTCAGCCCGCCTCGGGTGAGTTGCACCCTTCCGAAACGGTGGAGGAGAAAATCGCCCTGTCCGAGCGCTTTGGTCTGTGGTTGAATTTTTATCCGTTCAGACAAGATGACTTTTTGACCATCGTTGACACCGCGGTGCAGCGCTTGGACTATGCGCCTGCGAGTGAACAAGAACGCGCCGCGATGCGCACGGCGGCGCTGCAATTCACCTTGCAGCGCGGCTCGCGCAGTGCACGCATTGCCCAGCATTTTGCGCGTGAGTGGGTCGGTGGTCTGCGTTTGCAGGGGGGTTATGTGCCCACGGCCGAGGATGGTGTAGCGAACGCCGCACCAGAGCAAGCCTACACCGGACCGACCGAGGACGCGCTGTGAGCAGCACGGCGCAGTTGATTGATGTGGTGGTGGGCGTGTTGCGCAATCCGCAGGGTGCGTATCTGTTCGCCCAGCGCCCGACGGGCAAGCCGATGGCGGGCTATTGGGAATTTCCTGGTGGTAAAGTCGAGGCGGGCGAGAGTCATCAGGCCGCATTGGTGCGCGAGCTGCAAGAAGAATTGGGCATCACCATCACCGATGGCACGCCGTGGCGCAGCATCGAGCACGTCTATGCGCATGCACATGTGCGCCTGCATTTCATTTTGGTGACGCAGTGGGAGGGCGAGCCGCGTGGATTGGAGGCGCAGGCGGTGCATTGGCAGCAGTTGACGGTGCAGCAGGGCGTGGTGCACACGCCGCAGACTGAGCCGATTTTGCCTGCTACCGTGCCCTTGTTGGTTGAGTTGGCGCAGCTCGCCTAAAGTGATAACCGCGTAAACGGTTTATTTCGTCGGCAATTCGTCAAACTGAGGCAGCTCAGAAACGCATTTGAACCACGGTGCGCGTGACGCAAAATAAGTACTGGATTTTGGCTCGATGTTGGGGTGCTCATTGAGTGTGCCAGCGGGCACGACCACGGCCTTGCCCGACTTGGTCAGCCACGGCAGGCTCGAACCACACACGGTACAAAACGAAGTGGCAAAGTGCTTGGTGTGCTCAGGCTCAAAGCGCCCGACTTTATCCTCGCCCTGAGTCCATTTGAACTGCGTCGGCGCGACAAACAAATTCGCCGAATGAGCGCTGCCCGAGACCTTGCGGCAACGTGAGCAATGACAGTATTGAAAAATCCCCAAATTCCCTGAAATTTCGTAGGTAACGGCGCCGCATAGGCAGTTGCCTGTATTGACTGAGTGTTCGCTCATATTCAAATCCTTCAAAAATGATTAACGGGATGTTGCGCGGTGCTCACGGCGATTGACGCGAGTAAAATCAATCGTCGTCTAAGGTGATTTCAATGCCGCCAAGATATTTGGCAAGCAGGTTGTAAATCAAGGTGAGCAAGAACGAGCCCAAAAACACCAACACCAAATTGATGGCGATGGCCGACCAGAGCGCTTCGGCAGAAAAACCAGCGAATGCCTGTTGAAAGTTAAAGCCCGTGCTGACGGTGGTGAATAAAAAACCGATGAGAAACACGGTAAACGCGGCCACCGTGTAAATCACGGTGAGTAAGATGCTGCTGTGCAAAGGATTGATGCGAACAATGTGGCGAGTGGACATGATTTCTCCTGAATGAATCCGATGAGGTGGGGCATTATACTGTTTTGAGTTTTTCGTTGCATTTGTTCTGCACATTGGTGGGCGTAAATGAATTATTTGGGCACCAATCACGCTTGACCTTGGGAAAATCGTGGGCAGGCGGTTATAATGGCGCTCTTTGCCGCATGGCGCATTCGTGCCGCCGCGATATTTTTATTTGTATTTGTTGCACTCACACACTAAATTAGAATTAGAACCGATATGCTCAGTCACATACGCACCCAGATTATTGAAAGTTTCAGCGCAGCATTGGCGCAGATCGCACCGCAAGCGAGCGCGGTGCCCGTCCTTGAGCGCCCCAAGCAAGTCGCTCATGGCGACGCGGCGTGCAACATCGCCATGCAATTGGCCAAACCGCTGGGCAAAAATCCACGCGAGTTGGCGCAAGCAATTATTGATGAGCTCAATGCCAACCCCAACCCGTACATCAGCGCGTTGGAAATCGCAGGCCCTGGTTTTATCAACATCCGTTTGACCGATGCAGCCAAACAGTCGGTGATTGCAGCGGTGATAGAGCAGGGCGAGGCATTTGGCTTGTCTTCGGTGCACAGCGGCGAGCGCGTGATGCTTGAATTTGTCTCCGCCAATCCCACGGGCCCCTTGCACGTCGGACACGCACGTCAAGCGGCTTTGGGCGATATTCTCGGCAGTGTGCTCAGCAGTCAGGGTTACGCAGTGCACCGCGAGTTTTATTACAACGATGCGGGGCAGCAAATTGCCAACTTGGCGATTTCGGTGCAAGCGCGTGCCAAGGGTTTGGGCGTGGATGACGAGAGCTTCCCAGCCGATGGCTACCGCGGCGACTACATTATGGACATCGCAAGCGCCTACCTCGCGGGCACTACCATCAATGGTGTGACGGCACAGAAGAACATCGATGATTTGGACGCGATACGTGATTTTGCGGTGGCGTATCTGCGCAACGAACAGGATTTGGACTTGCAGGCTTTTGGCTTGAAGTTTGACCATTATTTCTTGGAGTCGTCTTTGTACACCACGGGTGCGGTTGAGCAAACTGTGGCGCGATTGACACAAATGGGACACACCTATGAAGAGGGCGGGGCATTGTGGCTGCGCACCACGGACTACGGCGACGACAAAGACCGCGTGATGCGCAAGGCCGAGGGCGGCTACACCTATTTCGTACCCGATGTGGCCTACCATTTGAACAAATGGGGTCGTGGCTTTCACAAGGTTATCAATATTCAAGGCACGGATCACCACGGCACGATTGCGCGTGTGCGCGCAGGTTTGCAAGCCGTGGACATGGGGATTCCACAAGGTTACCCCGATTACATCCTGCACAAAATGGTGATGGTGGTTAAAGACGGCCAAGAAGTGAAACTGTCCAAACGAGCGGGTTCATACGTGACCTTGCGCGACTTGGTGGATTGGACGAACAAGGATGCGGTGCGTTTCTTGTTGATATCACGCAAAGCAGACACCGAGTTTGTCTTTGATGTGGACGTGGCGGTGAGCCAATCGGATGAGAACCCTGTGTATTATGTGCAGTATGCGCATGCGCGGATTTGCTCGATTTTGGAAAAAGCAGGAATTGCAGTGGCAGGGACAGATGCGCAGACTTTGGCACCACTGACGGCGGCATCTGAAATGGCCTTGATGCGCGAAATGAGTATGTATTTTGACACACTCAAGGCAGCCTCTGATGACCTCGCGCCTCATCATGTGGTATATTATCTTAAAGATTTGGCCAGCGCGGTGCACAGTTTTTGCGGGGGCAATGAGCGCGTATTGACGGACGATGTTGCGCTCAAAACCGCTCGGGTGCATTTATTGACTGCGGCCCGAACGGTATTGGCCAACGGGTTGAACTTATTGGGCGTGAGCGCGCCGACACGAATGTAAGCTCAATTTAACTGGGCTTAACTGAACTACTGGACACCATTATGAATAACCAAGTAAATTCTTCATCTTCTAAAAATGCCTTGGGCGGCACATCAGCGCTCAATATTGGCGTGGGTATGTTAATCGGTTTGGTTATTGCCTTAATCGTGGCGTTTTTTGCCATGAACAGCGGACCATTTCGCGACAAATCGAACAAAAACGTTTTGACCGCGCCGCAGGGCGGCAATACAGACCCGAACGCTTCTTTGTACAGCACCTCGGTTGCGCCTACCACCATTCCGAGCAGCGCGACACCGAGCAACGAGCAAGGCG
This sequence comes from uncultured Hydromonas sp., assembly GCA_964506355.1. GTDB lineage: Bacteria > Pseudomonadota > Gammaproteobacteria > Burkholderiales > Burkholderiaceae > CTSOIL-112. The sequence goes on from CAZDLD010000023.1 coordinate 8,244, forward strand.
CGGGCGTGGCAGCATTGACCGACTCAAAATTGGTGCCGAGCAAACAGGCTTTGGCCGACACGAGCACTGCGGGTGGAGATGCCAAAACCGCAGTCAAAGACCCCATCAGCGAACTGATTAGTAACAAAACGCCAGCGAGCACCGCAACGGATCCAAACGCGCCTAAAGTCGTTGCACCCAAGGTGGTCGAACCCAAACCGCAATCGAGCACGAGCAACACGAGCAGCACAGCATCGACGGCAACAGCCGCGGTGAAGGTGGTGACCCCCAAGCCCGTGACGGTCAAGCCAGCGGAACCCAAGGTGATTAAACCTGTGACTGTGAAGCCATGAAATCAATATTCAAATCAAACATCGCGTCGTCTATCGGCGCGTTTTTTCACTGTGCTGCGATGTCGGCGGTGGCGTTGCTGTCATCGATTGCACTAACTGCGCAGGCTCAAGACATCAACTCGAGCGAGCTGAGTGGCGACTCGACACCTACGGGCGCGGTCGCACCCAGCGCATGGGTGCAGCCCGTGGATGTTGTTCGAGTTCCAGATTCTGGACGAGTGCAGCAGCAGGGTGAAGTTGAGGTGGTCGAGTTCTTTTGGTATGGTTGCTCACACTGTGCGAAATTTGAGCCAGAATTTGCTCAATGGCGTGCACAGCAATCAAGCGCAGTACGTGTCGTGACTCTGCCCGTGAGTTGGAACGCCATGATGTTGGTGCACCAACGGATGTATTTCACCTTGGAGGCCTTGGGTCGTCTGGATTTGCACAGTCAGGTGTTTGACGATGTGGCCAACGCCGATGATTATTTGGCCAACGCAGGCTCGGTTTTGAAATGGGCGCAAGCGCAGGGTATCAGCGCGGCGCGCTGGAACGCTGTGTACAACAGCGCGTCAGTGAATCAAAAAATTGCCAATGCGCAAAAACATTTTGAACGTTTCGGTTTGACGGGCGTGCCTGCTCTGGTTGTCGATGGCGAATTTCAGGTGCTTTCCACACCGCAGCGATTGCAGACGCTGGATGCATTGGTGCAGCAGCGATTGTCTGCGCGGCTTGTCAAAGGTCAAGCAATTCAGCCATAATGTCATAACAGATTTTTTTACCAATTGAATACTGAATTAGGGGTTTATATGTCCTTGACTGGAACACGATACAAAGCAATATTCGTCGCCGCATTGATTGCGAGCGTGTGCGCCCTGAGCGCCTGTGACAAAGCCGTGGTGACACAGCCGAGCAAGCCAGCTGCCGCTGCCAACGCGCCTGCGCCGCAGACGTTCACCGCAGAGAGTTTCTCGACCAAAGGCCTTGAGATTGTTGAGGGCAAAGACTACACCAAAATCGCCAACCCGCAACCCGTGGCAGTGGCGGGCAAAGCCGAAGTCGCTGAGTTTTTCTGGTATGGCTGTGGTCACTGTTATGCGGTCGAGCCTGCGGTCGAAGCGTGGAAAAAAACCATTCCCGCCAACGTGAATTTTGTGCGTTACCACGCACAGTGGAACGCAGCGATGCAGTCGCACCAACGCATGGCCATGACGGTACAGGCCTTGGGTAAATCTGACGCATTGGACATGAAAATATTTCAAGCGATTCAAGAACAAGGCAAAAGCCTGACCAGCGAAGAAAACATCTCTGCATTTATGGTGCAAAACGGCGTGGATAAAGCCGCTTGGGACAAAGCCTACAAAGGTTTTGAGGTCAATGCCGCCATCATGACTGCGGACAATTTGTTCAAAACCTATCAACTCGATGGTGTGCCTGACTTTATTGTCAATGGCAAATACTTGGTCAAAGGCGATACCGCACGTGCACTGCGCGTGGTGAATAAATTGCTGGAACAAAATTCAAAATAAATTCCGCACACACAGCGGCGCACAATCCATTTTCCAAAAAGGCAGCTATGGGCTTGACGGTATTCATCACAGGGGCTTCGAGTGGTATTGGTGAAGCCATCGCACGGACCTATGCGCAGCAGGGCGCGACCTTAGGGATGTTGGGGCGCCGCGCCGATGTGCTCGCGCAGATATGCGATTCGCTGCCCAACGCTGAGAAACACGACATCTATGCGGTGGATGTGTGTGTGCAAGCCGATGTGCACGCTGCAGCGCGAGACTTCATCGCCAAGCATGGCGCGCCCGACGTGGTGATTGCGGCGGCGGGTATTTCGGGCGGCACTTGGACCGAATACTATGAGGACTTGGCGCAAATTCGTCGAATTTTTGAGACCAACGTGTTGGCCATGGCGGACACCTTTCATCCGTTCATCGCGCCAATGAAACAGGCGGGAAAAGGCGCTTTGGTGGGCATTGCCAGCGTGGCTGGGATACGCGGTTTGGTCGGTTCTGAGGCCTACTGCGCTTCAAAAGCTGCGGTGATTAGCTATTGCGAGAGTCTGCGCGGCGAGCTGCGCAAAACAGGCGTGTCGGTGCTGACGATTGCACCTGGTTACGTGGCCACGCCATTGACCGCCGCCAATCCTTACCAAATGCCGTTTTTGATGCAGCCTGAGGATTTTGCGCACAAAGCTGTCCGCGCCATTGCTCGCCAGACCACCTACACGGTGATTCCTTGGCAAATGGGTATTGTTGCCAAACTGCTGCGCGTATTGCCCAATGCGTGGTTCGATGCTCTGTTTGCCAATAAGAAACACAAGCCACGCGCAGCGGCAACGGCCGATTTAACAGATTCAGCGGATTCAGTGGATTTAAAATAGCCTGCCAGCTGACTGTTCACCCTCTAAAAGAAAAGCAACCACCTCACTCGATAGGAATCGTATGTCCAAAGTGTCCACATTGTCCGCAGATGAATTGGCCGAAGCACGGTCGTTGGCTGAGAAGGTTTTAGACGGCTTTGATCGCCATTACGCCCGATTTCGCGAGTGCGCGCGAGCGGCGAAAATTTCGTTTGAGAAGGGCGAGTGGGCGAATATTCAAAAATTGGTTGCCGACCGTGTGGCCTATTACGATGAACGCGTGCGAGAAACCGTACAAACTTTGGCGCAAAACGAACAGGTGCATCCGAACAACAAAGAATTTTGGCATGAGGTCAAAAGCCACTATGTCGAGAACCTCATGGCGCATAAGCAGCCTGAGTGCGCGGAAACATTTTTTAACTCGGTCACCACCAAGGTGCTCAAAGCCGAGTATTTCCACAACGAGTTTATTTTTAGCCGCCCGATGATTTCGACCGAGTACATCGACTCGGAGTCGGCGACCTACAACAGCTACTACCCGATACGCGATGGCTGGGAGCAATCGCTGACACGGATGTTTGAAAACTATGGTTTGGCGCGTCCCTTTGCCGATATGCCGCGCGACGTGGCGACCATTTTGGCGCGTTTGCATCAGCTCGATCACGTCATGTTCGAGCACCCACGTCCCAACTTGCAAATTCAAGTCATCAGCACGCTGTTCTACCGCAACAAAGGCGCGTACATCTTGGGCAAAATTATCAACAGCTCGCACGAATATCCGTTCGTCATCCCTGTGTTGCACGTGGGTGAGGGCGATGATGCGCGTTTGGTGGTCGATACGATTATTTTGGACACACGACACATCAACTCCTTGTTCTCGTTTAACCGAGCATATTTCATGATTGACTGTGATGTGCCCTCAGCGGTGGTGCAGTTCTTGCACTCGATTATGCCGACCAAACCCAAGGCCGAGCTGTACAACATGATTGGCCTGCAAAAGCAGGGCAAGGCCTTGTTCGCACGCGATTATAAGCACCACATTCGCCACTCGACGGATGATTTTATTTTGGCGCCGGGGATTCGTGGTTTGGTGATGTTGGTGTTCACACTGCCTTCCTTCCCCTACGTGTTTAAAATCATTAAGGATGTGATTTCGCCGCCCAAAGAGGTGGACAAAGAAATGGTGCAAACAAAATACGACTTGGTTAAAAAGCACGATCGCGTCGGACGCATGGCCGACTCGTTGGAATTTTCAAGTGTGAATTTCCCGCGCTCGCGCATGGATGAGGAATTGATTGCAGAAATTCAACGACTCGCGCCGACCGAAATTGAATGCACCGAGGATGAAGTCATCATCAAGCACGTGTACATTGAGCGCCGCATGATTCCGCTGAATATGTATTTGCAAGACGCCACGGATGCTGGCGACACCAACGCGAAGGACAACGCGGTGATTGAATATGGCAATGCGCTCAAGGATCTGATTGCGGCAAATATTTTCCCCGGTGATTTGTTGTTTAAGAACTTTGGTGTGACCCGAGGCGGGCGTGTGGTCTTTTATGACTACGATGAAATTGAATACCTCACGGATTGTCGCTTCCGCCCGATTCCGAAGGCGCGTTATGACGACGATGACACAGCAGGGGAGATTTGGTTCTCGGTGGATCGATTCGACGTGTTTCCTGAAGAATTTGAGAAATTTTTATTGACCGACCCGCAGGTCAAGGAAGTTTTTATGCGCTATCATGCCGATTTGCTCGACTGGCGCTATTGGAAGTCGCACCAAGAGCGCATTCGCGCTGGACACATTGAAGATTTTTACCCGTATCCGCACCACCTGCGTTTCGCAGAATCCGGTTACGTTCACTCTTAAGGAAAGACTTAGATGAATTTTTCAAAAAGCAGTTTATGGTTGAGCACAGCGTTGTTGCTGGGCGCATGTGGCAGCACAGGCAGCAGCCCAGCAGTGGCAGCACCAGCAGCGACAAGCTCGAGCAGCGTGTTGAGCACCGACAGCAACTATGCCAACCGCGCTGAGGTCAAGGCCTTTGTCGATGCCATCGCGGCCAAACACAACTATACCAAAGCTGATTTGATGAGCGCATTTGGCAGCGCTGAGCGCATGGATACCGTGCTGCGTCAGCTCGAAAAGGACAAACCCAATCCAAACTTCAAGAAGAACTGGACCACCTACCGTTCGCGTTATATAGAACCAGTGCGCATCAAAGCTGGCGTGGCTTTTTGGCAAAAAAATGCCAAGACCCTGAGCCGCGCCACCAAGGAATATGGCGTGCCCGAGTACATCATCGCTGGGATTATTGGCGTGGAAACCATATATGGTCGAGTGATGGGTGACAACGCGGTGTTTGATGTGTTGACCACGTTGGCATTCGATTACCCACGACGCTCGGACGAGTACAAAAACTTCCTCGAAGAATTCATTGTGCTGACCCACGACAACAAAATGCCTTTGCGCTCAGTCAAAGGCTCATACGCGGGCGCGATTGGCATTCCGCAATTCATGCCCGATTCATGGCGTGATTATGGGGTGGATTTTGACGGTGATGGCAAAGTGGATTTGCGCAACAGCACGGCCGATGCGATTGGTAGCGTGGCGCGCTTTTTGAAAGAAAAAGGCGGTTGGGAGCGCAACTTGGATGTGGCATACAACGTGAAATTTGTCGGCGAGCAGAACATCGACGGCGCGTTGAAGTTGCCAGTGCAACCCTCAAAAACTTTGGAGCAACTCAAAGCCTATGGTGTGGCATCTACCGAAAAAGTACCTGCCAATGTGAAGTTATCGCTGATTGATTTGCCCAATGGCGACGCACCTGCCCAGTACGTCCTCGGCTCACAAAACTTCTACGCCATCACACGCTACAACAAGAGCTATATGTATGCCATGTCGGTGTATGAGCTGGGCGCGGCGGTCAAGCAAGCCTACGACGGTTCAGCCAAATAAACCACATCGTCATTTGAATACTGAAGTAACACCATGAGCGAAACCAGCCCAAACCGTTCGGTGCAACACTCGCAAGAAACCCTGCTCAAGCACCGATGATATTGTCTTTATGCTTGAATCGGCGGGTTTTGCCATTGTGTGGTCCGAGCCTTTGCGCGGTGGTGTGCATGTGCGTATCGTGGCAGAGAAAAGCTAAAGTTCAATCACCACTGCAGAGTGCTACTCAGTATTTAATCTTTACGATGAGCCGCATTTGAGACGAGAATAAACAGGAGAACGGTATGAGTTTGGCGGTTGTCAATTCACGCGCACTGCTGGGCATGGATGCGCCACGCGTCACCGTTGAGGTGCATCTGGCCAGTGGCTTGCCCTCGTTCAACATTGTAGGGCTGCCTGAAACAGAAGTTAAAGAATCCAAAGACCGCGTACGCGCCGCCATACTCAACTCGCAACTCGAATTCCCAGCCAAGCGCATCACGGTCAACCTTGCACCAGCCGATTTGCCCAAAGTCTCGGGTCGGTTTGATTTGCCCATCGCATTGGGCATCTTGGTCGCCAGCGGTCAGTTGCGGGTCAAGCAGTTGAATCAATACGAATGTGCAGGCGAATTGTCGCTCTCGGGTGCGTTGCGACCGATAACGGGCGCACTGGCAATGACCTATGGCATCGTACGCGAAGCGCAGAACAACCAAAGCGCACAACCCATCGTCATACTGCCCGAGGCCAATTGCGACGAAGCGGCCTTGGTCGGACAAGCGCAAATCTGGTCGGCAAAATCGCTGCTGGATGTGTGTGCCAAACTGCGATCAGCCGATAGCACGGAGCTCTATATCCCGAGTACGCAAACCATCGCAACAACACAATCGGAGCGTGATTGGCTGGATGTGCGCGGACAGACCTCGGTCAAACGTGCACTCGAAGTTGCCGCTGCGGGCGGACACAGCGTGCTGATGGTCGGCCCACCCGGCACAGGAAAGTCCATGCTTGCCGCACGTTTGCCGAGCATACTGCCGCCCATGAGTGAGCAAGAAGCGATGGAATCGGCGACCTTGCTCAGTGGAGCAGGACAGTTCAAAACCGAACAGTGGCGCGTGCGTCCATACCGCTCACCGCACCACACCGCCTCTGCCGTGGCTTTGGTGGGCGGAGGATCAACGCCCAGGCCAGGTGAAATATCATTGGCGCATCGCGGCGTGTTGTTTTTGGACGAGTTGCCGGAGTTTGACCGTAAGGTGCTCGAGGTTTTGCGCGAACCTTTGGAATCGGGTGAAATTCATATTTCACGCGCAGCTCGTCAAACCACCTACCCAGCAGCATTTCAATTGATTGCGGCCATGAACCCATGTCCCTGTGGATATTTGGGACACCCGCAAAAAGCCTGCCGTTGTACACCCGACCAAGCGGCACGTTATCAATCGCGACTCTCAGGGCCCTTCCTCAATCGAATTGATATGCAAATCGAAGTGCCTGCGGTAGCCGCCCAGGATTTAGAAAAAATGCCCATGGGCGAGAGCAGTGCACAAGTCGCGGAGCGCGTATCGCGAGCGTTTTCGATACAAGTGGAACGACAGGGTTGTGTCAACTCAAGGCTGTCGGTCAAACAAATAGACGCCCTCGCCACGCCTGATGAAGCAGGGCGCACGCTGTTGGCAAAGGCCATGACGCAATTGAATTGGTCGGCGCGCGTCTATCATCGGGTGTTGAGAGTGGCACGCACGGCGGCAGATTTGGAGGGCGTGGCGCAGGTAAGCGCGCCACATGTTGCACAAGCCATACAGTATCGTCGCGCATTATTGGGCAATTCAGAAAAATAATTCAAAGAGCCCGTGACATAGGAAGTTCAACAAATCACTGCCATAAATAATATGTGCGGCAATAAGTAACGTCAAAATCAAGAAAAGCATGAAAAAACATGGTCAGGAACGCGCAAATGACGGTATGTTTCGGATTTTCTGCATTGACAGACAGAAAGACAGTCTGTAAAATTGTAGGGATTTTGTAGCGCACATCTTGTGCTGAAATAATGAACAAATCTGCGTTTGCAAGTGTAGAGTAAGCCTCCTGCCCCATAATGCGCGAGAACACGGACAAATGAACAATTGATGGATTTGAGGTATTTATGGGTTTTGCGGTACTTCTACAGTTCATTGTCGGCTTGATTGTTGTGGTTGTATCAGCGTTTTTTGGCTGGCAGGCAACTTGGTCGGCGGCTGCGGGCGCATTGATTGCGATATTGCCCAACGCGATTTTTGCGGCGTACTTGGCTGTGGCGCCCAAACCTGCGGAATATCGATTCTTTGTGGGCGAAGGTATAAAGATTGTAGTGGCTTTGGCCGCTGCTTCGCTGGTTTGGTGGCGATATGGATTGCAAGTGCAGCCCTTTGCGTATTGGGTGGCGCTCATTATTGTGCTTAAGGCACATAATTTTGGATTGTTACGCACAGTTAATGAATAAGAGGGAATTATGTCTTCAGAGGTAGTAAAAGAAGTGGCTGGTGCAGCGCATGGCGCAGTTCAGGGTGCAGCGGCTCATGGCGGCGGACACGCCGCTCCTGCGAATGCGCAAGAATATATTGTTCACCATTTGACCAATTTATCAGTACCTGTAAAAGATTTCTTCCATGCGCTCACACACGGGGTGGGTGAAGTTGCAGTGAAACAAGAAAACATCGTTGATTTCTCATTGATCAATGTAGATACAGTGGTGTTCTCGCTGTTCTCTGGCTTGCTGGGCTTGTTGTTGTTGTGGTTGGTGGCGCGCAAAGTAACTTCTGATGTGCCTTCTCGCACGCAAGCGGCTGTTGAATCATTGATTCAAATGGTGGATGAACAGGCAAAAGGCATTGTTCACGGCGACCGCACATTTATCGCACCTTTGGCGTTGACTGTATTCTTCTGGGTGGCGTTTATGAATACGCTGGATTTGTTGCCAGTCGATTTGATTGGTCAGTTGATTAAGTGGGCGCATTTGGATATTCCATTTACACGTGTTGTGCCAACAGCCGACATCAACGGTCCAATTGGTATGGCGTTCGGTATCTTGATTTTGATGTTGTACTACAGCTTCAAAATCAAAGGTGCGGGTGGCTTCATCCACGAATTGTTCACGGCGCCGTTTGGCTCAAATCCGTTGTTGTGGATTCCGAACTTTGTTTTGAACGTGATTGAGTTTTTGGCAAAATCAGTGTCACTGGGCATGCGGTTGTTTGGTAATATGTTTGCTGGTGAATTGATTTTCTTGTTGATTGCGATGATGGGTGCTGCATGGAGCTCAGATAGTTTGGGCATGAGCATTGGTCTGGGCATTGGTCACTGGTTGGCGGGTTCAATTTGGGCAATTTTCCACATCATGGTGATTTTGTTGCAAGCGTTTATTTTCATGATGCTGACCTTGGTTTATTTGGGTCAAGCGCATGAAGCACATTGATTAAGTAGGTGAGAATAATCATCTGTTTGATTATTTAGCTGATTTGGTGCATGTAAAGAAGTTTGGTCACGTGCCGAATTATGTGGTTTGAGTAGTTCTTTTTTTAAATTAAAGGAGTAGGTAATGAGTTCAGTTGGTTTCGTAGCTTTAGCGTGTGGTCTGATCATCGGTTTGGGTGCAATCGGCGCTTGTTTGGGTATCGCAATGATGGGTGGTAAATACATCGAAGCATCAGCGCGTCAACCTGAATTGATGGATAAATTGCAAACCAAAATGTTCTTGTTGGCTGGTTTGATCGATGCTGCATTCTTGATTGGTGTTGGTATCGCAATGATGTTTGCATTTGCAAACCCTTTCAAAGGCTAATCAATCTATCAAATAGATGATTGAGCGCCGCAAAGTGAGTCAACTGCCTTGTATGGCTGTTGACCGCTAGCGGCAACTGTCTTAACGCTTGGTCTAAACTAAGCGTTTCAATAAAGGAATGATGTCGTGAATATCAATGCAACATTAATAATCCAAACATTGGTTTTCTTTACATTGGCTTGGGTGACGATGAAATTCATCTGGCCGCCAATGATTAAGGCGATTGATGAGCGTCGTGAAAAAATCGCGGCTGGCTTGGCTGCGGCTGAGCAAGGGAACAAAGCTTTGGAAGCTGCTCAACAGCAATCAGTAAGCTTTGAGCGCGAAGCGCGTGAACACGCACAAAGCATCGTTATGGAAGCTGAAAAGCGCGCTCAAGCGATTGAAGCGCAAGCCAAAAATGATGCGGGCGAATCGGCTCAGCGTATTGTGGCGCAAGCGCAATCCGATGCGGCACAAGAAATCGTGCGTGCAAAAGAAACATTGCGTGATCAAATGGCTGGTTTGGTTGTGTCAGGTGCAGAAAAAATTCTGGGTCGAGAAATCAACGCAGAAAACCATGCAGACCTGTTGGCGCAATATAAAGCACAACTGTAAAGGCGGGTGAGATTATGGCTGAAATAGGAACCATTGCTCGCCCTTATGCGCAAGCAGCTTTTGATGTGGCAAAAAGCGAAAGCAATTTGGCGGGTTGGGAGTCGTTTTTAGTAAAGGCTGGAAAATTTGCGTCCTCGGTACATTTGCGGAAAATGGGGCCAAAAAACAAAGTTGGGAAAAGCCAAGTGGTGTCTATGTTCGAAGAGGTGGCCAAGCCGACTTCTGAGTCACAAAAGAACTTTTTGCGCACCATGGTAGAGCAAACGCGTGTTGATGCACTGCCATCTGTGTTCGAGACTTTCGTAGCGCACAAAAACGCATTTGAAGGTTCGGCTGATGCGCACATCGTCACCGCTTATGCAATGACGGACGCGCAAGTGCAAGAATTGGTAGCAGCCTTAGAAACCAAGTTGGGCAAAAAACTCAAACCAGAAATTTCAGTTGATGAAAGTCTGATTGGCGGTTTTAGCGTAACGGTAGGTGATGAAGTTTTGGATATGTCTGTGCGTGCAAAATTAGCGCGCATGCAATCTGCTTTGACGGCTTAATGACGATTGTGTCTTAAGCGTACATGGCAGGGATTAATCTGCTGACCGCGTTGGTCAGTAGTGGTGAATAAATTTGGAGCAATGAGCATGCAACTGAACCCTTCTGAAATCAGTGAATTGATTAAGAATCGAATTCAAGGTGTGGACGACTCTGCTAACTTGCGCACGCAAGGCACAGTGGTCTCTGTAACGGACGGTATTTGCCGCATTCACGGTCTGGCTGACGTGATGCAAGGTGAAATGTTGGAGTTTCCGGGTAACATCTTCGGCTTGGCATTGAACTTGGAACGTGATTCGGTGGGCTCGGTTGTTTTGGGTGAATACGAATCAATTTCTGAAGGCGACATCGTTAAA
>CAZDLD010000024.1:0-18612 GCA_964506355.1 uncultured Hydromonas sp.
ATCTTGAATAATCGCTTGATAATATTCCTTTAATTGCTTCGGGTTAGCTGCTCCAACTTTGATTTTATTCTCAATAATAAACCGATGACCTAAATTTCGCTCTCCATCCAAAACTGAGATTTCAATATCTATTGCCTTCTGACTTTTATCTAATTCATATATCACTTCGAGTTCAGTTTGAGCCTCAATAAAATCCATTTTCAAAAAATTTGAGAACCTATCGTTATCTAAATTCATCAAAAATGTTCGAATAAACGTATCGCCTAAACCATGGTCTTCACTACTATCAAATAAGTAACCAAGCATTGCAGACATACTTGGCTCGTTCAACCGAGATTTCCCTTGACTTAAAACTTGAAATAAATTCATGATAATCTATCTGCTTACACTATTTACCGAAGTCGAAAATCAAAGCGGTCAGTCGTCTCCATTGATTTCCTTCTCTCCCACAATCAACCCCATCCCCACCATCACCAACACCATTCCCAATAAATGGTACCAACGAAACGCTTCATTCAATAACAACACCGAGAGCACCACCCCACTCACCGGCATCAGTGCGGTGAACACCGATGCGCTGGTGTTCGGCACTTGTTTAATCCCTGCGTGCATCAGCAACACGCCCAAAGCGGTCACCCCCACGCCCGTGTACAACACCAAGCCCCACACATACAGCGGCACTTGGCCACAATCATAGGTCAGCGCATCGTACAGTGCGAACGGCGCGAACAACACACTCGCCCCACCTGTCAAAATCACCATCAACCAAATACTGGGCAAAGGTCGGCTCAGTAATTTTTGCGCGCCGAAAAACACGCCCTCAAACATCACCGCTCCAGCGATCAACAGATTGCCGAGCCACACATTGCTCGCGTTGTTCGTTGCACTGGATACGCCCGAAGCACCAAAGACATTCATCACTAATGCACCCGCCAGCGCACACGCCAGAGCCACACCGCGCAACCAAGTCATGCGCTCACCCAGAAACAACACCCCAAACAACATCATCGACAACGGTGTCGCGCTGGTGATGATGCTCGCGTCAATCGCATTCGTACGCTGCACGCCCCACAATATCAGCAGGCTAAACAAAAAGATGCCGCAAAAAATCTGTACCAACAAGATCCATCGATCGCGCACCGATATCGGCGGACAACTCACTCGATTGCCATGCGCATTGCGCCACAGCAACAAACCACCGAGCACCAACACCGCCAAAAATTGCCGAAAAAATGAAGCCGTCATCACTGGCATGTAGGCCACAATCACCTTGCTCACCACAAACATACTGCCTATCAGCAGCATGGATGCGGTCATTTGCGCATAGGCGAGTTTTTTCATTAAGTCCAATCGTTGTGCTTTTACTCCCCTCTCCCGCATAGCGGGAGAGGGGCTGGGGGAGAGGGTACTGGCAAAAACTCCGAATAGCTTATCGAAGTGGGCCAACATCATCCCTCCCCCACTTGGGGGAGGGGCATGTTTTTTGCTTAGTTACTGCCCCAAAATTCCCATATACCCCTGCATGGTTTTTTCCATGCCCATCTGCAAACATTCCACCACCAGCGCGTGCCCAATCGAAACTTCCAAAATATTCGGTATCTCGATAAACCGCGCTAAATTCTCTAAATTCAAATCATGTCCCGCATTCACGCCCAATCCCGCTTGCTGAGCCATCTGCGCGGCCTTGGCAAACTGCGCCCACACCGCATCACTCTCAGCTGTTCCGTAGGTCTCAGCATACGGCTCGGTGTACAGCTCAATGCGCGCAGCACCCAGCTCGGCCGCAAGCGCGATGTCGGGGTTGTCACAGTCGACAAACAAACTCACGCGGATGCCATGCGCGTTCAAATCCGCACAGACCTCGCGCAAAAATGCCGCATTCGCACGCAAGTCCCAACCGTGATCGGAGGTCACTTGGTTCGGGTCGTCGGGCACGAGGGTGCACTGCGCGGGTTTCACCGCTTTGACCACATCGAGGAACTCCTGAGTTGGGTTGCCCTCAATGTTCAATTCTTTGCCGTGCGCGTCACACAGAATTTTTAACTCGTGCGCATCCGAGTAGCGTGCATGACGTTGGTCGGGCCGCGGGTGCAGGGTAATTCCGTGCGCACCCAAGTTCAAAAACTGCTCAGAAAATGCCACCACATCGGGGAAATTGCGCCCGCGTGAGTTGCGTATCAGTGCGATTTTATTGATGTTGACGGACAATTGAGTCATAAATTACTCCAAAGTCGCTGTGGCGAGTTTCGCGCCAAAGCCGACAAACAGTGCGCCGACCGCACCTGTGCCCGTGACCATCCACATTGGGCGCGCACGAAATGCATTGGCCAATCGCGCGCCAGTGAAAATCAACACCGACAAATACACCATGCTAAAAAACTGCACAATCACCGCCAAAATCGCGAAGGACACATAAGGATGCGGCGCATCGGCACGGACGAAATTCACAAAAAACGACACGAGGAACAAAATCGCTTTTGGGTTAATCAAGCTGACCAGAAGTGCTTTGACAAAGGGCGAGCCATTGGCTTGCTCAGCGCGCAGTCCTGATGCATGCTGCGCATCCAGAGTGTTGTTTTGCTCGAGCAGCGCTTGAGCCGAAATCGTCGCGCGATTGCGCCAAATATCGTACGCGCCCATCAGCATTTTGACCCCGAGGTAGCCCAGATAGACACCACCCACAGTTTTGAGAATCATAAACAGCTGTGGCGCGGTCTTGAGCACGGTAGCTGCGCCCAAAGTCGCCAACACCATCAAAATCGCATCACCGACAAACACCCCCAGCGCTGCGCTGTAGCCACGGCGCACCCCCTGCCCCGCAGCAACTGCCAGCGTGTACATGGAGTTCGGACCGGGCAGCAGTATCACGGCAATCACGCCGATGATGTAGGTGGTCAGGTCAGTGATGCCAAACATCAGTTTTTACTCGCGCTCATATTGTCCACAAAGCGGTCGAACAAATACGCGATGTCGTGCGGACCGGGCGAGGCTTCTGGGTGACCTTGGAACGAGAATGCGGGCTTGTCCGTAAATGTGATGCCCTGCAACGAGCCATCAAACAGTGACACGTGGGTGACGCGCACATTGGCAGGCAAGGTTTTTTCATCTGCGGCAAAACCGTGATTCTGCGAGGTAATCGACACGTGCCCCGTGTCCAAATCTTTCACAGGGTGGTTCGCGCCGTGGTGGCCAAATTTCATTTTCAGCGTTTTTGCGCCTGAGGCCAAGGCCAAAATCTGATGCCCCAAGCAAATACCAAACACAGGCAGATTTTTGTCCAAGAACTCACGCGTCGCCGCAATCGCATAGTCACATGGCTCTGGATCGCCAGGGCCGTTGCTCAAAAACACGCCATCTGGATTCATCGCCAACACTTCTGATGCAGAGGTTTGCGCAGGAACCACAGTAATCGCACAGCCACGCTCAGCGAGCATGCGCAGGATGTTGCGCTTGACGCCAAAATCATAGGCCACGACTTTGAATTTCGGTGCGCTCAATTGCGCGTAGCCCTTGCCGAGTGTCCACTCGGTTTCGGTCCATTCGTATGCGCTTTTGCAGCTGACTACTTTGGCCAAATCTTGTCCCGCCATGCCGCCGAAGCCTGCGGCCAAAGCCTTGGCCTTTTCAACGTCATTGCCCACGAGGATACAACCGCCCTGTGCACCTTTTTCACGCAACACACGGGTCAATGCACGGGTGTCGATGCCAGCGATGGCGACCACGTTGTGCGCTTTGAGGTAGTCGGAGAGACTTTGCTCAGAACGAAAGTTCGAGACGATGGGCGAGAGGTCCTTGATAATCAGGCCAGCCGCGTAAACTTTGTCCGCTTCCACGTCTTCTGAGTTCACGCCCACGTTGCCGATGTGCGGATAGGTCAGGGTCACCATTTGACCCGTGTACGATGGATCGGTGAGGATTTCTTGATAGCCCGTCATCGCGGTGTTGAACACCACTTCGGCGACCACGTGCGCATTGTCACCATCCACGCCAATGCCGTAGCCTTCAAACACAGTACCGTCAGCAAGCGCCAAAATGGCTTTGGGAAATTGGGAAGAAAAAATTGGTAACACAGGTCACTCCTTCATTGTTTTGCAACGTTTTTGCTCTGAATCACCCGAAAAAAAACCGCCCTTCCAATCACTGAGTGATGTGTGGTGGCGGCTCGTTTGCCGAAGTATTATCGGGCGATCTTTTTTGTCATTGCACAATACATTTGCTTAAAAATTAAATCATCGAGATTTTAACAGAAAAGCGGCCTTAAAGCTGAATTAATTACTGGGTTTATGCTTGTATTTTGAATTATTTTTGGCCGCCAAGTATCTCCGATGGAGCTTCGATGCGGTATCTACATCATGGTTTTGCCCTTTTGGGCGCGTCTATGGTGTAAAATCATTGAAAATTGACAATCTTCTACCAAATTTTATTTTTTCGCAAACCCACACTCCTATAGCCATGAATACCTTAGACCAACTCAAACAGCTCACCACCGTTGTTGCCGACACGGGCGACTTTCAGTCCATCGCGCAATTTTTGCCACAGGATGCGACCACCAACCCATCGTTGATTCTCAAAGCGGTGCAAAAACCAGAGTATCAACCGCTGTTTCAAGCCACAGTTCAGGCGCACAAATCCGAATCGGTGGGCGACATCATGAACCACGTACTGGTGGCCTTTGGTCTGGAAATCCTCAAGCTCGTGCCTGGTCGCGTCTCAACCGAGGTCGATGCACGATTGTCGTTCGACACGCAAGGCACGGTTGAGCGCGCACAAAAAGTCATCGCGCTGTTTGAAGCGCAAGGCATCTCACGCGAGCGCATCTTAATTAAAATCGCCGCCACTTGGGAAGGCATCCAAGCGGCCAAAGTCTTGGAAGCCCAAGGCATCCACACCAATTTGACCTTGATGTTCAGTTTGGCTCAGGCGGTGGCGTGTGCTGATGCCAAAGTGACCTTGATTTCGCCGTTTGTGGGACGAATTTATGATTGGTTCAAAAAACAAACTGGCATTGAATACGATCAGAGCAACGATCCTGGCGTGGACTCGGTGCGCACAATTTTCAACTATTACAAAAAATTCAACATCCCCACGCAAGTGATGGGCGCGAGCTTTCGCAACATCGGGCAAATTTTGGGCTTGGCGGGCTGTGATTTGCTCACCATTTCGCCAGATTTACTCGCGCAATTGCAGCAGATGGACACCGAATTGACCCCAGCTTTGAGCACGCAATCGGCTCAAGCCTTGGACACTCAACCCATAACCCTGAACGAACCCGCATTCCGACTGGCGCTGAACAACGACGCCATGGCCAACGAAAAACTCGCCGAGGGCATCCGCTTATTCTGCGTGGACACGGAAAAACTGGTGCAATTGATTCAAGCGGTCTAATTTAGGCGCTAAATCAATATTGGGCGAGATTTCAAACCAGAATTTAAGCCCAACTTAGCCTAAATTTGCTTAGTTTTAGAGTAAATTAAACGAACTAATCGACCGATGACTTGGTTTCGAGCCGTGCTTCACGCATGGATTGTTGCAATCCGATGCGGTCAATCTTGCCCGCCGCGGTGCGTGGCAGATGCGCCCGCAGGTAGACTTGCTCAATTTCGACAAAGGCTGGCATCCGTGGCGCCGCCCATGCCAGTAGCTCTTGGGCCGTATTGCTGCGCACACGCTGACCCGATTGCAGCACGATGAACGCCACCAGCGTGCCGTCTTGGCTGACTTGCCCCGTTGCATTGATGGCAGGCATGACCAGCACTTCGGTCACCGCTGGGTGTTCGTGAAAAACCTCTTCGATTTCACGCGCATAGACCACATTGTGCGCGCTGTTGATGCGGTGACTGGTTTGATCAACGAAGTAAAAAAAGCCGTCTTCATCACACCACGCCATATCGCCCGTGGTCATCCATCCATCGCTCAAACTGCTGCGGTCCACGCGCTGCGTGTCGCGCGACCAATAGCCGCGCATCACCTGCGGGCCTTTGACCCACAGTTGCCCCACCTCACCCAAGGGCAGAACTTGATGACTGTCCACGTCTTTGATGATGGCATCTGTATCGGGCAGTGGCACCCCCATACTGGCATAACGTCGGTTGGCCGAGAGCGGCGTGGCATGGGTCGCCCCTGCTTCTGCCAGTCCATACATTTCGACCACGCGCCCACGGGTAAGTTTTTCGAAGGTTTCTTGCACCTCCATCGGCAGCGGCGCGCCCGCCGAGGTACACACCCGTATGCCCGCGATGCCAAATTTTCGGATGCCTGGCATATAGGCCAAACTTTGGTACATTTCAGGATCGATGGTGAAAATCGTGGGCTTGTGTTTGCGTATGGCTTTGGCCACGCGCAGTGGGTCGTGGCGTTTGGCCAGTACCAAACTGGCGCCCAGCAGCGGCGCTAAATTGAGCGTGCTAATCAAACCGTGGGTGTAGGCAAACGGCAGTACCGTGAGGATGCGCTCATCACCCGGTCGCGCTTCAGGCATCCAGTGGCGCATCTGCAGCGCGTTGTACGCCAAATTGCTGTGGCTGAGCGCGGCAATGCGTGGCACACCCGTGCTCGAGCCGCCACTGTATTGCAACAGAGCCAATTGCTCGACACTGGTTTCTACCTCTGGTGCGCTGGAGTAAGCGGCCATCACTTCATAGAACCAGCGCACATTTTTGCGAATTTTAAAATTCGTGAACGTGCTCAGCCACGGCATGGCGTGGCCTTCGCGATAATGTCGGGTAAAGGTAAAATGCAGCCAATCAAACCAGCCCATGAACTCGCGGTAGGTGGTGAACACCACGCGGCGCACACTGGTGTCCTCGGGCAGATGCAGCAGGTCTTTGTAATGGGTGGACAGCGTGATGAGCATTTTGGCGCCGACTTCGTTGGCACGCGCAAGCAACTGCGCTGAATTCAATTGTTCCACATCGGCGAACACCGCCACGCCGCCAGCTTTGAGCACGCCATAGTAGGCAATCACCGCTTGCGGGGTATTGGGCAGCGCAATCAACACCCGCTCGCCCGACTCGAGCCGCTGGCGCAACAAGCCATTGGCAAAACGGTTGGACATCCGATCCAACTGTCGGTAGCTGATGTGACGGCGGTAGAACACCAGCGCATCATGCTTGGGGAATCGTTTGGCGGCAATTTCTAAGTAACGCGACACAGGCCCCTTGGGCGGGCGAATTTCTGTGGGGGTGCGCGAGTCGTACCACTTGATCCACGGACGTTGTTGCTCCAGTGCTTTGCGACGAGCGCGTCGACTGGCGTGGGCTTGCTTCCAATCGATGCCACCCAAAAATTTATCCATCGCGCGATTGACCGCATCAGGGCGCTCGTTCATCACCTGATGAGCCGACACAGGCACAACCACCTCCTGCGCATGCGGCATGAGTTCAGCCACCTTGGCAAAATAAAGGCTGTCAAAAATAAAGTCATACTCACCACGAATGATGACGGCTGGGGTTTTGATGCTCGCCAAAATGTCATGCCCGTCCCACACGCTCAGCGCTTCGCGATTTTGGGCGTGAACCACATAGGTGCGCGGATACAATTTGCCTCTGGGCAGTAATCGCCGCGCCAAAGCAAGCACAGGTATTGGCAATCTCAAAATCGCCTTGCCCGTGAAACTCAATCGGAATTTGACGGGCAAACCAATCACCACCCATTTGAGCACACGCTCGGGATGGCGGCGGATGAACTCAGCACTGACCGCGCCACCGAATGAGTGGGACACCAAAATAAATTGCTCGGGCGCACCCACTGCCGCCAATATGAGCTCCAAATCATCCACCAAGTCCGCCACGGTGTAGCCACTGAGCGGCGCGTCCGAAAGCCCATGCCCACGCAAATCAGGCGCAATGACGCGGTAGTTGTCCTGAAAATGCTCCAATTGATGCGACCAATAAGCCGCACGCCCACCAAAACCATGCACAAACACCATGGTCTGTTCCGCGTGGCGCGAGCCCGCATCGATGACCGAGAACTGTGCCGATTCTGGAAAGCTCGGATTGTCATTGACCGGTAGCGTGACCGATGTGCGGTAGAGATTGGCGTCAAACATAGGAGGCGCTCCGTGCTCAGTCAGCCGAATGCGTTAAAGGATGGCGGTCACTGCGGTGCGAGAAGCGACCATGGCGCAAGAAATGCACGATTTGCGTGCCTGCCGCTGGGGCGATGAGCATTTCACTGTGGTTGATGTGCATGATCATCTGATCATTTGCCCCTTCAAACTGAGTTTCGGACAAACTCACCGTACCGTCTGAGGGCTGAGGCAGACCGGGCACGATGCGCCCCAAACCAAATTCACGCGTACCTGCCAGCACACCAATTTCCAACTGAGCGGGCAGCTCAGAGCGCTGCACGCCGTCCCACTCAAGGATGGAATTGCCCAACACACCGCCCAAAACTGGCCATTTTGAGCCTTCTGTCGCGCAGTACGAACCATTGATTGGACTGCCGCACAACACCACACGCCCGAGATTGGGCAGCGCGTGTCCGTGGCGACGCAGCATGTGCATAATCACAATGCCGCCCAAACTGTGTCCAACAAAATGCAGATTCTTTGCTTCACTGCCCGTGCGCTGTACGGCGCGGAATAAACGATCGGCGTTTTTGTCCAAATGATTGGCGACCGAAGGGTAGGAGTAAATCGTGGGGTTCATCTGAGCCGTGCGCAACACACGACGCCAGTACAAACAAGCATAACCCGACATCCACAAACCATGCACCAAAAATACTTTATTCATAGACCTCTGCCATTGTGTGATTCTGTTTTTTATCTGTGTAATCAATGTTCGGATTCATTCTAACCGAATAAAATCAGCTCCGCTGCGCAATCCATGCCCTGCGCGAGTTGCGACTACTTCGTCCCACCCTCACACAGGCGCAGCAATCCGTCACAAACATCGGGCAGCGCCGCCTGAGTCGATTGAAATTCCTTGGAGAGCGCCGCAATGTCCGCAAAATGGACTAAGAACGATGACCACAGTTCAGGCGCGCGCTGCAATCCGCTCTCGGGTGCCAAGCCATTCCAAAACAAATTCCAATCGCGCCATGCCACAGCTGCGGCAGAGTCGTTGGTGGTTTCATTGGTGGACTCGTATGCGGCTTCATTCGCCCCACAATAAACCTGTGCAAAAGCACCCAACTTGTCCGCGTGCACGCCATCGTCCTGCTTATAAATATCCCAGACCAAAGGCTTGCCCGCCCAAATCGCCCGCACCAGACTGTCTTCACCGCGCACGCAATTGACATCGGCGCACCATAGCAGCTGATCGAACACCTGCTGTGACACCATGGGCAAAAACCGTACGGTCAAAGCACCCTGCTGCCACTGAACCTCGCCCATTTTGGCATACACCAGCTCGTCCCACACAGCGCGCAACTGCTCACTGGCCTTGCCATGGCACACCGCCAGCTGGACGGAGCGCTCTCCCTCAACCAGAAGCGGCAACCACGCTTGCAGCGGCATCTGCTCATAGCCAAACAAACTGATTTTAAGCGCAGCGCTGTCGGTCTCAAACCCAGTCACTTCCGACCACCCGCTCGGGTGTTGCGCCAACCAATTACTCATGCCAGAGAGCAAATCCTCCTCGCGTAATAGCCCGCCTGTGCGCGCATTGAACCCAGGGAAATAAAACACCTTGTTCAAGCCACCCGCTTGGGGCGAGGGCAATAAATGATGGCTTTGCACCCATGACTCGGCACTGAGGTATTCCAAATTCACCCATTTGGGTTGAGGCTCCGACGCGACCATACGCGCCACGAAGGCTGCTGGCAGCTCACAGCCAAAGGCCTCAATCACGCACGCGGCAGGCACCACCCGTGACCAGTCCACAGTATCATCCCACGCACAGACGTCAATGGCGCGCTCGAGTTCTGTATCTTGCGATTGCCACGTGCGCAGCAGTTCAGGCCGATCGATCCACAGCCGAGTTGACGCCCCGTGCTCACGCGCAAGCTGACTGGCCAGTCGCCAGCACACGCCCGCGTCGCCCCAGTTATCTATGACATGACAAAAAATATCCACTTGCATGGTGATTCCAAAATTAAACACGCCGGCCACAGACACGATGCTGCAATGCTGCAATGCTGCAATGGCGCGAACGACAGTCAGAACGAAACTTCAACTCAATTTAGCGTAAAATACGCCCTTTAACACATTCTTCAAGCTCAAAAAATGTCCACAGCCCCATTATCCACGACAGCGACCTTAGCCACAGACACACTGTATCGATTTTTATTCACCAATGCACCGGTTAAAGGTGAATTGGTGCAGCTGCCCAACACATGGCGCACCATCACCCACACCGCCAAAAAACACGCCTATCCTGAGCGCGTCACCGAAATTTTAGGACAAATGACCGCCGCGTGTACCCTGCTCTCGGCCAATTTAAAATTCGATGGCTCGATGATCATGCAAATCCATGGCGATGGCCCGATTCAGTTGCTGGTGGTGGAGTGTCGTGCAGATTTAACCATCCGCGCCACCGCCAAACTCGCCGCGCACGCGGTGGTTGAGCCAAATGCCACCCTGCAAGAACTGCTCAACATCCATGGCAAAGCGCGCTTTGCCATCACCTTGGATCCGAACGATCGCCAACCTGGGCAGCAACCGTATCAAGGCATCGTGCCTTTGGATGGCGAGACCATCTCTGAAGTGCTCATGCACTACATGCGCACCTCTGAGCAATTGGAGACGCACATCGAACTGGCGGCCAATGCGCACAGTTGCGCGGGCGTGTTGTTACAAAAACTGCCTTTGCACGGCGGCTCGCAAAGCGACAGCCAAAACCTCAACGTCTGGGACGAGCTCACCGCAATTGTGCAAACCCTCGCAGACGATGAAATGCTCAATACCGATGCCACCACCTTGATGCACCGACTGTTCTGGCAGTATCCGACTGAGCACATCACCGAGCAACCCGTGCAATTTGGCTGCACCTGCTCACCCCAAAAAGTGCAAGACATGATCAAAATGCTGGGCGAAGAAGAGGCTCTGGACATGCTCAACGAGCAGTCACAGGTTGAAGTCGCTTGTGATTTTTGTGGTCAGGTGTATGTCTTGAGCGGTGATGTGGTGCGCGCTTTGTTCGACCCGAGCGCCCCGTTTGCGAGTGTGCTGCACTGATTGCGGGACATTATTTGAATCGAGCTTTTGCGCACTTTAGGGTGATTTAAGGTACTTTAGAGAACTTTGACTTGCTTAAGGTTTGGCTGGCGCTGTCGGCGTTGGATTGGCGGGTGCAGGATTGCTCGGGTTCGCTGGTGGTGCTGCTTCAGGTGCAGGTGCAGCGCCAGTGATTTGCGTGGTGGATGCGGGTTGCACCGCCGATGGCTGATCCATCACTTGCACAAACACTTCATCGCGCTTAATCATACCCAGCTGCATGCGTGCGCGCTCTTGCACAGCATCGTCGCCATTGCGCAAATCCTGAATATCCGCCTGCAAAGCCGCATTGCGGTAAATCAACTCTTGATTGTGTTTGAGCTGTACATCAATGGCCTTCTTGGTCTGGAACAACTGCCACCAAGCATACGCCAAAGACAGCACCAGCACACAAAGCGCCACAAATAAAACCAAAGGTAAGCGTCGCATGGTTCACCTGACATTAAATTGAATGGTGCATTATAACGCGCAAAATGACAAATGTTGGTCAGCCGCGCGAATATTCAAAGCCTTAGACCAATGCGCCCCACATATCGTGCTCATCGCTGTTGTGAATTTTAACATCCACGAATTGCCCGACTTGCAGCGGCGTTTCGGTGTAGTCGATGTACACCATGCCATCGATTTCGGGCGCATCGGCCATGCTGCGGGCAATCGCACCGTCTTCATCCACTTCATCAATCAGCACTGTCTGCACGCTGCCGACTTTTTTCGCCAGACGAGCGGTGCTGATGTCCTGCTGCTTGAGCATAAACCGCGCCACGCGCTCCTCGCGCACCTCATCGGGCAATGCGCCTTCGATTTCGTTGGCCTTCGCGCCATCCACAGGCGAGTAAGCAAAGCAGCCCACTCGGTCAAGCTGAGCCTCATCCAAGAAGTCCAGTAGGTATTGGAATTCAGCTTCCGTTTCTGATGGAAAACCTGCAATAAAGGTGGAACGTATGGTCAAATCAGGACAGGCCGCACGCCACGCCAAAATCCGCTCGAGGGTTTTTTCACTGCTTGCTGGCCGTTTCATCGCTTTGAGCACGCGTGGATGCGCATGCTGGAACGGCACATCCAAGTATGGCAAGACGCGGCCATAACCATTGACCGCAGTCGCGTTCATCAATTCCATCAAATCATCCACGTGCGGATACGGGTACACATAATGCATGCGCACCCACACGCCCAACTGCGCCAACTCCTGCGCGAGCGTCTGCATGTGGGTTTTGACTGGGCGACCATTGACAAAGCCTGTGCGGAATTTCACATCCACGCCATACGCGCTGGTGTCCTGCGAGACCACCAGCAACTCCTTCACACCAGAGTTGACCAATTTTTCCGCTTCCCGCACCACGTCGCCGATTGGACGACTGACCAAATCGCCGCGCAAAGAAGGGATGATGCAAAACGTACAGCGGTGATTACAGCCCTCAGAAATTTTCAAATACGCATAGTGCGACGGCGTGAGTTTCACACCTTGGGGCGGCAATAAATCAATGAACGGCTCATGCGGCTTGGGCAAATGCAAATGCACCGCATCCATCACCTCATTGGACGCATGCGGCCCCGTGACGGCCAGAACTTTGGGATGCATGGCACGCACCATGTTCTCGCCGCTGGCATCCGTTCGCGCACCCAAACAACCTGTGACCACAACCTTGCCATTCTCGTGCAAAGCCTCACCAATCGCTTCGAGTGACTCTGCCACCGCGCTGTCGATGAAGCCGCAGGTGTTGACCACGACCAAATCCGCATCGGCGTAGGAGTCCGAAATTTCATAACCCTCGACCTTGAGCTTGGTCAAGATGTCTTCGGAGTCCACCAACGCTTTGGGACACCCCAAGGATACAAAACCGATTTTAGGCGTGTAATTCATACTGCAGTTCCAATTCAAATAGATTCAAAAATTCTTTTAGATTAAGTTCTTTAGAGCTTAACTCGTTTTTCGTGTCGCCACGCGTCCCACCAAGGTCATGCCAACCAGCACCAAGGCCGTGCCCGCCAACTGCGTCGGGGTAATCGGCTCGCCGAGAAACACATAACCGAGACCCAACATCGAAATCGGCCCCATCATGCCTATCTGCGAGACGATGGGCGAGCCCAAACGCGACACCGCAAACATGGTCAACAACACGGGCGCAAAGGTGCTGAACACCGCAATGAGCACCGAGTACAACCACATGATGTGCTGAGTGGACAGCAGCGTGAGTAAATGCGCCCAGTCGCGCATCAAAGCGTATTGAACCAAGCAACACGCCGTCGAAATCATCATGGCATACGCCACCAATCGCATCGTGCCCAGATGTTTGACCAACTCGCCGGTCATCAACAGGTAAATCGCATACGAGAGCGCACTGCCAAACACCAAACTCGAGCCCAGCGGCACATTCGCACCTGAGAAACGCACCTCATGTACAAACACCAGAACGATGCCCAAATAGGCCAAACCCATGGCCCACCATTGTTTGACATCGATGTATTTGCCCAAAAACAGTCGCGACATCACCAGCACCAAGGACGGCGTAAGAAACAACAGCAAACGCTCCAAACCCGTTGAAATATACTGCAAACCAGAAAAATCCAACATGCTGGACAGATAATAACCGACAAACCCCACCACTAAAATTTTAAGCCCATCACTGCGGGTCAGTCGGTACTCCGAATGTTCATGGTCGGTGAAATGCACCCAAATGGCCAGTGAAAAAAACATCGGGAACGCAAACAACATGCGCAAGGTAATCACATCAAGCGCATCCGCCCCCTCGCGGTACATCAGTTTCGCCATAATGGCCTTGTTCGAGAACAGCACCGCGCCAATCAACGCCAAGACAAAGGCAATGACGCGCTGGCGTTGCGTGAATTTCGATAGGTGAGGGTCAGAACGGGGCATATTAAGATTTGTACAGCTGAAAGCAAAGGCGCATTTTAACCGAAAGCACCGCAGGACGTATCACAACCAACGATCAGGCGCAATTCTGCGCAATCATCCCGCGTTCAACTTGAATTAAAAACCTAGATTAAAAAACTAAAATTAAAAAGATGAATCCGCCTGCGTCAAAAATGCCAATTCTTGCTCAGTGGATGCGCGCCCCAAGATGGCGTTGCGATGTGGATAGCGACCAAAGCGCTCGATGATGCGCTGATGCTTGCGCTCAAATTCCAGCTGATTGGGCTCGCCCATTTCGCTGTACAAGCTCAGCGCCCACGTGTGCATCGCCAGTGACTCGCTGTGCATGAAGGGCAAAAACATAAACCCACGCATGTGAGCGGGCAACTCCAAATGACAGCCAGCGCGCACCGCCTCCTGCGCCAAAACCAGTGCCAGCGCATCAGATGCGAACGCCTGCGGTGTATCACGGTACATATTGCGGGAGAATTGGTCGAGCACGATGATTTCGGCCAGTCGCCCTTGTGCGCCCGCATCACGCCAATGATGCAGCTGCCCGATCTGCGCCAGCGCATGAAGCGGCGCAAATCGCTGCGTGATTAATGCATCAAAGTCCTCGTCCTTGCGCCACCACAAGGCAGGATCGATTTGCTCGAACCAAAAATCAAGCACGGTTTGAAAATCTGGGGTTTGTGTGAACGTGTCCACCTGTGTCGTGATTGAGCTCATGGATGCCTGTATTTAATTAACCATCATTGATGCAAAAAATAAAAAAGAGCTTCAACCTTCATGTCGAGCCGCATCAATTGAATCAATGCCGCCCGCACGAAAGAAGAAGCCCTACTGTTCCACTGTCCCCATTGCGATGTTGTTGCCTTGTGGACGTGGCTCAGTTTCGAACTATATATTTGGTCAATTAATGCGCCAAAATTTTAGACAAAAATTGTTTCGCACGGTCGGTGCGATTTTCAGGGTGATCAAAGAAATCTTCTTTGGTGCAATCCTCAACAATTTTACCCGCATCCATAAAGATGATGCGATTGGCCACTTTGCGCGCAAAGCCCATTTCATGGGTCACGCACATCATGGTCATGCCCTCATTGGCCAATTCCACCATCACGTCCAACACCTCATTGACCATTTCAGGGTCAAGCGCCGAAGTCGGCTCATCGAACAGCATGGCAATCGGGTCCATCGCCAACGCACGGGCAATCGCCACACGCTGCTGTTGTCCGCCTGAGAGTTGCCCAGGAAATTTATGCGCGTGTGCGCCCAAACCGACGCGTTGCAACAATTTATGACCTTTGGCATAAGCTTCATCTTTGCCACGCTTGAGCACCTTCATCTGCGCAATGGCCAGATTTTTTTCAATGCTCATGTGTGGAAACAGCTCAAAGTTCTGAAACACCATGCCGATGCGCGAGCGCAGTTTGTTCAAATCGGTTTTGGGATCGGTCAGTGAAATACCATCGACCACGATATCACCTTTTTGAAACGGCTCCAACGCGTTCACCGTCTTGATCAGGGTTGATTTGCCCGAGCCTGAAGGACCGCAGACCACCACCACTTCACCTTTGTTAATCGTTGAGGTGCAATCGGTCAAAACCTGAAAATCACCATACCATTTGGATACATTTTTAATTTCTATCATTGTGCGAACCTTTCAATATTATTATTTGCTCTGCATTCACATTCGTTCCATCAATCTGTCAATTGACAACTGAGATGGAAACAAATATTTAGCGAATAATGGCAATTTTCTTTTGCAAACGTTTAACGTAAGAAGACAAAGTAAAACTGATGATGAAATACACCAGAGCCACCAGAAGATAGAACTCAGTGGGACGGTTATACACACCTGCTAAAGTTTTACCAGCACCCAAGAAGTCTTTCCAACCCACCGCGTACACCAAGGTAATATCCTGGAACAACACGATGGTTTGAGTGAGCAACACAGGCAACATATTGCGCAAAGCCTGCGGCAAAATCACCTGACCCATGGTTTGCCCATAGCTCATGCCCAAGGCATAGCTGGCGGATTGTTGTCCGCGTGAAATACTCTGTATCCCTGCACGCATGATTTCTGAGTAGTACGCCGCTTCAAAAATCGCATAAGTAATCACACCTGCGAGCAATGCTCCTAAAGGCGTCGGATATTGCGCACCTGTAATCCATTGCAGCGCCAAAGGCATCATCAAATAGAACACCAACAGCACCTGAACCAAAGGCAAACCGCGGAACAAGTCCACATACAATTTAGCAAAACCCGAGAGCCAACGATTCGAAGACAAACGCATCATCGCCAAAGGCGTACCAATAACCATGCCCCCCATCAATGCCAATAAGGTCAATTGCAAAGTGAACCACAGACCTTTGCCAAGCATGCTCAGCGCATCCTGGCTGAATAAAACACCGTAATCGAAGTTCATTATTTACCCCCTGTGATCATGCCGGGTACTTGAATGCGTTTCTCAACGCCCAACATCAAATACTTAATTCCGTAGGTCAGTACCAAATACAACAAAGAGGTGATTGCTAAAACGACGACCACTTGCGAGGTTTCCTCAATGATTCGATTGGTTAATGCATACACATTCACAACCGAGACAACGAAGGCCACCGAAGCATTTTTAAACATATTCATCACTTCTGAGGTCAAAGTCGGCCAAACGATGCGAAACGCCTGTGGCAAAATGCTGTTCACATAAATTTGTGGACGTGACATGCCCAGAGCAAAACCTGCATTCCATTGACCTGTCGAAACAGTTTGTATCCCTGCACGTACTTGCTCTGAGACTCGCGCCGCATGGTACATCCCCAGACCCAAAATCCCCATCACCCATGGATATGCCGACGCGATGTGGCGATACCACAAGCCATTGACTTCAGCATTTGAATCAGGGGAGAAGGTTGCAGGCAAAAACGACGGCACCACAAACAACCACAAGAAATATTGAATCACCAATGGAATATTGCGAAACAATTCCACATACGCGTTGCCAAAGAATTTCAACCACTTATTGGGTGTGGTGCGCATCACACCCAAGAGTGAACCCAAGATCATTGCAATGACCAATGCGCCCAAAAACACCACGAAATGCCACTTCAAACCTGTGAACATCATCTGCAACCAAGTCACTTCTTCAGCGGTAGGGTTATACGAGCCGCCGATGCTGTGACAGACTGACTCCACCCATGAGGTTTTATCGACGTACTCAGTGCTCGGAGAGCACAGTACTGTCCAATCTAAATTTGCCATGTATGACTCCAAACAAAAATCATCGTCCTTGTTAATTATAGTAGTATCAAGGACTTAAAAAATAAGACGCAATCAGAAGGCTCACTTCATGCGTCTTATCTATCTGTTTAAACGTGTTCAGCAAGGTATTTGAATGCTTACAACTGCATATCAAATACCAGTAGGCTGAAGTTTAAATACCTTTGTCGTTTGGATCGGCCAAAAGTTTTTTCAATGATTCGTTCATTGGGAAGTTCAAGTTGATATTTTTTGGCGCCACTGGAGATTGGAACCATTTTTTATAGGTTTTTTCCATCGCACCAGATTTAATCATCGCAATCACAGCTTTATCAGCGATTTTCTTGATTTCTGGATCGCCTTTGTTCAACATAATGCCGTACGGCTCAGTCGAAAGGATAGGACCTGTAATCACGAAGTCTCCTGGAACTTTAGCATTGGCCATCAAACCTGCCAAGATGTTGTCATCCATGAAGAATGCTACTGCAGAACCTGATTCAACTTGAGCGAATGAATCCGCATGGTCTTTACCAAACACGTTGGTGACGTTGACTTTTGCGTTTTGTTCGCCCTGTTTGATGTACTTATCAGACGTTGTACCTTGAGTGGTCACCACAGATTTGCCATCCAAATCAGCGATTGATTTGATGTTAGAACCTTTTTTCACCAACATGCGCACTTCAGTCACATAGTAGTTGGTTGAGAAAGCCACTTGTTCTTGGCGTTTCAGGCTGTTGGTGGTCGTGCCACATTCCATATCGATGTTGCCGGCTTGAATTTCAGGAATACGCGTAGACGAAGTCACCGCTTTGTATTCAACTTTCAAGTTTGGCAAATTCAAATCTTTTTTGAGCTGCTCAACCACGTTCGCACAAATATCCATAGCGTAACCCACTGGTTTGCCATCAACCACATAGGAAATCGGCGCAGACGATTCACGATGACCAATCACCACTTTACCTGAATCTTTAATTTTTTGAATGGTGTTGATCAATGGTGGCGGTGCTGCTGCTGCGGGTGCTGCTGCTGTTTGTTCTGCCTTTTTGTCGCCACCACCGCACGCTGTCAATGCAAACGCGCCTGACACGGCTAATAATGATGCTAATACTTGTGCTTTTTTCATGTGTGTCCTCATTTATTTCAAAATAATTTCAACGGATTGAACGCATGTCATACCGCACATACCTTCAACCCACCGTGAGTAGAGCCTTCAACTGAATGATTGGGTCTGGGCACAACAATATACAATTTTTATACATAAATCAAGCAGACTTATCGATTCATTTCGGTGCAGATGTTCTCTCTACATCCCTAGTCACCGCATCGAGT
>CAZDLD010000025.1:0-3556 GCA_964506355.1 uncultured Hydromonas sp.
CGGTTGCGTGGTGTCCGCAGGCGAGGTAGTTGATGCCCAGCTCGCGTGCCTCGTGGTAGGTGCGCTCGGACACTTCGCCTGAAATATAGGTGTTCGCGCCCAGCTGCGCGGCGCTGTGGATGTAGTCCTGCGCGCCGCCCGTGCACCACGCCACGCGGCCCAAGGGTGCGGCAGCATCGCCGATGAGCAAAGGCGCACGACCCAATACTTGCGTCACTTGTGCGACAAAATCAGTCAAAGTTGGGTTTTTGGGATGCTCGCCGAACCACACCAGTGGTTCGCTCGGAGACGTGCCTTGTGCGTTCAAACCCAATTTCAAAGCCAGTTGCGCGTTGTTGCCCAGCGTGGGGTGCACATCCAATGGCAGATGGTAGGCGAGTAAATTTATATCCGCCGCCATCAATTGACGCACCCGTTCGTACTTCATGCCCACGATGCTCGCGTCCTCGCCACGCCAAAAATATCCGTGGTGTACCAACAACGCATCCGCCCCCCATTGCGCGGCGGCGCGAATCACTGCGGCACTTGCTGTGACAGCACAGGCGATTTTGGTTATACTGTCCCTTCCTTGTACTTGCAGTCCGTTCGGGCAGTAATCTTTGAATTGTGCGCAGTTGAGCACAGTGTCAATTTCAGATAATAATTGGGTACGCTTCATGTTTAAAAAAGTTTGGTTGGGTTTGACTCAAATGATCACGATCGTGGTCCTGTTGGTGTTCGTCATTATGACATTGAAACCCCAATGGTTACCCACGAACTTGGCAAAATTCACTGCTCGCTCGAGCACAACCGTGAGCGCGGACCCCAATGCAAATTTAAATTTCAAACAAGCCCCCGCCAATTTGGCAGGGCTGTCCTACCACGACGCGGTGAGTAAGGCGATTCCGTCGGTGGTGCGCATCTACACCACGACCACAGGCAATGCGAGCGAAGTCGCCAATGGTCAGGACAAGGGCAGCGGTTCTGGCGTGATTATCGATGAAAAAGGCTATATCGTCACCAATCAGCATGTGATTGAGGGCGCGACGCAAATTCAAATCGTGCTCAACGACGACCGTGACGCCAGTGCCAAGCTGGTCGGCGTGGATCCTGACAATGATTTGGCGGTGTTGAAAATTGATTTGGACAATTTGCAGCCGATAACCTTTGGGCGCGAAGAAGAGCTGCGCGTGGGTGACGTGGTGTTGGCGATTGGCAATCCATTCGACGTGGGGCAGAGTGTGTCCATGGGCATAGTCTCGGCACTGCACCGCACGCAAATGGGCGCCAATACTTTTGAGAATTTCATTCAGACCGATGCGGCGATTAACCCCGGTAACTCAGGGGGCGCGCTGATTAATTCAAACGGTTATTTGGTCGGCATCAATGAATTCATCGTCAATGGCTCGAGCGGTTTGGGCGTGGGCGGTGAATCGGGCGGCAATGCGGGCGTGGGCTTTGCCGTGCCCGTATCGACTTTGCAGCAAGTTGCGCTGGAACTGATTAAGACGGGTAAAGTCTCTCGCGGCTACATCGGCATCACCAGCCAAAACATCACACCGCAAATGGCCAAAGCATTTAACCTCCCGAACGCAGATGGCGTGATTGTGGCGAGTATTGCCAATGGCGGCCCTGCGGCACAGGCGGGTGTACAAGTTGGGGACATCTTGGTGCAAATCAATGGCGAGCGCGTCACCGACGTGACCTCGATGATCAATGAGGTGGCGAAACTCAAACCTGGCTCTTCGGCGAAAATCACCATACAGCGCAATGGTCAGACCTTGCAGTTGCCGATTACCATCGGCGAGCGACCTGTGCCGACTGCGCCGAAATAACGGTGGTGCACCGCACGTGCGACTACATGTGCAACGTTTGAAATTCACATCAAAAAGCCCATTCGAGAGAATGGGCTTTTTGATTTTTAACTAATGACTTTTGAGATTGGACAAACACTAAACGCACACAGTTATTCTGCTGGTGCTGGTATTGGTGCTGGCGTTGGGGTTTGAGCCGAATCGGCTGTAGGTGGCGCGGTCAAATCAAGCGCAAAAACTTTTTCTGCCGCGATGGGCGTGTGCTGCGTGGGCACAGATGAAGCCGCGTTGCTCGTTTGTGGTTTGCTCAGCAGTTGGTTGATGAACGCCACATCCGTGTCGTTGAGCTCGCCAATCGCGGCCTTGAGGTTCACATTGCCCATGATGGTGTTGTACTGTGCTTGCGCCAGATTGTATTGCGCTTGGGCGTAGGTGTTTTGTGCGTTGAGCACGTCCACATTGATGCGCATGCCCAATTGGTAGCCCAAGAGGTTGGATTCGGCCGATTTTTTGGCGGCGTTTTGTGCCGCTTCAAATGCCGAGACCGAGGCCAAACCGCTCACCGCTTGGTTGTAGGCGCTGCGGGTGCCTTGCGCCACGGTGTTTTGGGTGGCGCGTAGGGTTTGGAATGCTTTGGTCTTGTTCGCTTGCGCTTCGCGCTCTTGCCCCGTAATCATGCCGCCATCAAATATCGGCATGGACAGTTCGAGCCCATAAGTGAGCGCTTCGCTGCGTTCTTCAAATGGCCCTTTGTAATCCAGACTGCCCCATTTTTTATTCGCCACCACGCTGATGGTCGGCAGGCGTTGCTGCCACATGCGCGTGGTTTGCAGGTCGGCACTTTGATAGCCCAGCTGGGCGATTTTGACGTTTTGGTTGTTGGTTTTGGCTTTATTGACCCATTCATCCACCGTGTCGGGGACGGGCAGCTTGAGTTTGAGCGTGTCCTGTACGCCCGAGAGCGGTTCGGTGATGGGGTGACCAATCAAAAATTCTAAATCAGAACGCGCATTGTCCGCCATGCTGCGCACATTAACCAAGTTGGCTTGGGCATTGTGCATCGCGGTTTTCGCTTCTTGGGTGTCGATGACGGTGGTGTTGCCGATTTCAAAGTTTTTCAGTGCAATCGTGTATTGACGCTCGGCTGCGGTGGTCACGCTTTGTGCGATTTGTACATTGCGCTGAGTCAGCCAGGCGTTGAAATAGGTTTGCACCACTCGCGTGATGAGGGCTTGTTTGGCTTGCTCGAGCTTGAGCGTTCCGATTTGGGTGTTCGCCTCAACTTGTTTGTAACCCGTGAGTGTGCTGAACGAAATAATCGGTTGGCTCAAGGACAGGGATAAATTTCCGGGGGTCTTTTTGGTGTCGGTTTTGGCACTGCTCAGAAACTGCGTGCGCGCCTTGTAAATGCCGCCTGTTAGCTTGATGGTCGGCAGCAGCGCGGCTTGCGCTTGATCCTGTTGCGCATCGGCGACTTCTTTGTCGGCCATGCTCGACAAGTAGGTCGGGTCGTTCTGCTGGGCGTCTTGATACGCTTGCATCAAGTCGTAGGCATGAGCCGACTGCGCCCAAAGCAAGGCCACGGCCATGCACACATGGCTCAGCCGAGGGGTTGGTTTGGACGTATGGGGGCGAAGCAGTTTCATGAGCATCAATTAAAAAGTAAACGTGTTGGTGTTCACGTGGGTGAGTTGGGTGCTGGACACGTCGGACAGGGGCGCGAGTACGGTTTCGAACAGCACTTTTTGTGACCATGCTTGATC
>CAZDLD010000025.1:3566-3914 GCA_964506355.1 uncultured Hydromonas sp.
TGCGCGTAATCAAGGTGGCGCGCATCGATGGCGAATCGGGCTGACCGATGACGGCGAAGATTTGACCGCCGATGACGATTTTATTGAGCAGGGCGGTGGTGAGCTGGGCAATGCTGCCTGCCAAAACCACCACGTCGAACTGATCGGTGCTCGCTTTCAACCCGTCCGCAAATTCATAGCTGATGTTGTGCACACCCGCTTCGTTGAGGTTGGCTTGGGCGAACTGCATGATGCGCGCATCAATCTCAAACGCAGTAACCGAGCGGCTAAAGTACGCAATCAAGGTCGCCAAATAACCATCACCTAGACCCACCAAGGCGACGTTTTCTTCGCCGTGCAAATCAAGTT
>CAZDLD010000025.1:3924-17995 GCA_964506355.1 uncultured Hydromonas sp.
AAATACGCGCCAACAAGCGCGGCGCCATCAGTTTAGTGTGGGTGTCTTGACCATCGATGCTCAAGGGCAGCTCAACGTCCATGTAGGCAAATGGTTTGAGTTCAGTCGGCAAAAAATCCACACGGGGAAAGTCGTGCAGAGATTTGAGGATGGCGGGGCTGTGCACATCCCAAGGGCGAATTTGTTGCTCAACCATGTTAAATAATGCGTCGCGTTTCATGTGTTTGTCCTCAATCGGTATTGACTAAATAAACGAAATAAATAAAGTAATGAATCAATGTTTGTCCGTGTCATGCGGAACATGTCGGTGCCACCAGCCGCGCAGTTGCACCGACCAGTCGTCCAGATAGGTGTAGACCACAGGCACCACAACCAGCGTGAGCAAAGTGGAGGTGATGACGCCACCAATCACCGCCTGACCCATAGGTGCGCGACGAGCAGAGCCTTCACCCAGCGCCAATGCCAATGGCAACATACCAAAAACCATCGCCAAGGTGGTCATCAGAATCGGGCGCAGTCGAATGTGTGCTGCATCGATGATGGCCTGTGTGCGATCGATGCCACGGGCGCGCTCTTGATTGACAAAGTCAATCAGCAAAATCGCGTTTTTGGTCACCAGCCCCATCAGCAGAACAAAACCAACGATGGAAAAAATATTCAGCGTGGAATTAAACATCAGCAAGGCCAAGAACACCCCGACCAAAGACAGCGGCAATGAGCTCATAATCGCAATCGGTTGAACAAAACTGTTGAACTGAGAAGCCAGAACCATGTAAATGAAAATCACGGCCAAGCCCAGAGCACTGGCGGCGTAGCCAGCGGATTCTTTCGAGTCCTGCGCATCGCCCGCAATCGAATAACCATAACCCGCATCCCAGTTCACACCTTTGAGCACCGCTTCGATGTCGGTGGTGATTTCGCCTGTGCTGCGTCCGCTTGGATTGCCATCGATGCGAATTTGACGACGTAGATTTTCGCGCACGATTTCGGCCATGGTCACGCCCTGCTTGAGTTGCGCCACATCGCCGATGCGCACCAAATTCGGTTCGCCCGTTTGCGCATTGACCCCAGTGGCGATTTTTAAATTGGCGACGTTCTCGGGGCTGTTGCGTTGTTCACGCGGCAGGCGCAGCAGGATGTCGTAGTCCTCGTTGTTCGGTGCGCGCCATGTGCCCGCTTTTGACCCTGTGACCAGACCCGAAAGTACCGCAGACACCGCACTGGTGTTCACGCCCAAGTCAGCTGAGCGTTGTTGATCCATCACGATGTCGATGGTGGGCTTTTTGTCCGCCACTGAGGATTCCACGTCAATCAGACCTGAAATATTTTTGAGCTTGCCCACAACATCAGTGCTGTACAGCTCAAGCTTGTTCAAATCCGGACCGTAGATATTGTAAATGAGTTTTTTATTGCTGCCCGATGGGCCGCCTTCTTGCCCTGTGACCTTGGATACGCTGATGCCCGCAATACCGCTCAGGGCTTGACGCACGGGGCCAAGCAGCTCAGTGCCCGTGCGTGAGCGCTCAGACAGGGGTTTGAGTTGGACATACATGTCCACCGAGCTGGCGCTGGCATTGCCACCGCCTGCGCGAGCAAAGGTGTAAGCGATTTCCTTACCAAATTTTTGTTTCAACACGTCCTGTGCTTGACGGGCTTTGAGCGTGGTCTGCTCCAAGCTGGTCCCCACAGGGGTTTTGAACTTGATGTTGATTTCCGATGAATCGCTTTGTGGCACAAATTCCGAGCCGATGATGGGCACGATCATCAAACTGATGACAAAGGTCGATACCGCAATCGCCAATGTGATGATGCGGTGACGCAGGGCTTTTTGCAGCAGGCTTTGGTAGGTGTCGCTAAAGGCCTCGACTTGACGCTCGAACCATATCAGCAACGTGCTGCCCCAGCGCTCTTCCATCGGCTTGGCGGTGTCGGGGTCGTGCCAGCGTGAAGACAACATCGGATCCAAAGTGAACGACACAAACATTGACACCAGAACCGCAATCACCACGGTGATGCCAAATTCATGGAAGAACGAACCGATGGTGCCATCCATATAACCAATCGGCAAGAACACAGCGACAATACTGAGCGTGGTCGCCAGCACCGCCAAGCCGATTTCTTGCGTACCGTCCATCGAGGCTTGATAGTGGTCCTTGCCCATGCGCATGTGGCGCACGATGTTCTCACGCACCACAATCGCATCGTCAATCACCAAACCGATGGAGAGCGAGAGCGCCATCATGGTGATGGTGTTGATGGTGTAACCCAATAGATACATGAAGCCAAATGTGCCAATGATGGACACAGGTAAGCTAAACGCGGTAATCACAGTGCTGCGCCACGAGTGCAGGAAAAGGAACACAATAAGCACCGCCAAAATCGCACCTTCATAAATCGTCGAGGTCACATCATCGACGTCGGCCTGAATGCTGATGCTCTGATCCACGCGGGTGGTGATTTTGACATCGGCTGGCAGCACACTGGCCAGTTCTGCGATTTTGGCTTTGACGTTATTGGCCACATCCACGGTGTTTGAGCCGCTGGATTTGAGCACATTAATCGACAGGGTGACTTCGCCATCGGTGAGCGAGACGCTGGTGGGCGCGGCGCTGCCGTCGTCAACTGCGGCGACCTGCTCCAAGTACACGGGGGCGCCGCCGCGATTGGCCACGACCAAGCGGCGAAAATCAGCGACGCTTTGCAGGCGTCCGTTGACCTGAACCACCAGTTCTTTTTGCGCGTTTTCAATCACGCCTGCGGGCAGCTCGCGGTTGGCGGCTTGAATGGCTTGATTGATTTCATTCACGCCCACGCCAAGCGCATCCATTTGGGCGGGGTTGAGTAGGATGTTGATTTGCGGTTTGACCTCGCCGAGCAAGTCGACTTGACCGACGCCCACGGCGGTTTGCAGGCGTGGTTTGATGGTGTTTTCAGCCAAATCGCTGATGTCTTTGAGGCTGCGGTTCTCACCACCTTTGACCACCAAGGTCAGAATCGGCGCGCTGTTCGGGTCATTTTGGCGCACGATGGGGTCGTCCACATCGTCGGGCAGCTTGCGACGCACCAAATCCAATTTGGTACGAATGTCTTGCAGCGCGGTGTCCATATTGGTGCCCGTTTGAAACTGCGCCACGATGACCGAGACGCTCTGATATGAGCGCGAGGTCATGGTCTTGATGCCGCTGACGGTGTTCAAACTCTCTTCAATCGGGCGCGAGACTTCGTTCTCAACCGATGTCGGCGCAGCCCCTGGATAAGCAGTCTGCACCACAATCACGGGCAATTCCACCGCTGGGAATTTATCGACCGCCATTTTCTTAAAGCCGATGACACCCAGCACCACCAAGCCGAGCATAATCATCACGGCGAAAACAGGGTTTTTGATACTGACTTTAGTGAACCACATGGAGAGCCTTTATTGTTGCGGTGTTGTAAGCATGGTGAGCAGGGTGGGTAAATGCGCAGCAGAGGCGTTTATTTGAACCATGTTTTGATTTTGGCCAGCAGCCCTGACTTGGGCGCTACTGTGTTGACAGATGCAGGGGGCGTAGCGGCAACAGCAGGCTGTGCCGCGCCCGTGTCGTTGACGACTTCTACCTTTAGGTCGGGCTTGATGGTGCCCAAATCCAAGCCGATGACGCGCTCGCCCGCACCCAGACCCGAGATGACTTCTATCGGCGCATCAATTTTTTCACTTGCACGCTCGCCCACTGTCACGGTGCGTTTTTCGATGGTGTCGTTGTTGACCAGGTAGACATAACTGCCCTCATTGCCTGTGCGTACTGCTGTGATGGGCAGACTCAGTACATTGGGACGCGAGCTGAGCAAAATCGAACCTTCGGCAAACATACCCGAGCGCAAAGCCTTGGCATCGTTGTTCACGCGAACATAGACGGTGTAGCTGCGCGAGCCAGCTTGTGCGATGGGGTTCACGCGCTCAATCACGCCATTGAACCCTTGTTCAACACCAGCCGTGCGCAGTTGAACCACTTGACCGACGTGCACCATGCCGATTTGTTCGGCCGCAATGGGCGAGGCCAGCTCGAACGAGTTGTCGTTGACCACAGAGAACAGCGGCGCGCCCATGCCCACGGTGTCGCCGACATTGATTTTGCGCACTGCGACGACGCCCGAGATGGGCGCAGTAATGCGCGCTTCGCTCAGATTGCGCTGAGCGATGACTAAATTTTGCTGTGCTTGAATGTATGCCGCAGAAGCGTTCTGGCGGTTGACTTCGACGCGTTGCAAGGCCATTTTTGCGATGAACCCCGCGTTGAACAGCTCTTCATTGTTGGCATAGTCTTTTTGCGCCAGTGCAAATGACTGCTGCGCGGAGTTGACTGCTGCGCGTGCTTGATCGACTTGTGCCTGATAGGTGATGGTCGAGAGTTCCGCCAGAACATCACCCTTGTTTACAGTTTGACCCTCGCGCACCACCACTTGCGCCACTTCGCCACTGGCGCGGGCGCTGATGAGGGTTTGTTGGTAGGGATTGAGCGTGCCTGATAGGGGCAAAATCTTATCGAAGGACGCAGGCGCGGCCACGAGCAACTCAGAGGCTTTGACTTGTAACACACTGACCGCAGGGGCTTTGGCACGCGCCGCCTTGGTCTTGGCTTGATAAATGCGATAGCCGATGAACAAAACCAAGGCCAATAGCAAAACCGCCACAAGTTGTTTGCGACGAGAAAGTGCGGAAAAATTAAACCGGAGTGCCATAGTCAACCCATACTAAATTTGAAAAAATACAAAGCGAATCATAATGCAAATTCATGAGAAAAGTGTGTGCGGCGCGTAGCTTTACAAATCTTTACAACGCG
The DNA here is from genome assembly GCA_964506355.1 of uncultured Hydromonas sp. Lineage (GTDB taxonomy): Bacteria > Pseudomonadota > Gammaproteobacteria > Burkholderiales > Burkholderiaceae > CTSOIL-112. The sequence goes on from CAZDLD010000025.1 coordinate 8,745, forward strand.
ACACCATGCATCATTACGACTTAAGCGTGGCTGACCAAGCGAAAATCACCCATGCGAAAACCCAGCGCAAACAACACCGCAAAATAAACCACCACACTCGCGCCGATGACAGCCGCCAACCACGCCGCACGCTGCAGCATCGCCATCACGCCACCGCCCATGTTCAGCCAGTCGATACGTTGGCTGGCAAAATAAGCCACCAGCGCCATCACCGTCACCGCCAGCAACACCTTAGCAATGAACGGCAACCATTGCACCCATCCGCCCAGCGCACCGCGACGACCGAGCAACAGCACCAAAATTCCAGCGTTCAAACACGCACCCAAACCAATCGACAGCGACAGACCCGCGTGTTGCAAATACGGCACAAACAGCAGATTCATCAGCTGAGTCGATATCAACACGCCAATGCCAATGAGCACCGGCGTGAGGATGTCTTGTTTGGCATAGTAGGCGCTGGCCAAAATTTTGACCGAAATCAAACCCAACAAACCGAATGAATACATGGTCAAAGCTTGTGCGGTTTTGTGCACGTCCAGCGCGGTGAAACGCCCGTGTTGAAACAAAGTGCTGGTCAAAGGCTCGGCAAGCACACCCAAGCCCACAGCAGAGGGCAGAGCCAGCAACAGGGTCAAACGCAAACCCCAGTTCAATAATTTTTTATACTCGACCATGTCGCCCGAAGCGTGAGCACGGGTCAAGCTGGGCAATAAAATCGTACCCAAAGCCACACCGAGCATACCCGTGGGGAATTCCATCAATCGGTCGGCGTACGAAATCCACGACACCGCGCCATTGCCCAGACTGGCGGCCCAGTTGGTGTTGATGATGAGGCTAATTTGCGCCACCGAAACCGCCAAAGTCGCGGGCAGCATGAGCTTGAGAATGGAGCGCACTTGCGGGTCGCGCAGCGCAGTCATAAAGTTCAGCGAAATGCGCGGCAGCATACCGATTTTCATCAGCGCGGGAATTTGCCAAGCCAGCTGCAAAGCGCCACCCAAAATAACACCCGCAGTCAAGGCATAAATTGGCGGATTGAAGTGAGGTGCTAAGAAAATCGCAGCCGAGATGACCGAGATGTTCAACAACACCGGCGTGAACGCAGGGGTTGAAAAATTCTTCCAAGTATTGAGCACGCCCGACGAGAGCGCAATCAAAGACATGAAAATAATATAGGGGAACATAATCTGCGTCATGGTGCGCGAGTACTCATAGCGCTCGGTGCCCGCTTCCATCGAATGCGCCATTACCCACATCACGCCCGATGCGCCGACAATACCGATGATGGTTATCATCGACACCGCCCAGAACAACAAAGTGGCGGTGCGGTCGATGAGTACTTTGGTTTTGGCATCGCCTTCGTTGGACTTGCTCTTGCCCAGCACAGGAATGAATGCTTGAGAGAATGCACCCTCAGCGAACAGCCGACGCAACAAATTGGGAATGCGAAACGCGACGAAAAAAGCATCGGTGGTCGCGCCCGCGCCGAAAATCGACGCCACCAGCATTTCACGTACCAGACCTGTGATGCGCGACAACAAAGTAAAACCACTCACTGAGGCCAGAGTTTTTAAGAAATTCATAAATCAATTCAATCGGTATTAGGGGTGCTGCTCATGGGTGGGCTGCATCAGTTCACGCAAAGGCAAGACACTAAAAAGTGTCGCGCTGCGCCATCGTAAACGGGTGAATTTGTGCGATAAGTACGGCCTCAAGCGGAAAAGCATTGAAAGATGCGCCGAACAATGGTATATTTTACAGCTATTTTCTTAATCGACCCGTGTTTTTTCGTAGGAATCTTTGAGTGTCTCTCACTGAGGACGCACGTCAAAACCAGTGGCATCAGTAATCGGGTCGCGTTGAAATCGTATTTTGCGCAAAATGCGTTTTCACTCAGGAACAGGTTAAGATAACAATCGGCACACTCGGTGCGGATTGGCAATAGAAAATCGATTTTCAATTTGAATATTTTTTAAGGAATAAACATGGCAAACTCAGCACAGGCGCGCAAACGCGCTCGTCAAGCCGTTAAACTCAACGCACAAAACTCTGCATTGCGCTCTGAATACCGCACAGCGGTTAAGAACGTACGTAAAGCAGTTGAAGCGGGTGATAAAGCAGCAGCTCAAGCAGCATTTGCAAAAGCAATGCCAGTGATTGACTCAATCGCTGACAAAAAAATAGTACACAAAAACAAAGCAGCTCGTCATAAGAGCCGTTTGTCAGCCAGCGTGAAAGCAATGGCTGCTTAATTGTTAGTGCGATGGGCTGATGAGCAATCATGCAGCACCATGCGAAAAATAGAAAAAGCGAAACCGACGGGTTTCGCTTTTTTTACGCCTAATGCCCAACGACTGACTTTACAATTCTTTACACACGCGCAACACAGCCACAACATAGGGTGTTTAAAGTGAGCACATCAAGCAAAAACGTGCGGCAATACGACGAAGCACTGCTTGAGTTTTAAATCACACATCAAACAAGCGCACAGCGCAAAGGAACCAACATGAACGACACAAACCAAACTACAAACCAAACTACAAACAATGATACGAACAAAGACACCACCCACACCATCATCGAACAGGCGGCAACGCCTGAAGCCGTTGGCGCTACCGCTGATGCCAGCAGTTCAACCGAAGCGAGCACATCAAAATGCTGCAAGTCTGAGGGCAAAGCCCATTGCCATGGCAAACATCGCTGCAAAAAACGCTGGTTGATGGTGGCGCTGTTGCTTGCCGCAGGCGTGATTGGCGCAGCGCTGGGGCGCGGTTGCACCCATGAGCGTGGCGAGGGTTACGGTCGCGGCGGCGGCATGAGCATGAAACATGACGGCATGAACGCTCAAGGACAAATGCAGGGCATGGGCGGGCGTCATGGCGGCATGTTTAACGAGCAGATGGTTGAGCGCATGGGCGAGAAAGTCAATGCCACCGACGAGCAAAAGCAAAAACTCAAAGACATTGCGAGCAAATACGTCCAAGGACAGAACGAGCGTCAAACCGCCATGCAATCCATGCGTCAAAAATCGATGCAATTGCTCAGCTCAGACCCTGTGGACACGGCCGCGGTCGAGCAAGTGCGCGCCAGTCAAATCGCGTACATGGATGAACAAAGCAAACGCATGACCCAAGCCATGACTGAGGCCGCTCAAGTCTTGACACCCGAGCAGCGCAAGCAGCTCGCACAGATGATGCCTGAGCGCCGTTGGTAATTTTTCCAACCCGAAACATTTGAAACGCCCATAGCCCACGTTTATCGTGGGCGTGTGTTCAGATGGCGGGTAAAACGGTAAAATGGGCAAGACATCGCACCAAAAACACTGTCGATGCAGCAGCATCCAGTACAATGAGTTGATGTGTCCCATTTAAACGCAGCCCACCGAACAAAGAAATTCACAGATGACACAACATTTATTACTGATTGAGGATGACGAGCGCTTGGGCGCTTTGGTGGTTGAATACCTGAGCGACGCGGGATTTCGCATGAGCCATGTGCTCACGGGCGGACAGGGCTTATCCCTGCTCGAATCAGACGAGGGCAAGAGTGTTGACGGTGTGATTTTGGATTTGATGTTGCCCGACACCGATGGACTGACCGTGTGCCAAAAAATCCGTGCACACTCCACTGTGCCGATTTTGATGCTCACTGCGCGTGGTGACGCGATGGATCGAATTGTCGGATTGGAAATGGGTGCGGATGATTATTTGCCCAAGCCGTTTGAGCCGCGTGAGTTGTTGGCGCGTCTGCGGGCGATTTTACGCCGTGGCACGCCCGCAGCGCAATTGAACCAAACTGCCAACGCAGACTCATCGGACACCCTGACCTTCGGTCGACTGGTGATTGATCAAGCGGCACGCGAAGTGCGACTGGCGGGCGCGTTGTGCGACATCACCAGTTATCAGTATGATTTGCTACTGGCTTTGGCCGAGCGTGCAGGGCGAGTGTTGACACGTGAATTGCTCATCGAGCAGCTCAAGAACCAAACCTTAGAAGCCTTCGACCGCTCGATTGACGTGCACATCTCTCGACTGAGGGCGGTGATTGAGGACGATGCCAAACACCCCAAGCGCATCGTCACTGTGCGCGGCGCAGGCTATGTGTTTGCCAAACAGCAGGACTGAGACGATGAGACAACGCCTGTATTTTAAAATTTACCTCGCTGTGCTTGCCAGCATCGTGATTTTTGCTTTGGCGACGGCGGTGCTTTGGCGTTCGTTGGACGACCGCGAAGACCGTGCAGGCAGACGCTTTGACGTGATTGTGCAGTTGGTGCAAAACGCCCTGCCCAACATCAGCGCCAGTCCGAGTGAGCAACAAGCCGCATTGGAAAAACTCACCCACGACGTGCCCATCGATATTGCGATTTACAACGCCAGTGGACAGACCTTGGCGCAGGTTGGTATGCAGCGCAACGGCCCACCCAAAATTGAGTTGGCACTGGCGGACGGGCGCACCGCGGTGATACATCCGCCCTCTCGCGGACAGCACGGCAGCCCGCCGCCAGTGGCGTGGCCGTTCATCACGGGTTTGTTGATATTGCTGGGCGCGGTGGCGTTGACCGCATTGCCACTGACTCGCCGTTTGACTCGCCGTTTGGAGTTGCTTAATCAGGGCGTGGAGCAGTGGGGGCAGGGCGATTTATCCGCACGTGTGCCCGTGCAGGGCAAGGACGAGGTGGCGAAGTTGGCGGTGAGCTTTAACCACGCGGCAGGCAAAATCGAGAATTTGGTGCGCACCAATAAACTGATGTTGGCGAACGCCTCACATGAGTTGCGCACACCGCTCACGCGCATTCGCATGAATGTCGAAATGCTCAAGACCGACGCGCAGGACGCCCGTCAGAATCAACGCAAAAGCGATATTGAGCAGGACATCAGCGAGCTTGATGAAATGATAGAGGGCATACTGCTCTCAAGCCGACTCGAGCAGTTTGCAAGCGCTGAGCAAAATGCGCACGAAATACCGCTGGAGTCCGTCGATGTGCTGGCTTTGGTGGCGGAAGAATGCGCGCATTACGAGGGCGTGGCAGTGGGCGGTCAATCGGTGCAAGTTTCAGCGAACCCAAAACTTCTGCGTCGCTTGGTGCGCAATGTGGTGGAAAATGCCTTGAAATATGGTTTGCCGCCCGTTCATGTGCGGGTTCAAAGTGCCACTTCTGAGCTTGCCGTTCGTGCAAACGCACGGGTGGAAATCCATTTCACCGACCATGGACATGGCGTGCCGCTGGCGCAGCCCGATGCGCTGTTTGAGCCGTTCGTGCGTGCGCATCCCTCGCAAAAAGGCGCAGGATTGGGCTTGTCCTTGGTGCGCAAAATCGCTGAGCGTCACGGCGGCGGCGCGACCATAGTGTCCAAAACAAATGAACCCATGCATCTGGTGGTGTGGTTTTGAGTGAGCAAACACAGGACCATTCATAACAGACAATGCAGACACCCTGACGGTCGAAGAATACACCCTCAGTGACACAACTCCGAACGCTCCCCTCTCCCGCCGAGCGGGAGAGGGGCTGGGGGAGAGGGTGTTGGCATCTCTACGCAGTGGATTGGGCAATGACTACTCCACCTTCTCCCACTCGGATGAAGGGAATCACAACTACAAACAAATATTCAAGTACAAAAGGGACTCATTGAGTCCCTTTTGTACTTAAAAAACTTAAAAGCGCCTAAAAACCATCACGGCTTGATTTGCTGAGCAACTGATTTAACTGGCACTTGTAGTTCCAAAAACTCAGATTTCCCCGCTTTGGTTTTGATTTCCAATTTCAACGCGACGGTCTGACCATCTTTGAGCGGGGCTTTCAAGCCCATAAACATGATGTGCAGGTTGCCCGGTTTGAGTTCAACTTTGGCGTTGGCTGGCAATGGGATGTTCGGCACTTGCGCCATCACCATTTTTTCGCCCTCCATTTTCATGGTGTGCAGTTCAACCGAGTTGGACACAGGCGAGCTGCCAGCGACCAGTGTGGCGTCTTGATCGGAGGTGAGGTTGACAAATGCGCCGCCCATGTTTTGACCTTCGACCGTGGCGCGTGCCCATGCGCCCTGAACTTCGATTTTCAGCTCGCCTGCCATGCGCAACTCGCTGGGCGCGTCTTGCATCGGATTGGCGCCCATCGGTGGGTTGTGTGCTTGTGCGCTTTGGCCGTGCTGCTCATTGCCCATTTTGTGTGAGCGATCACAAGCGCTTAAGGTCAGGGACAAGAGCAGGGCCGCAGCGATAGCGCTGAAGTGTTTAATCGTGTATTTCATAGGAATCCTTGAGTTCAAAAATAATCAATGGGTGCACGCGAACCTGTGCGTCGCGTGCTCAGTATGGCAGGAGATTATGCAAACAAGGGCGGGGCGCGAGGCGCATACGCCCACAGTTCAAATGCTTTGAGCGCAGGCTGCGCGGGTGCGAAGTACGCTGGCGCGTGCCGCGCCAAGGACAATGCCGCCACCACATCGGGTGCGGGCGATAAATCAGTGGCGGAAATGCTGCACAAGGTGCAATGTTGGCCATGGTGACTCAGTGTGCCCCAGTCGGCCGAGGCCAAATCAACACCATCGTCCACCCAGACCGTCGAGAATCCTTGCGCGGTGCATAACGTGATGGCGTGCCTGTTGGGTTGACTCCATGTGGACTGCATCGGCGCGAACACCATCCACGCCCAAGTGACGAAGGCAATAATAGTGGCATTTAGATGGGCGCGAGAGCGGTGTTTCATATAGGCGTAACCTTAGCAGAATTGTGCGCTGCACACCAGTGCTGGGGCTGAAATTGGTGCGCAGCATGGGTGGGTGCGAAATTATGGCTGTGAGGTTTCGCAGAGCGCCAAACCCGAGTACAATCAAAGCGTCCATGGTTCTGGTCAAGCGCACAGGACACAGGCTCAGCAACACCCTTACAACTGAACGAAGGAGATTAAAATGGCTGGAAAATTCGAGTTAAAAGTAGCTAAAGACGGTCAATTCATGTTCAATTTGAAGTCTGGCAATGGTCAAGTGATTTTGACCAGTGAATTGTACAAGACCAAAGCCGCCGCTGAAAACGGCATCGAATCGGTGCGCAAAAACGCAGCGGACGACGCACGCTTTGAGCGCACAGAGAATAAAAATGGCGAGCCGTATTTCAAGCTAAAAGCGGGCAATGGTCAAGAAATCGGTCGCAGCGAATACTACAGTAGTGTAGCTGCGATGGAGAACGGCATCAAATCGGTACAAACCAACGCACCTGACGCTAAAGTTGTTGAAGCATAATCTCAGCTTCTTTGGCAAAAAAGCGCATCAGACGGTACCGTCGATGCGCTTTTTTATTGCTAAGCTCAAACCACATTTACAACGTTGTACCCACGTTAAAGTAACGCGATTGCGGATGCGAGAAGTAAAAACCACTCACCGATGACGCAGGCATCATCGCCAAACTCTCGGTTAATTCCATGCCAATGGCGTTTGCATCCAAGACGCGGAACAAATCGGTCTTGATGGTGTGTGCAGGACATGCGGGGTAGCCCGGTGCTGGGCGGATGCCTTGGTAAGCTTCTTTAATCAACTCTTGCGCGCTCAGCTGCTCATTCGCCGCATAGCCCCAATCTTGCTTGCGCACTTGCTCGTGCAGGTGTTCGGCAAAGGCCTCGACCAATCGATCGGCCAGCGCTTTAAACATAATACTGCTGTAATCATCGTGCGCCGCGTCAAATTGAGCAATTCGCGCCTCCATCTCTAGCCCAGCGGTCACCGCAAACATCCCGACATAATCGGATTTGCCCGAGCCAGCAGGCGCGACAAAATCCGCCAAGGACAGATTCGGGCGGCGCTCGCCATCGATGATTTGTTTCTCAGCCAGCTGACGGCCCGAGTTCCAACGCAGCAGTTCTTGGGTCTTGGCTTCGTCCGCGTAGAGCGCGATTTCATCGTCATTCACGCTCTGCGCTGGGTAGAGTCCATAGACGCCTTTGGCGCTGAGCCATTTTTCTGCAATCATGGTTTTGAGCATGGCTTGCGCATCGTCAAACACCGATTTTGCTTGTGCGCCAACCACTGCATCGTCAAAGATTTTTGGATACGAACCCGTTAAATCCCAAGTTTGGAAGAACGGCGTCCAATCGATGTACGGCACCAGCGCGGCGATGTCCATGTCCGCGATGACTTGACGACCGAGCACAGTAGGTTTTGGCGGGGTGTAGTTCGCCCAATCAATCTGCAATTTATTCGCTCGGGCGGCGTCGGCACTGATGAGGGTTTGACCTTTTTTGTTGGCGTGCTGGGTGCGCACGCGCTCGTACTCGGCATTGTGCTCGACCAAGAACGCTTCGCGGTTGCTGAGCAATTGTTGCAACACCGTCACCGAGCGCGATGCATCGGGAACCCAGACCACAGGGCCGCTGTAATGCGGCGCGATTTTTACCGCGGTGTGTACACGCGAGGTGGTCGCACCACCGACCATCAGCGGAATCTGACGCGAGCGGAAATACTCGTCGCGCTCCATCTCCTGCGCGATGTAGGTCATTTCTTCTAACGACGGGGTAATCAAACCCGACAGACCAATCACATCGGCTTCTAATTCACGCGCTTTTTCGAGGATTTTCGCGCACGGCACCATCACGCCCATGTTCTCCACCTCGAAGTTATTACACTGCAGCACCACGGTCACGATGTTTTTACCAATGTCGTGCACGTCGCCCTTGACCGTTGCCATGACCACGCGTGCTTGCGAGCGTGAGGCCTGCGCGTCGCCGCGTGCGATGGCTTCGGCTTTTTCTTTCTCGATGAAAGGAATCAGATGCGCGACCGCTTGTTTCATCACGCGGGCGGATTTGACCACCTGCGGTAAAAACATCTTGCCCTCGCCGAACAAATCACCGACCACGCCCATGCCGTTCATCAGCGGGCCTTCGATGACCTCGATTGGGCGCTTGGCCACCAGACGGCACTCCTCGGTGTCCTCCTCGATGAACTGTGTGATGCCATGCACCAGCGAGTGGGTCAAACGCTCTTGCACCGCCAGCTCGCGCCATGCGAGATTGACCTCGGTTTTTTTGCCATCGCCCTTGAACTGCTCGGCAATCTCGAGCAGACGCTCGGTCGCATCGGCGCGGCGGTTGAGCACCACGTCCTCGACGCGCTCTTTGAGCACGGGGTCTAAATCGTTGTACACGCCAAGTTGACCCGCATTGACGATGCCCATGTCCATACCTGCGGCAATCGCGTGGTAGAGAAACACCGTGTGTATCGCTTCGCGCACAGGCTCGTTGCCACGGAATGAGAACG
>CAZDLD010000026.1:0-17404 GCA_964506355.1 uncultured Hydromonas sp.
AACACCAAAGCGCCAGCTTTGGAATCCACGCGGTCGGTGACAAAGTAGCCCAGCCGTTCGAACTGGAAGTGGGATTCAGCCGCCACATTGGCCAAGCCACTCTCGACGAAGCCTTGCGAGATGTGTTTGGAATCAGGGTTGAGCGCTTGCAAAAAGTCTTTACCCCCCGCGTCAGGGTGTGCGTCGTGAAACAGTCGGTCGTAGGCGCGGATTTCGCATGGGACGGCATCGGTGCTGGATAGCCAGTGGATGTTGCCTTTGACTTTGTAGTTGTTCGAGCCTTCGGTGCCGCTTTTTGAATCAGCGAAGTAGTTGGCGTGAATCGCGATGACTTGACCTGAAGCGTCTTGGTCAAAGCCCGTGCATTCGATGACGAAGCCATGACGCAGGCGCACCTTGTTACCGACGAACAGACGGAAAAAGCCTTTGACGGGTTCGGCCATGAAGTCGTCTTGCTCAATCCACAGCTCGCGTGAGAATTGAAATTCGCGCTGCCCCATCTCTGGGTGGTGCGGGTGCACGGGGGCGTGGCACTGCTCGGTTTGACCTTCGGGGTAGTTGTCGATGATGAGTTTGAGCGGTTGCAGTACGCCGACGGCGCGCGGCGCTTTGACATCCAAATCATCGCGCACTGCTTGCTCGAGCACGCTCATATCGATCCATGAATCCGACTTAGACACGCCGATTCGGTCGGTGAATAAACGCAAAGATTCAGGCGTAAAGCCACGACGACGAATGCCGACGAGGGTCATCATGCGCGGATCGTCCCAGCCATCGACGTGGTTCTGCTCGACCAATTGCAACAACTTGCGTTTGCTGGTGATGGCGTAGGTCAGGTTCAGACGGGCAAATTCAGTTTGCTCTGGCAGGGGTTGCGACAGCGCACCGACCTCGACCAGCCGCGCCAAAATCCAGTTGTACAGCGGACGGTTGTTCTCAAACTCCAAGGTGCACAGCGAGTGGGTGATTTGTTCAATCGCGTCACTGATGCAGTGGGTAAAATCGTACAGCGGATAGATGCACCACGCGTCACCCGTGCGGTGGTGGTGGGCGTAGCGGATGCGGTAAATCACCGGGTCACGCAGGCTGATGAAAGATGCGCCCATATCGATTTTGGCGCGTAGCACGTGCGCGCCCTCGGGGAATTCACCTGCACGCATGCGGCGGAAAATATCCAGTGACTCCGCCGCTGGGCGGTCGCGGTGCGGTGAGTTGGTGCCCACTTCGTGCAATTGGCCGCGTTGCGCGCGTATGGTGTCGGCGTCCTGCGAGTCAATATAGGCGTGACCCGCGCTGATGAGTTGTTCGGCGAATTGATACAGCTGCTCGAAGTAGTCGGAGGCGTAGTGCAGGTGTGCCTGACCATCCGCATCCACCCAGTCAAAACCCAACCAGTGCACCATGTCCTTAATCGAGTCCACGTATTCGGTGGATTCTTTCTCGGGATTGGTGTCGTCAAAGCGCAAATGGCAGCGCCCGCCATAGCTCTGCGCGATACCGAAGTTCAGACAAATGCTCTTGGCGTGACCGATGTGCAGGTAGCCGTTCGGTTCGGGCGGAAAGCGTGTGATGACGGTGGGCAGGGTTTTGCCATTGGCATCGGTGCGGTTGGCGTATTTGCCTGCGGCAATCTCGCTGTCGATTTTTTGGCGGATGAAATTGGAGGCTTGCTCCGCTTCGTTTGTGGCGGTGGTGTTGTGTTCAGTTGCTTGGGTCATGCGGGTCTTTCAATGGTGGAATGGGGTGTGCCTATGTGAGCCAGTTTAATGAAGCGTTGCGGCGCTCGCGCTCATGGTCTGGGCATTGAGCTCGCGGATGTGTTTTTTGATACTGACCATGTCGTAGGATTTTAAAATCTGTTCGAGTTGCGCTTGTGACTGGGCGATGGAGGCGTCTAAAATGCGCGCTTTCACGGGTAAAATTTGCGTTTGCTGCATCGAGAATTCATCCAAGCCCATGGCCAGAAACAATCGGGTGAGTTTGGCATTGCCCGCCATCTCGCCACAGACCGAAACCGATTTATTCGCGGCTTGCGTGGCACGGATGGTCAGCACGATGAGCTGCAACACCGCTGGGTGCAATTCTTCATACAGGTGCGCCACGTCAGAGTCGCCGCGATCGACCGCGAGGGTATACTGCGTCAAATCGTTGGTGCCGATGGAGACAAAATCGATGTGCGGCAGCAGCGCGTCGAGTATCAACGCCGCCGATGGAATCTCCACCATAATGCCGACGGGCATCTGCTCGTCAAACGGAACATCAGCCTCGCGCAGCTGAACCCGCGCCTGCTCTATCAAATGCAAGGTTTGTTGCAGTTGCTCCACGCCGCTGATCATCGGTATCAACAGCTTGACTGAACCGAAGTGCGAAGCGCGCAAAATCGCTCGAATTTGAATCAAAAACATACTCGGATTGGCCAAGCAGTAGCGCACGGCACGCAGTCCCAGAGCTGGGTTGACCGAGGTTTCATAGTCGTCGGTTGAGAGTTCTTTGTCCGCGCCAATGTCCAAGGTGCGAATGGTCACGGGCTTACCGTTCATGGCGGCAGCGGCGGATTTGTAAAAATTAAATTGCTCGGTCTCGTCGGGCGTGTCCTTGCGGTTCATGAACAAATATTCAGAACGAAACAGACCTACGCCATCCGCGCCTATGGTGTGCAGGCGTGCAATATCGTTGGGTGATTCGATATTGGCCATCAGTTTGATGGCGGCGCCATCGAGGGTGATGGCATCGCGGCCGATGAGGGCGGCGAGGCTTTGCTCTTCTTCAATTTGCGCCTGTTGTACTTGGCGGTAGTGCGTGAGGATGAGCTCGTCTGGGTTGACCAGAACCACACCGTTGACCCCATCGACAATCACCATTTCGTTGGGGCGAATGATGCTGCGCGCCTGTCCTGTCGAGACCACGGCGGGCAATCCCAAGCCACGCGCAACAATCGCGGTGTGGCTGTTTGGCCCACCCGAATCGGTGATGAAGCCCGCCAATGAGCGCCCTTTAAACTGCAACATATCGGCAGGGGCAATGTCGTGCGCGACCAAAATCATGTCGGTGTCAAATGCCTGCGGCATCTCGCACACCAGTAAGTTGTGCTCGCGCAGCGCACGCATGATGCGCGTACCGACCTGCATCACATCGTGCTTGCGCTCGCGCAAGTACTCGTCCTCAAAGGCGTCGAACTGCGCTATCAATTCATTGACCTGCTCAGAGAGCGCCCATTCGGCGTTGTAGCGTTTTTCGGAAATGAGATTGAGTGCCGCTTGCGCAATCAGCTCGTCGCGCGCAATCATGCTGTGCACGGAGAGCATAGCGCCCATTTCGACGGGGGCATCGGCATCCAAATTCGCTTGCAATTCGGCGAATTCATCTTGCACCGATTGCAGCGCGTCATTGAATCGCGCCAGCTCGTCCGCAATTTGATCGGCGGTAATCAGGTAATGCTGGGCTTCAAGGCTGACGTGCGAGAGCAGGTGTGCGCGTCCAATCGCAACCTTATCACTAACGCCGATGCCATGAATGCTAAAGGTCACGCCTTATTCCCCTTCGCCAAACTTGTCGGCAATCACTGCCAAAACCGCATCCAACGCGGCTTGCTCGTCTTCGCCATCGGCCTCAATGGTCACCACTGAGCCGATGCCCGCTGCGAGCATCATTACGCCCATGATGGATTTTGCATTGACGCGACGGCCATTACGGGTAACCCATACTTCACTTTGAAATGGGGTGACGGTTTGGGTGAGCACGCCTGAGGCGCGTGCGTGTAGGCCAAGTTTATTGATGATGGTGGTTTCAGCTTGAACCATGGGAACTTCCTTTGTTAATACTTGGTTAATGAATGGCTTTGGATACATCAGAGCCTATAAAACAATAGGCACTTGAATAATTTGTATTAAGGGCAAATGGGACTATCTTCGCGCTGGTATTGAAACACACTGCGCTGACCGCCTTCGATGACCTTGTTCACCAACTCATTCAGAGGCAATTGGCGATAGGTCACGGCGCGCAACAGGGCCGGCAAGTTGATGCCGTACACCAGCTCGACTTGTGCGGTGCTGTTCGCCACGCGCACCGCGCAGTTGGCAGGGGTAGCGCCGCAAATGTCGGTGAACACCAAAACACCAGCGCCTGAGTCCAATGCGCGGATGGCTGCAGCGGCTTGGTCTTGCACCTCTTGTACATCTTGATCGGCGAGCACATCGATTGCCAGCACGGCTTCGGGCGCACGTTTGTGCACATGCGCCAGTGTCTCTAAAAAAGCTTGCCCCAAAGGGGCGTGGGTCATCAGCAGTAATCCAACCATTTTCGCGCTCTTAAATGAATTCAACGTGACATTTTATATCGAAAACCAAGGATAATGGCGAAAAACCGCCCGCTCATCTGAATTGAGCTGCGCGCTGACCGATTTGCGAGCATTATGACCGACACCGTACACCCATCGAACACTGCCAACGACGCCATCAAAACCGCTCAAACCGAGGTTCATCAAGATTTGAGCGCGGTGGTGGCGCGGCACGCGGCGCACCCGTTTTTAAAGCCCATGAGCACGCACAATCTCGCGGCGTTCGAGCGCATGCTGGCGGCATGGGCGGACAGTGGATTTGCGCCCTTGATTGTCGATGCGGGCTGTGGGGTCGGCGAATCCACCTTGCATATTGCGCGCGAACATCCCGAGTGCTTCGTGGTGGGGGTGGATCAATCGGAGGTGCGCATCAAAACGCACAAGAGCTGGTGGCGTGAAGCCATGCCGAGCAACTTAATTTGGTTGCGTGCGGATTTGGTCGATTTTTGGCGCTTGTTGCACGCCGAATTGCAGCGCCGCGAGACTGCGTTGTTCAAGCACTTCATCTTATACCCCAACCCCTACCCGAAAATTGGGCAACTGCACAAACGCTGGCACGGCCACTCGGTGTTCCCAACCATAGTGGCTTTGGGTGGCGCGCTCGAAGTACGCAGCAACTGGGGGGTGTACGTACAGGAATTCGCGCAAGCGGTGACGCAATTGAGCGGACGCGCGCCACTGGTGGATGGTGCGTTCACTCCAAACGCGGCCATCACCCCGTTTGAGCGCAAATATCATGGCCGAGCAGAACCGCTGTTCATCTGCCGCTTTGAATTGCTCGCATCGTCCTAACTCAGGGGCGCAGATTGCCAAGCGCGCCCAATCAGCCTACAATGGCGTTGATTATTAATGTTTTATTCTGTCACGTATAGAAGGTGCAGACACCATGACCCCTCCGAATTCTTTTGATGTTGTGATTATTGGCGCAGGCCCCGCGGGACTGAGCTTGGCGCGGTCTTTGGCCGATACCACACTCAGCGTTGCCATCATCGATCCAGCACCTGCAAGCGTGCTGCAGAACCCCTCACCCGATGGGCGTGAAATCGCCCTGACCCACCACTCCAAAGAGTTGTTGCAGGAAATGGGCGCTTGGGACGCGGTGCCCGAAGGGCAAATTTTTTACCTGCGCTCGGCCAAAGTGGTTGATGGCACATCTCCTTTTGAGTTGCATTTTGAAACCCCCGAAAAAGCCCGCGGCAAGCCCACAGACACATTGGGCTATTTGATTTCCAATCACCACATCCGCGCATCGATTTACTCGCAAGTGGCGCAGCAGAGCAATCTGACTTGGTTCACCGAACAAAAAGTGCAGACCGTCAACGGAACGCCTGAGCAGGCGTATGTGATTTTGGGCTCGGGCGAGCGTTTGGATGCGAAATTGGTGGTGGCGGCGGATTCGCGCTTCTCCACCACGCGCCAGCAGATGGGCATTCCCGTGGACATGCACGACTTTGGTCGCACCGTGATTACCTTTCGCATCGAGCACACCGCGAGCAATGAGAACACCGCATTTGAGTGCTTTCACTACGGTCGCACTTTGGCCATCCTGCCGCTGACCGAGCACCTGTCCAGCGCGGTGATTACGATAGACACGCAGCTGGCGCATACGGTGGAAGAGCTCGATGATGTGGCGCAGGCTCAGGACATCGCGCAGCGTGTCAATGGTCAACTGGGTGATGTGACCGTGGTGAGCAAGCAATACCGCTATCCGCTGGTGGGCACGCACGCGCGTCGCTTTTACAGCACGCGCTTTGCGCTGGTGGGCGATGCGGCGGTGGGCATGCACCCTGTGACCGCACATGGCTTTAATCTGGGTTTGAGCAGTCAGGCGATTTTGAGTGATTTGATTAAATCCGCCCATGCGCAAGGCCGCGATATCGGTGCGCCGACCTTGTTGCAGCAGTACGACCGCAAACACCAGCTCAAAACCCGTCCGATATATCACGGCACCAATTTCGTGGTCAAGTTGTTCACCAACGAGACCCCACCAGCCAAGCTGATTCGCACGGCGATTATCCGCGTTTCGAATTTGCTCGCGCCTGTGAAAAAAATCATCAGTCATCAATTGACGGGCTAAAATAAGCTGAAGGATGGGTATGAATCTGTTTCAAGCGGTTTTGAGGGCGAGACTTTGGGTGCTCGCCCTTGCATTTGCCCCAGTGGTTTTGGCGTGGAGCGGTTCGGCTCAGGCTCAGTCGTGCCCGAGCAACTATTCGCTACCGAGCGCGGTCAAAGGTGATATTTCCGTCAGTTGCTCGCTGACCTTGCCGAAAAATTCTTTGGTCAACGCTCGTCTCATTATCGAGGGCGAGGAGTCTTCGAATTTGACCTTGGATTGCAATGGCAGCCGCATACAGTCGGGTCAGGCGCAAAGCTTGTTGATACGATCTCGTCGCGTCATTAAAGGGCCTTGGTCGGTGCCACGCAATATCACCATTAAAAACTGCACCTTCATCGGTGGTGTGCGGGTCTACGGTCTCGGGCTGAACGGTGAGGCCAAAGCGGTACTCGCCTCCTCGCACTCGGCCAATCACACCCAATACGCTCAGGCCAACGCCCCCGCCGACATTCGCTTTGAGCATGTGGTGTTTCAAGGTGCGGGCGCGATTCCGCTGTATATTTCACCCGGCACAACGCACGTGACCGTCGCGCAGTCGAAGTTCACAGGCGTATCCAACTCGACGGCGGTTTACATGGACGCTGAATCGGGTCACAATCAAATCACCAACAGCCGCTTTCACACGCAGACCGCACGCGAGTTGATCGCCATCGATGGTTCGGCAAACAACCGTATTGACAACAATTATTTTTCATCGCTGTCCAAGGGCGGGATTTTTGTCTACCGCAACTGCGGTGAAGGTGGCACGGTGCGCCATCAAAAACCCGAGCACAACCTGATTGAGGGCAACACGTTTTATTACAAAAAATACGCTGGATATACGCCCGCCCTATGGTTCGGTGCGCGTGATGGCATCACGGGCTGGCGCAGTTACTGTTCGGCTGACAAGGGGTATCCGTTTGGCAGCAGTGCGGACAATGGCGACTTTGCCGACAATAATATCGCTCAGCTCAACGTGTTTATCGCGCGTGACCCAAAATGGTTGATTCGCGACTATGGAAATGGCAATCAAACGAGCAACAACCGTCAGGAGTGATTGGGCGCGAGTGCTCGCTCGTCTTCAGGCTGCCTTAAGTACGGGTTTTTATAATGCAGGCATTCAAATGAACAGAGGTGCGCCATGCGTTTATTACTGGTAGAAGACAACGAATCCTTGGCCGAAGCCATTTGCTTGGGCATGAAAGGCTTGGGCCACGCCATTGACGCGGTCAATTCGGCAGAGCATGGCTTGCTCTCGTTGCAAAGCGAGGCCTTTGACGGGGTGTTGCTGGACATCAACCTGCCAAAAATGTCAGGTCTTGAAATGCTGAAAAAAATACGTGAAATGGACCAGGGCGCACGCACCGCGGTGATCATGCTCACAGCACGCGATACCACGCAGGATAAAATCGCTGGGCTGGACTTGGGTGCGGACGATTATTTGGTCAAGCCCTTTGAGCTCGATGAGCTCGATGCGCGCTTGCGAGCGGTGATACGCAGGTTGTCGGGCAGTGAAATCAATACCTTGCAGCGAGGCGATATTGAGCTGGACATTCAGGGGCGCATCGTCAAGCAAAATGGCGAAGTCGTGCACATGTCGCGCAAAGAATTCAATTTGTTGCAAATTTTGCTCGAGGCCAAGGGGCGGGTGGTGACCACGCAAAACATCGAATCCAAAATGTACTCATGGGATGAAGAAATCGCCAGCAACAGCGTACAGGTGCACATCTCCAATTTACGCAAAAAACTGGGCAAAACCCGTATCAAAACTTTGGTCGGCATAGGGTACTGTGTTGAATAAAATCACTGAATTTCTCCGCGAGACTTGGCAGATGTGGCGACATCGCTCCATCGCACGCAGACTGCTGTCATTGAGCTTCGTGATGTTGTTTATCGCGGGCGTCATCACATCGGTGCAACTGTCCTTCAATGTGCGCAAAGAAATGCTCGAGCTGATGGATGCGAATTTGGTGCAGTACGCCAATAGTCTGTATATGCTGGAGCAGCAGGTGCAAGGTTATGGCTTGGTGTCCGATCCCATCAAGCTTGATGATGACGAACACGATGAGCACGATGAGCGTGCTGAACGTGATGCGCGTCGTGATGCGCAGCAGAAAAAAAGCACCAGCAAAAGCGCACAGACCAAAGCGGAGAACGCTGAGAGCAAGCTCACCGAGACGAATCCCGCCGCCAAGCCCAAAGACAAGCTGATTTCCTCGGCGTATCACGAGTACGGCATGGCGTTTCAAGTGTGGGACATGGACCAGCAGCGCATCATCATTCGTTCCCGCAACGCACCTGAAGAAGCCATGGCGCCTTTGAGCGGAGGCTTTGTCGATCAGGCGCTGGGCGAGCATCGCTGGCGCACCTATGTGTACGTGGACCGCACCAAGCGTCGCGCCATCGTGGTGGCGCAAGAGCAGTTGGTTTCGGGCAAAATCGTCGGTGAAATTGTCACGCGACTGACCTGGCCCATCGCATTGGGTTTTTTGCTGCTGTTGTTGGTGTTTTTCTGGGTGATTCGTCAAAGCCTGCGCCCCTTGGCCACGCTCAATCAGGCGATTTCTCAGCGGTCGCACTTAAATATGCAACCGATACAGCTGAATCAAGCCCCAGCAGAAATCACCCCCATTGTGCGCTCGCTCAATAATTTGATGCGCTCGTTGGAAGACTCTCTGAATAAAGAGCGTCATTTTACGAGCAACGCGGCACATGAGTTGCGCACGCCGTTGGCGGTCATTGACACCTTAACTCAGGCTGCGATGAAGTCGCAAGACACCAGTCTGTTGCCTAAAATTAAAGCGGCCACCGACCACGCACGCCGCCAAATTGAGCAGCTTTTGACGCTGGCGCGACTCGATGCCAATGTTGGGCTGGACAAGATGCAACCTGTGAATTTGTTTTCGGTGTGTCAGACGGTTTGCGCGGATTTGTTGAATATCGGCGATACGGCAATTGACGTGCAATTGCTCGGCGATGAATCAGCCTGCATTCAAAGCACGGAAGAAATCACCTATATTTTGGTCAAAAACATTGTTGAAAACGCCTTTAAACACGCTGCCAAAAATGGCTCAGGACAGGTGCGCATAGAGGTGCAGGCGTTACCCACGCCGAGCGTGTGCGTGACCGATAACGGCCAAGGGATTCCACCAGAGCAGCTGGCGCGATTGACTGAGCGTTTTTACCGGGCGGAGCAAGGGCACGACGGCTTTGGCATTGGTCTGTCCATCGTGCAGCGCATTGCACAGCTGCACGCAGCGACGCTGAATATTGCGGCGCGTGACGATGGTGTATCAGGATTAAGTGTGTCTGTGCGGTATCCGAAACAGAGCTAAATCAGCAAACGAAGTCGCCATCGACATAAACAAACGAAAACCAAAATCAAAAATAAAAACAAAAGGCGAGCCTGAAACAGGCTCGCCTTTTTTAAGGAGTGAAGCGCAAATCCGCTTCTTCGAATCGCTTGTTTGCGCTTAGGCCTTTTTCACAAACTGTGATTTCAGTCCCATTTGACCCACGCCGTCGATTTTGCAATCGATGTCATGGTCGTCGTCCACCAAGCGAATGTTTTTAACCTTCGTGCCGACTTTGACCACCAGCGATGAGCCTTTGACTTTCAAGTCTTTAATCACGGTCACGGTGTCGCCGTCTTGCAGCACTTGGCCGTTCGCGTCTTTGATGACTTTTACGCTGTCCGCATCGGCATCAGCCGCGGCAGTCATTGGCCACTCATGGGCGCAATCAGGGCAAATATACTGTTCGCCATCGGAGTAGGTGTTTTCCATGCCACATACTGGGCAGGCTGAGATGGTGTTGTTCATAGAGTCCTTCGTTGGTTAATAATCAATTGAAAAAAGTTATTGTTTGTTTTGCAGCGCGAGCGGATTCGGCGTGGGCTCGGCAATCTTGTGCAACCGGTTGCGGTCGCGGTGGTGAAACGGCTCATCTTGCCCTGCAATCATCATCACGGTGTCCTCGTCATAGCCCCAAGTGCCATCGGGATGGATTGTGACTTGGATGCGAAACTCGACAGTCTTGAAGGCGTGTTCCAAAAACGGCGCAGAGCGGATGCCGAAACTCACATCAGTGTTGCTCGCCACCAGCTCAAACTGCGTGGCATCAGCAGCGGCATGACCGCTGGCCATCACCACCTGTCCACGCGGAATCGCGATGGTGTGAATGATGGTACCTGTGGCAGGCTCCCACAACCAATAGCCGACTTGGTCGTGATAGGTTTTGACTTGATCGGGCTTGGTCACGTGGGTGTGGTAGCGCAATCCGTACAGCAGCTGAGGGCCGTTGGTTTGGGGGTCGATGGGCTGCAATTCGATGCGCTCGACATAAGCTTGCTTTTTGGCGCCATCGGCTTTGGGTTTGATGTCCAGTCCGCGCTCGCCTTGCCAAATCCCAGCCATCGCGGCGAGCGGGCCGAGGTTGTTGAGCGTGTTCACATCGACTGTGGACGGTTCGGTGTAAATGTCTTTGGGAAAATCACTCATGAGGCTGCCTTTTGTGCGCGTAAGCCCATATTTTCGCACAAAAGCAGGTGCTGGCGGATTTTTTAATCGATAGCACTTGTAATTGATTGCCTTGCCCCCACTATTAGGCTATCGTGCTGGGTTTGAAATTCGGCAAAAACAATGCGCCATCAACTGAACCTTCAGCTGAGCCATCAGTGGCAAACAACAAGACAATAAGTGAGTGAATGATGTCAAAACGTGATTTTTACGAAATATTGGACGTGGGCCGCAACGCCACGGACGAAGAGATTAAAAAAGCCTATCGCAAGCTGGCGATGAAGTACCATCCCGACCGCAACGCGGACAACCCGAGCGCGGAAGAAAAATTCAAAGAGGTCAAAGAAGCGTACGAAATGCTCTCTGACCCGCAAAAGCGCGCAGCCTATGATCAGTACGGCCACGCAGGTGTGGATCCGAATATGGGTGCGGGCGGCTTTGGCGGTGGGCAGCCGTTTGGCGATGCGTTCGGCGATATTTTTGGCGACATCTTTGGCAATATGGGTGGGCGTCAACAGCAGCGCAGCGGCCCGCAGGTGTTCCGCGGTTCGGATTTGCGTTACAGCATGGAAATCAATTTAGAGGACGCAGCCAAGGGCAAAGTGACGCAAATTCGCGTACCGAATTGGGACGAATGCGACAGCTGTCACGGCACGGGCGCGGAGACAGGCACCAGTGTTGAAACCTGCCCAACGTGTAAGGGTCAAGGCCAAGTGCGTATGTCGCAGGGCTTTTTCTCAGTGCAGCAAACCTGCCCGAAATGTCACGGCTCAGGCAAACACATCCCAAGCCCGTGTAAAAAATGCCACGGACACGGTCGCATCAAAACGCAAAAAACCTTGGAAGTCAATATTCCAGCGGGGATAGAGGACGGCATGCGCATTCGCAACTCAGGCAAGGGCGAGCCGGGCGTCAATGGCGGGCCTGCGGGTGATTTGTACGTGGAAATCCACATCAAACGCCACAACGTGTTTGAGCGCGATGGCACGGATTTGCATTGCACCGTACCGCTCTCATTCACCCGCGCTGCGCTCGGCGGCGACATCGAAGTGCCGACCATACACGGCCGCGCGACGATGAACATCCCTGAAGGCACGCAAACTGGACAGCGCTTCCGCCTGCGCGGCAAGGGCATGCCGCATGTGCGCTCAGCGTCTACAGTGGGTGATTTGTACGTCCATGTTGAGGTGGAAGTGCCCGTCAAACTGACGGCCGAGCAAAAAGAACTCATCAGCAAGCTCGAAGAAAGTCTCAAGAGCAACGGTGACAAGCACAATCCGAAAGCCAAAGGCTGGTTCGATAAGGTGAAAGAATTTTTCAACTGAGTCAGATGTGGGCGTTGAGATGGGTTTCTCATCTCACGGCGCATGAGAAAAAAGGGTCGAACAATCGACCCGTTTTTTAATTGAACATTGTGCTGAGCTTATTGGTTCAGTAGGCCAAGCCCGTGTGAGTGGGCATGTTGTTGATTCGGCGGTAAAAACTACCGTTGACCTGACAGTTTTCTTCCAAGTAGTGTAAATACTTCTCGAGCAAATCCTCATCGACTGAAAGGCCGCTCGCTGCCTGCCAAAATTGATCCAAACCGCCCGAGTAGCACAGTCCAGGGATGTCATAAATCGACTCGCCGCAGGTCACCGTGGGGGTTTTGTGGATGATGGCCGATAGGCCAACGGTACTGTTGATGGTGACCACGCCAAGGGCATGGTTGAGCAGCTTGGGTAAATTCTGGTCATGGATGTACAGAACGCGCTCCGAGCAGTCGTGCTGATGTGCGCACGTGGCGATGAGCTGGGTGTAGTCGCTGTAACCCCGATCAAACGGATGCTGTTTGATGACCAAATAAGTTGATTTAGGTGCGTGCAGGGCGAACGAGCGAACAGTGTCGCTGATGAATTCTGCGGTACTCTCAAACCCAGAGTGATGGACAATTTGGGCGTCAGTTGGGACTTGCAACGGCGCCAAGAAGTATTGCTTGGACAGCTCGTGCGTGAGTCGCTGCTCGATGCCGCGCTCACGGATTTTGAACATTTGTTTGCGCCATGCGCCGCGCAGCCAATATAAGGCCTCGGTGATGCGCAGTGGGCGGTGATGTTGGTATTTGGGGAACAATAGATGCCCCAAATTTGCGGCAAAGTAATACAGCATCGCCCAAGCGGCCGCATACCAAAAAGTACTGCCTACGCGGATGCGGCTGAGTTTTTTTGATTCAAACGCATAATCATGATAAAAATCTGGATTTTTCGGAATGCTGGAGTTGCCATTGACGCCAAATTGTTCGATGGTGATGTGGTCGGGACGCAGGTAGCCTTCCTCAAAGACATAAACAGTCAAGCCTAAGTTTTTCGCCAAATCGACAACACCCGCGTGTATGGGGCGACAGTCGCCGAACAAGGCGACGCAATGGATGCCATTGGCGGCGATGAATTGCTCAAGGTACGCGAGTAGGTCACGGTTCTCACCCTTGAAGTGGATGGCATGACTCGGGTAAAACAGGGCGTCGCCAGCATTAAAATTAATCTTGAATACACGATTGCCCAACGCCATCAAATCTTTTGATAAACGACGAAAGAATGGACCGACAGGGCCTTGCAAAAGCAAAACATTCTGATGGGTAAAATCTGGGCTGAACAACGACTTTGACATATGTATCCAAAAACGAGCCCACTCATGCCGCAAGAAGCGGATGTGGCATCGAAACAAGCTGGTGCGGTCAACAAATAACCGTAGCGTGGCATTATAGGGTAAAAATTACCTAATACCGCCAAAATTAGCAATTATTATCTGATGATTTGACTGAAGCTGCGAGGGGCTGGTGTACAATTACGGGTTAAATAATGTGCGGCATGATGGGCTGGTGAAACAACGGACTGATAGTTCTGCCAGTTGAATGTATTTGTGACCACTTTTGAATATTATTACACATGCGTGTAATCGAAAATTGTGCGTGGGTCGGGCTGTTTGGATTTATAGTAACGCGTTGGTGCGGCGGGAAGCGTTAATGGCGTTGAGTTCTATTAACAGAATGTATAGTGATTAATATGAAAAATTTTTTGAAGATTGTCATTGTGAGTGCCGCGCTGAGCGCGTTGAGTTCGGGATGCACTTTTGTCCCAAACTCAGGCCCAAGTGTGGGCGCGATTAGCCGATCTGGCGAGCACGTTGAGCCGATGTCGCAGCAGGAGGGCGGCAAAGTTGAATCGTCTACGCTTGCGCAAAGAACGGTTATTTTTGATGTGAACGAGAACACCACCTCGAACCTGCTGAAATTCGCGGCTCAGAATCAATTTGCGGAAACTTGGCGCGAGTCGGTGACAGAGAATGTCATTGGCATTGGCGATGTGCTCCAAGTGGCTATTTGGGAGGCGCCACCTGCAGTGTTGTTTGGTGGGGCAACCAATCAATTGGGTCTGTCCAGCGGCAAGAGTGTTGAGCTGCCTGCTCAAATGGTCGATCAGGCGGGTCGAATCACCGTGCCATTCATCGGGCAAGTTGCGGTGCATGGCAAGTCGCTGCGTCAAGCGGAGGTTGAAATTGCCGCTCGACTCTCCAGAATGGCCAATCAGCCGCAAGTGATGGTCACCCCAATGAAAAACAACTCAGCCAATGTCACGGTCATCAGCGATGGTGGCGGTGTACGCATGCCTCTGACCGCTAGGGGCGAGCGAATTTTAGATGCCATCTCCGCGCTGGGCGGGGTAAAGTCGGCGGAAAAAGCCACGATTCAAGTGACGCGTGGCACCACGGTGAAATCTATGCCGTTGAGCGCAATTACTCGTGACCCCCGACAAAATATTTTACTCAAGGCGGGTGATGTGGTCACTGCGACCAACGAGCCCAATAGTTTTATCGTGCTGGGGGCGGCAGGACGCAATGAGGAAATTAATTTTGAAGGTCAAGGAATCACGCTGGCGCAGGCGTTTGGCCGTGCGCGCGGATTGGACCCGAGCCGTGCGGATTCTTCAGGAATATTTGTATTTCGCTTTGAAGATCCCAAGACCGTTGAGCAAATGGGCGTAGCGATGAGCGACACACAAAAATTGATGAAAGTACCCGTGGTCTATCGAGCAGATTTGAGCGACCCGAGTGCGTTGTTCTATGCGCAAAATTTCACCATGCACGACAAAGATGTTATTTTTGTAGCTGACGCGAGCAGTGTGCGACTCCAGAAGTTTTTAAGCCTTATTAACTCGGCAATCGGCCCGTTATCGAACTTGGCTACCGGCATTAATGATGCGTCAGCGGCGGCAGCTCGATTGAACAACTAAAATACACAGTGTATAAACGAACAAATTAAGAACAGAATCCATGGACACAAATATCTCAAACGCACCACTTAAAACGAAGCGTCAATATTTAATGGCGAAGCTTGGTCGGATTAACCCCATGTTCTTAGCGATAGTGGTTGCACCTACGCTGCTAAGTGTGGGGTATTTTGGTTTAATTGCATCGGATGTGTATGTTTCGGAGGCTCAGTTTGTCATCCGTAGTCCCAAGTCACAAACTGCAAATATTGGAATTGGGGCGTTGCTTCAAGGTGCAGGATTTTCAAGGTCTGCGGATGATACTCATACTGTACATGCGTATTTGCGCTCAAGGGACGCGCTTTCTGCACTAAATAATGGTGGGGAAGTGAAAAACCATTATACAAGCGGTGACATTGATTTGTTTAGTCGATTTAATACGATATTGAGAGGTGACAGTATTGAGGAGTTCTATGAGTATTTTAAAGGAAAAATTGTTATAGATTTGGACTCAGCATCATCAATTTCCACACTAAAAGTTAAAGCCTTTACTCCTGATCAGGCGCAAAATTTCAACGCGCGCCTACTGGAACTTGGGGAGCGGTTAATAAATCAACTTAATGCACGGGGCCGTCAAGACTTAGTGGGTTATGCACAAGAGGAATTGGTTGCCGCTGAAAAGCGAGTCGCCGATGCAGGGCGCGAGTTAAATACGTATCGCATCAAAAATAACATTTATGATGTAAAGGCGCAAGCCCAGCTTCAAAATCAATTGATTACAAAGTTGCAGGATGAATTGATATCAACCAAAACACAATTGGCGCAGGTGCAGGCCGTAACGCCAAACAACCCTCAAATTGTTGCATTGAAAGCTCGTGAAAAAATAGTACAAACACAAATTCAAGAAGAAATGGCTAAATTTTTGGGCGGAGGATCATCATTGTCAAATAAATCGTCGCAGTACGAGTTGTTGACACTCGAAAGCAAGTTGGCGGATCAAAAATTGGCAGCAGCTGTCGTATCCTTAGACGCTGCAAATGCAGAGGCGCAGAAAAAGCAACTGTACCTTGAGAGGATAGTGGAGCCCAATAAACCAGATGCGCCTCAAGAACCGCTACGTTGGCATAATATATTATCTACCTGCGTTATAAGTTTAATGAGTTACTGGATGTTAAAGTTATTTAGTTCGAGCATCAAAGAGCACCAGGATTAATCATGAGGGATGAAATAAAGGGGCTATTAAATTCGCTCTCAATTCAAAAGAGAGTCATCGCAGCGTTAATTCTCAGAGAAATAATTACTCGATACGGACGGCAAAACATTGGATTTCTATGGCTGTTTATTGAGCCATTGGCAATGACGTTAATTATTACATTGGCATGGCATGCCACCCGAGGCGATTCTAAAAACGGCATTCAAATTGCGGCCTTTATAGCGACTGGTTATTCGATAGCTATGATGTGGAGGAACGGTAGCAATCGAAGCGCTAAGGCTATAGAAGCAAACATAGGTATGTTGTTTCATAGAAATGTTCGAGTTTTCGATTTGTTTTTATCGAGGTTATTGTTGGAGGTGGCTGGCACAACACTTGCATTTGTTACTTTAATGATAGTGTTTGCTATGGTAGGTTGGGTTAGTGTCCCAGATGATTTGCTGTATATGAGTTTTGCTTGGATTTTAATGGCATGGTTTTCCATGGGGCTTGGCTTAATTGTAGGTTCATTGTCTGAGCGATTTGAGGTAATTGAACGGTTTTGGTCAATTATTAGCTTCGTCTTGTTTCCACTGTCTGGAGTTTTCTATCTGGTTGACTCATTACCAACCAAGGCGCAGAATTTTGTTCTTTGGTTTCCGATGGTGCATGGTACTGAAATGATTAGGCACGGATACTTCGGATCAAAAATCCATACTTATGAAAGTGTTGGTTATATTGTGCTTGTTAATTTCTTAATGACTTTTATCGGATTGGTCTTAATAAATAAATATAGCGACGGGGTTGAGCCTTCATGATTGAATTGTCACATGTATACAAAAAATATCGAATGCGAACTGGTTGGAGAACGGTTCTGATGGATATAAATTTAAAAATTGAAAAAGGCCAGAAGGTAGGCGTATTGGGTCGGAATGGCGCTGGCAAGTCAACTTTAATACGATTGCTTGGTGGGGTCGAGCCTCCAACACAAGGCACAATAAGTCGTGACATGAGCAT
>CAZDLD010000027.1:0-16233 GCA_964506355.1 uncultured Hydromonas sp.
ATTTATTCTACGCCGCGAAAATAAAAGCCATGCCACCCAAGCTGGTCTCAGACAATGGCAAGCACGTGGTCATCCGACCGCTGGCGTATTGTAACGAGGCCGACATGGCGCGCTACGCGCAAGTGATGAACTTCCCGATTATCCCGTGCAACCTGTGCGGCTCGCAAGAGAACCTACAGCGCCAAGCGATGAAAGCCATGATTACCGAATGGTCGCGCAAAAAAGGCTGGGTCGAGAACATGTTCCGCGCCATGAGCACAGTCGTGCCCTCGCATCTGATGGATGCGGAACTGTTTGATTTTAAGAATTTGACGGTGAACACGCAGGTGGGCGAGGGCGACATTGCGTTTGATGAGCAGGAGGCTTGTGAAATCACCGCGCAGGTGGACGATGGCGCGGCGGGGTTCAGCGAGCAGAAGATACAGTTTGTGAAGTGATTGTCGTCAGTTGTTATAGAGCGCGCTATTTAAATCAATGAAGTCCAACACAATAGATATGCAAAATAATTCTAGACAATGACATAGATCGAAGGTTTTTATGAAATTAATTCCATCAGATAGTACCAATGCTGCCCTTCCTCCCTACATGAGCAAAGACCTTAATGGAAGGATTACTTTTGATAACAATCAATCACGCCTCAGTTTGCGCATAAATATCCAGGAAGAAAATGTTCTGTGCTTTTGTATTGCTTTGACCGCACTTTTAAATGCTGACGAGAACTTATATTTCTGCGTTAATCAACTATCTTGGTTGGATAAGCACGATGATTTTTTGATTAAGAAAATAATTGGGCATAATCAAGTTGAAAATTTAGACCTTCAGGATTTGAATTTATTTTGTTGGGATATTGAAAGCAATGAAATTAAATTGTTGAGTGTCATTGCGTTGCTCAAAATTGGCATAGAGAGCTGTTTGCATTTTCATTTCTTTGATAAAAACACACTCGTATCTGTTGATGATGGTTTAATTTCTGTGGATACTGCTGAGGAGGGGCTACGTGCAAAGTTTGAAGCCATATCTCAAAAACAATATGTTCACTTGGGCGACTGGTATTTTGATAAGCAGTAGGGTGTGTCAATCGGGTTAGTTGACACACCATGTTTGCCAGTTGATGTTATGTTCAATTGGTGGGTCGAAAATTCACCGACCCACCCTACTCGCTGAGGTCATTAATGCAATTGAGATTATTATTCTTACTTGCGGCTTTATTGATTTTTTTTTATTGTTTTTCTGACGATTAAGAACGAAAAAAATTTCAATATAATTTTAAGAGCTTCTAAAGTTTTTTATAGCATATTTTTTATCCTCTTATTGATTGAATGTATTGTGTTCAAATTTAGTTTATTAGTGCCAGCTACTTACACTGCCTTAATCTATTTAGAATTTAGGAATATAAAAAAATTTGAAAGAACAGGTAAGTATCAAATATTCATTTCAACCACTGTACCTTATGATTCATTAGTTTGGAAAATTTTCTGTTTTGCTTTGAATTTTTCTGTGTTGTCCACTTTGTTTATGCTCATGCAGTTCGTTATATACGAAAAATATGTAAGCTAGCGCTGAGATTGGGGTGCGCGTTTTGGTAAATCCCAACTTCGTGCCCAATATTAAAGGGTGTTGGGGTTCATTAACCCCATTCACCACCAACCTACACCGACTGCGAACCCCCCACAACTTTTGCCCAAAGCCCATAGACTCGTATAAAATACGCCATCATTGTTTAACTTTTAGGAATTCCCATGCCTTCATTGCTCCCCAACATCGATCCAGATGGTTTACTCGAATACTCGGTGGTGTTCACCGACCGCTCGCTCAATCATATGTCCGCACAGTTTCAGGGTGTGATGAAGGACATTTCTGCGACGATGAAAAAGGTTTACAACGCGCAAGCGGTGGCACTGATACCCGGTGGCGGCACTTATGCGATGGAGGCGGTGGCGCGTCAGTTGGCGCAGAACGCCCCGTGTTTGGTGATTCGCAATGGCTTCTTTTCTTTCCGTTGGTCGCAGATTTTGGAGATGGGCAATATCACTTCGAACATCACGGTGATGAAAGCTCGCCAAGCGACTGCGGGCACGCAAGAGGCCTTTGCCCCAGCGCCATTGGATGAGGTGTTGGCGACAATCGCACAGGTCAAACCTACTGTGGTGTTCGCGCCGCACGTCGAGACGGCATCGGGCATGATTTTGCCTGACGCGTACATCAAGGCGGTGGCCGATGCGGTGCATGCGGTCGGCGGTTTGTTCGTTTTGGACTGCATTGCTTCGGGTTCGATGTGGGTGGACATGCAGGCCACGGGCGTGGATGTGCTCATCAGCGCACCGCAAAAAGGCTGGAGCGGCTCGCCGTGCTGCGGCGTGGTGATGATGAACGATGCGGCGCTGGCGCGCATTGACGCGACGACTTCTAATAGCTTTGCCGTGGATTTGAAAAAATGGTTGCAAATCATGCAGGCCTACGAGAACGGTGGACACGCCTACCACGCGACCATGCCAACGGATGCGATTAAGTATTTCCGCGACATGATGCTGCAGGCGCAAGACATGGGCTTTGAGACCCTGCGTGCGAATCAATTGGCACTGGGGCAGAAAGTTCGCGCCCTGCTCAAAGAGCGCGGGTTCAAGAGCGTGGCTGCCGAAGGCTTTGAAGCACCGGGCGTGGTGGTGTGCTACACCTCGGATGACCTGATACAAAATGGCAAGAAGTTCATCGAGCAGGGCTTGCAAATCGCCGCAGGCGTGCCGCTGCAATGCGACGAGCCAGCCGATTACAAGACCTTCCGTTTGGGTCTGTTCGGGATTGATAAGTTGCGCGATGTGGACGGCGCGGTGGCGCGTTTGCAAAAAGCCTTGGACGCGGTGGCGGGCTAATTGGACATATGGTGTGCGGCATGATGTTGCATCAGGACGAAGGCGCAGTGGTGACACCTGCGCCTTATTTTTTGGAGTGGTGATTTGGATAAGCTTGGGTTGGGTGCGCGTGCGTCGTTGACGCAGTTGCGTCAGACGCATTGGGACTTGGTGGTCATCGGCGGCGGCATCACGGGCGCTGGGGTTTTGCTCGAGGCGGCCAAGCTTGCGGGTGCGGGTAAAAAAGTATTGCTGTTGGAGCAAAAGGACTTCGCGTGGGGCTCATCCAGCCGTTCCTCTAAAATGGTGCACGGCGGCATCCGCTATATGGCGCAGGCGGACTTTGCGCTGGTGCGCGAGTCTTTGCACGAGCGCGAGCGCCTGCTGCGTGAGTTGCCCGAGCTGGTGCAGCGCCAGCCGTATTTGTTTGTGATGCGCCGTGCGAACGCGCCGAATCGTTGGCTCATGGGGTTTGGGCTGTGGTTGTATGATGTGTTTGCGGGCATACGCGACCATCGATGGTTGCCGCGCGAGCAGCTGCAAGCGCGCCTGCCCACCCTCGGCACGGACGGGCTCAAGGGCGCGATGTATTACACCGATGCGCTGGTGGACGACACGCGCTTGGTGCTGCGTGTGCTGCATGAGGCGGTGCGCACGGGCGCGCAGCTGTGCAACTACATGCAGGTGCGGGGCATAGCGCGCACGGCAGATGCGGGATTTGCCCTGACGGTGCAAGATGGCAGTACCCAAGAAGTGGCACAGATTCAGACCCGAGCGGTCATCAATGCGACGGGCGCGCTCGCTGATGATTTGTCAGGCGTGGAGAAAAAAGTTCGCCCGCTGCGCGGCAGTCATATTCTGATACCGCATGAGCGACTGCCCATGAGCGAGAGCGTGGCGGTGCTCAACCGTGCGGACAACCGCTATATGTTTATTTACCCGTGGATGGGCATGACCTGCATCGGCACGACCGATTTGGACCACCGTGAGGATTTGCACACCGAGGCGCATTGCACCCGTGCTGAACTGAATTATTTATTGAACTTGGTCAATGCGGAGTTTCCACAGGCGCGCATCAATGAGCAGGATGTGGTCTCGACCTTTGCGGGCGTGCGCCCCATCATCGCCTCAGGCAAGGGCGTGAACCCTTCGCAAGAGCGGCGCAGTCATTCGGTCTGGAGTCACAACGGCGTGGTCACGGTCAGTGGTGGCAAGCTCACGACGTTTCGCGTGATTGCGCACGATGCGTTGCACGCGGCAGGGTGGATGAGTGCTGAGCAGGTACGCGAGCTGCGCGATACGTCGGAGCGCTTGTTCCAGCACGAGGTGGCGTTTCCGCACGAGTTGGGGCATCCAAAAAAACCTCTGCCCGAGGGCGTGGCGCTGCTCGAGTGCATCGAATGGGTGCTGCGGCATGAGCTGGTGCAGCATTTGGACGATGTGTTGCTGCGGCGAGTGCGCATCGGCAACACCCATGCGCAGGGCGCTGCGGCGCTGATGCCACAGATCAAAACCCTGTGTCAACGTCATTTGGGCTGGGATGAGGTGCGTTGGGCGGACGAGCTGATGCGCTACAACCACATCATTGCGCAGTTTTATGCCTTGCCTGAATAATTTTATTAGCTGTTTGCGCGCAGTTGCCGTATGATGCGCGTGTATTTAGAATAATTAACAGATTTTGGTGTATATATCTTCCAAAAATACATAATCACACACCTTCGAGCCTTATGAATCAAGCAGATTCCCCTCAATTTGACTACGACTACATCATCATCGGCAGCGGCTTTGGCGGCTCGGTGAGTGCTTTGCGCTTGTCTGAAAAAGGCTACAAGGTCTTGGTGATTGAAAAAGGCAGGTGGTTCAAGTCCGAAGATTTTCCAAAAACGAATTGGAATATTAAGCGCTGGTTGTGGATTCCGTATCTAAAAGCGCACGGCATCATGCGTATGAGATTTTTTCGACATCTGAATGTGCTCTCAGGCGTGGGCGTGGGCGGCGGTTCTTTGGTCTTTGCATGCACCTTGCCGCAGCCCAAATCACAGTTTTTTCAGACCGGCAGCTGGGCCAAGCTCAATGACTGGGAGCAGGCGCTCGCGCCGCACTACGCCATGGCGTACAAAATGCTCGGCGCGCAAACCAATCCCAAGCTGTGCGCAGGTGATTTGGCCTTGGAACAAGTGGCGCATCAGCTGGGGCGTCACCACGAATTTGCCCCGTCGAAAGTAGCGATTTTTTTTGCGCGTGAGGGCGAACAAGCAGGGCAAACCGTGCCTGACCCGTATTTCGATGGACAAGGTCCAGATCGTGCTTCTTGCCTGCATTGCGGCGCGTGCATGACGGGTTGCCGCCACAATGCCAAAAACTCTTTGGACAAAAATTACCTCTACTTTGCGCAAAAACGCGGTGCGGATATTTGGGCTGAAACTTTGGTGCAAGACGTGCGCCCGCTCAGCGATGACGGGGCACAAGGCTATGAAGTGCATGTGCGTGATGCCGCTCGTGGTGCTTGGCTGCATGGGGTGAACAAGCGCAGCATACGCACGCGAGGCGTGGTGTTCAGCGCTGGGGCGATGGGCACGAATGAATTGTTGCTCCAGCTTAAGCGCAGCTCGATGCCGCATTTGTCCGAGCGCGTGGGACGCGATATTCGTAGCAACAATGAATGTTTGATTGCTGTGACCACGGCAGATGATACGCAAGACTTTAGCCAAGGCATCGCCATCGGCTCGGTGCTGCACACGGACGATGACAGTCATCTCGAGCCTGTGCGCTATGGCGCTGGCTCTGGGGCGTGGCGCTTGGCTTTGGCGCCGATGGCGTATGGCGCGAATGTCTGGGTGCGCTTGGTCAAAATGGCGGCTCAGTGGGCGCGTCATCCGTTGGCGCAGTTGAGAATATTATTCGTCAAAGACTGGGCCAAGCATTCACAAATTATGCTGTTCATGCAGCATTTGGATTCCACCTTGCAGTTCAAACTCAATCGGTTTGGCGGCATGTCTACAGCCGAAGACGTGGGTGCGCCGCCAAGTGCATTTATCCCGCAAGCCGACAAAGTGGCGAATATGTACGCCACGCAAATCAATGGCAAAACATTCACCATGTTCACAGAGCAGTTGTTTAATGTGGCTTCGACTGCACATTTGCTCGGTGGCGCGGTCATGGGTGCGGATGCGAGCAGCGGCGTCATCGATGCCACGGGGCATGTGTTTGGCTATCAAAATGCATTGGTGTGTGACGGCTCGATGATTTCGGCCAACCTTGGTGTGAATCCATCTTTGTCCATCACCGCCATTGCCGAGTACATCATGGCGAATGTGCCGCCCAAGTCGGAATAATCCTACCTTTAACGTTCTTGTACCGCACCGTTGGCGCACGCCCTTGCGCCGTTGGGGGTAAAATGCGCCTTTACCTCAGCAGAATTGAACCCCATGCGCCGACACGACTCCTCCACACCTGCCAACCCTGCCCGTCCTGATCGCTCGGATTGGCAAACCATCCGCTCGTTATTTCCATATATTTGGGCGAGCAAATACCGTGTGATGATTGCATTGACGGCGTTGATTATCGCCAAGTTGATGAATTTGGGCATCCCGATGGTGTTGAAACAAATCGTCGACAGCATGACGCCGACTTCGGGCGTGCAGGCGGTGTTTATCGTTCCTGTGGCTTTGCTGATCGCCTATGGCGTGTTGCGCATCTCGCAGACTTTGTTTAATGAATTGCGTGAAATTGTATTCTTTCGCGTGGTGGAGAACGCCGCACGCACTGTGTCGCTCAAGGTGTTCAACCAGTTGCACAATTTGTCGCTCAGATTTCATCTCTCGCGCCAAACAGGTGGTTTGACCCGCGACATCGAGCGTGGCAACCGCGGCATCCGCACCCTCATCGGTTTTTCATTCATGACCATCGTGCCCACACTCATCGAGATGTTGATGGTGCTGTGGTTTTTGTGGGCGAAATACGATGGCGTGTTTGTGGCGATTACCGCGGCGGCCTTGGTCTGCTACATCGGGTTCACCATTGCGATTACCGAATGGCGCACGCAGTACCGCAAGCGCATGAACGAGATGGATTCCAAAGCGAATCAAAAAGCCATCGACTCGCTGCTCAATTTTGAAACCGTGAAGTATTTCAACAACGAGCAGTTCGAGGCCGAGCGCTATGACGTCGGGCTCAAGCAGTTTCGCGTGGCGGCGATCGAGTCGCAGAACTCATTGTCGCTGCTGAATTTGGGTCAGCAGATGATTATCTCCACTGCACTGATTGCGATTCTTTGGTACACCACCCGTGACGTGGTGGCGGGGCGCGCGACCATAGGCGACTTGGTGTTGATCAATACCTTGATGTTGCAATTGTATGTGCCTTTGAATTTCTTGGGCGTGATGTACCGAGAAATTAAACAGTCGCTCATCGACGTGGACAAGATGTTCACACTGCTCGATGCCCCCCACGAAATCACCGACGCGCCCGAGGCGCCTGCACTCAATGTACACAGTGGTGCGGTGGAGTTTCGCAATGTGTCCTTCGCCTACAACGACAACCGTCCGATTTTGCACGACGTCAGTTTCACCATCGCGCCGAACACAACCACTGCCGTGGTGGGCAAAAGCGGTGCGGGCAAGTCCACGCTCTCGCGTTTGTTGTTTCGATTTTATGATGCGCAGGGCGGCGATGTGTTGATTGACGGTCAGCCGATTAAGTCAGTCACGCAATCGAGTTTGCGCCGCAACATCGGCATCGTGCCGCAGGACACGGTGTTGTTCAACGATACTTTGGGATACAACATTCGCTACGGACGACCTGAGGCGAGTGATGATGAGGTTTTGGCTGCAGCGCAGGCGGCGCATTTGGGCGAATTTTTGCAACGTTTGCCCGAGGGCATGGACACCCAAGTCGGCGAGCGCGGTCTAAAAATCTCAGGCGGCGAGAAGCAGCGCGTGGCGATTGCGCGGACGTTGTTGAAGAACACGCCGATTTTGGTGTTTGATGAAGCAACTTCGGCACTCGACACCCATGCCGAGAAAGCGATTCAATCTGCCTTTGACGAGGCG
The DNA here is from genome assembly GCA_964506355.1 of uncultured Hydromonas sp. GTDB lineage: Bacteria > Pseudomonadota > Gammaproteobacteria > Burkholderiales > Burkholderiaceae > CTSOIL-112. The sequence goes on from CAZDLD010000027.1 coordinate 7,901, forward strand.
GCACAAAATCGCACCACCCTAATCATCGCGCACCGACTCTCAACAATCGTGCACGCCGAACAAATTTTGGTGATGGACGATGGACGCATCGTTGAGCGCGGCACACACGCGGAACTGTTGGCGAAAAATGGCGTCTACGCCGAGATGTGGGCGCAGCAGCAGAGCGAGCCTGAGGTTCTGGCAGATGCGAGCGCGGCCACGGCTGAATAATTTGGATGGGTTAAGCGGCTTGCCACAGTGCGTATTGGACTTGTTGGGTCTGCCCCTCGCGCAGGCATTGCCAGCCCAGAGCGTTGAGCGCGCTCAAATCGGCGCCTTTTTCCACTTCAATGTAGATGAGGGTGTCGGCGTGACACAGCGGTCGAATCAGCGGCAGCACCTTGTCCAGCCAAGACTTGCCAAAGGGCGGGTCTAAAAACACCAAATCAAATACCGATGCGGCCGCATTCAACTCCGACAAGGTCTTGAGCGCATCCGCATTCAGCGCTTGCACCTGAGCCACAGTGCCGTCCTGCAGCTGCCAATGTTTGAGCGTGCCGCGAATTGCCTCGATGGCAGGCGCGTGCGCATCGATTAGGGTGACCTCGCGAGCGCCGCGACTGATGGATTCGAGGCCAAACGCCCCCGTCCCTGCAAACACATCGAGCACAGATTTGTCCGCGAATTGACCACCCCACAGATGATTGAGCCAATTGAATACCGTCTCGCGCACGCGGTCGCTGCTCGGACGCAACCCCTCATGCACCAGCACTGGCAGCTGATGGCGGCGCCACTGACCCGCGATGATGCGAATGTGACCTGCGTTGGCTTTGCTCGATGGCTTGGGTGATGTGGGCTTGGCTGACATGAGGCTCGATGAGGGTTGGTGTTTGTTTGTGGTGTGGGCACGAGTTCAAGCAATTCATGCACATACCGCACTGATCGCACTGATCGCACTATCGCAAATACAAAATTCGAAATTGAAATCGGGGATAACGTTGTACCCGTGCGATGCTTTGCGTACAATGGGCGAATTATACCGTAGCCATTTGATTGAAAAACCATGTTTAATTTTTTTCGCCGCAAAAATACCGAATTGCCCTCAACCAGCGCCGATGAAGCCGCAGATGCCGCAGATGCGCCCGCATCGACGCCAGCCTTAGAACCCACGCACACGCCTGCGCAAGAAATAGAACAGAGCGTTGAGCAAAGTGTTGCGCTGAGCACCGCCACACAGACTCGCCCCAGCAACGAAGCGCAATCGAGCGGCGGTTGGTTCGCACGACTGCGTCAGGGTCTGAACAAGACGGGCACGAACCTGCGTCATGTGTTTGTTGGTGTGCGTGTGGACGAAGACTTGTTCGAGTCGCTCGAGGACGCCCTGCTGATGGCCGATGTGGGTGTGAACGCGACCACGCGTGTGATGGACACCGTACGCGCACGGGTGAAAAAGGACAAAATCGAGGACGCTCAAGGCGTGCGCGAAGCGCTCAAGGCCACGTTAATAGAATTATTGCAGCCTTTGGAGCACCAGTTGGATTTGGATTCGCACCACCCCTTGGTGTTGATGGTTGCAGGTGTGAATGGCGCGGGCAAAACCACCAGCATTGGCAAACTCACCCACCACCTGCAAGCGCTGGACAAAAAAATCATTTTGGCCGCAGGCGACACCTTCCGTGCCGCGGCGCGTGAGCAGCTGGCGGTGTGGGGCGAGCGCAACAACGTCACCGTGATTGCGCAGGAATCGGGCGATCCAGCCGCGGTGGTGTTTGACGCCATCGCGTCGGCACAGGCGAAAAAACTCGATGTGGTCATCGCCGACACCGCAGGCCGACTGCCGACGCAGTTGCACCTGATGGACGAGCTAAAAAAGGTCAAACGCGTGGCGGACAAAGCCATGAGCGGCGCACCGCACGAAGTGATATTGGTGCTCGATGGCAACATGGGGCAAAATGCCTTGGCTCAGGTCAAGGCGTTTGACGAAGCAGTGGGTTTGACGGGTTTGATCATCACCAAACTCGATGGCACGGCCAAAGGTGGCGTACTCGCTGCCCTGGCCGTAGAGCGTCGCATCCCAGTGTATTTTATTGGGGTTGGCGAAGGTGTGGATGATTTGCAGAGCTTTGATGCGGCAGAATTTGTCGAAGCCTTACTGGGAGAATGAGTGTGAAAAAATTAGCATGGGGTTTACTCGCGGCAGTCGCGGTTCAGAGCGGCGCACAGGCGGCCGAGCATGAGGCGCTGTGGAAATGGATAGAGCCGCTGATTGAAATGGGTACGCAGCAGGCGTTCGAGGAAGACGACGAAAAAAATCCGCTGTACCGCAGCTGCGTGCGAAAAATTTTCAGCCAGCATGTGCTGCCAGAGGTCAAAGCGCAAACCATTCAATCAACCATGGATGGCGCGCACGCGGCAGATGCCCAAGCGTTGGAAGCGTTCATGTCGCAAGAGCGCGAGGTGAGCGAATACAACGACTACAAAGCACAATTTGACCAGCTGAGTGCCGAGGGCAAGAGCAAAGCCGCAGAAGCGCTATGGGAAAAATACATAAAGCAAGCCGGTGGTCGCATGCCCAAGCAGGCACAACAAGGCGCACAAGCATTGCTGGACGCGATGGATTTAAGCACCCCGCTTGAGAATTTGAATTTTAAAGATATGATGATGGCTGAGCCCGTGTGCATGGATTACGTTAATTCACTGAATGAGCAATGATGCAGAACGGACAAATCCTCGCCACGGTCGATTTGGGCTCAAACAGTTTTCGACTGCAAATGGCTCGACTCGATGGTGGTCAATTGGTGACGCTGGACTACTACAAAGAACCCGTGCGATTGGGCGCGGGTTTGGACGAGCGCGGCCACCTCACGCCCGAGGCGATTGCGCGCTCGGTGGCGTGTTTGGAGCGCTTTGCCGAGCGCCTGCGCGGTGTTGCGCCCCACGCGGTGCGAGCGGTGGCGACGCAAAGCTTGCGCAGCACGAAGAATCCAGAAGATTTTTTAGGCCACGCTGAAAAAGCCTTGGGCTACCCCATCGAAATTATTGCAGGACAAGAAGAAGCGCGTTTAATCTACCTTGGCGTGTCGCACGATCTACCCAAGGACGATGCGCCGCGCTTGGTGGTGGACATTGGCGGCGGTTCCACTGAGCTGATTGTCGGACGCAATTTCAATGCGCTGCGCATGGAGTCTTTGCGCATCGGTTGCGTGTCGCATACCTTAAAATTTTTTGCCGATGGTCGCCCAAGCAAACGCAGCTTTGATAAAGCTGTGATTGCGGCGGCGGCGGTGTTTGAGGTTGCGCTTGAGCAATTTGGCGCGCAGCACTGGCAGTACGCCGTTGGCTCCTCGGGCACCATCGAAACCATCGCCGAGCTGTGCATTGCGCTCAACGATGGGATGGAGGTCAATCACTACCCCATCACGCGCGAGCGCATGGCGCAATTGGCCAAGCTGCTGTGTGCACAGTCGCCAAGTAAGTGGACTTTTGCCGAGGTCAAAGAGCAGCGTGCTCAGGTACTCGCAGGTGGTTTGGCGGTGCTGATGGGCTTGTTCCAAGCGTTGAACATCGAGCAAATGCGTCCGTGTTACAGCGCCTTGCGTCAAGGGGTGTTGATCGATTTGCTCGGTGAGAACACCGAGCGCGACACGCGTGAGCAGACCATTGCGCGCCTGATTAATCGTTATGGCGTGGACACTGCGCAAGCGGCACGGGTGCGCCACTATGCGTTGACTTTATTTGAGCAGATTGAGCCTGAGGCGTCGGTGTTGTCACAGCAGCGCTTGGCGTGGGCGGCGCTGACCCATGAAGTGGGCATGGCGGTGTCGCACGATGGTTATCACCGTCACGGCGCGTATTTGATGGCGAACACGGATTTGGCTGGGTTTTCGCGCTTTGCGCAAAGTTACTTGGCCGAGTTGGTGGGCGCGCAGGTGGGTGGTTTGCGCAAGCACGCAGAGAAGCTGGACAGTTTGCCCGACTTTGTGGCGCACACCCTGTGCCTGCGTTTGGCGGTGATACTGGCGCATGCGCGTGTGGACATCGAACTGCCGCAAGCGAGCTTGAAACTCAAAGGTCAGAAAATCACTTGGGACATCGAGGACACATGGTGCAGCGCACACCCACTGTCGGATTATTTAATCGACGAAGAATTGCGCTCTTGGGGCAAGGTGGGTTTTAAAGCCTCGCCAAAAGTGTCGTGAGCATCAATCATTAAAAACACTTCGCGCAAGAACAACATCAGCGCAAAAATCATCGACACCACCGCGAGGATGAACAACACCGCGATGATGCGCGACACTTCAATAGTCATCAACGCACCGACAAACGCGCCCACGATGACTAAGCAAATCAGCAGTGCCGAGGCCACGGCGGACAAAATCGCCCAATAAATCACGTGCAAACGATGCACCTGAAGTGCGCGCTCACTGCGCAGAACTTCCACGCGCAGTGGGTTATCTGCGGAGTCAAACATCATTTTTTCAATCAATCGACGCCGATCGATGGTGCGTCCGAGTCGGGCGTTGAGCACATTGATGAGGGTGGCAATCGCTGTGAGTAAAAACACGGGCGCGACAGCGAGCTGAATGGCGTGGGTGATGTCGGTGATGTGGGTCGGTTCCATGGTGGACTTGGTCTTGAGGTTAATGCTCAATTGTACCGCGAAAATCCAGATTGATTCGGCTCATCAAGGGTGTGGCATGTGCCAAATCAGCGCAATGCGCACTCAGTTTGTGCGCCTAAATATCTCCATGATTGCGGACTATGATGAATGTAAACCCTTGGTGTGGATGCGCGTTATGGCGTCATTCATGGATTTAGCACTCTGACCAAAAGAGTGCTAAAATAATCCCTAAGGTAATCAAAGTGTGGCTCAGATTGAACCGATGGTTCAATTTTAGAGTGCAACACAAAGAGCAGGCGGGATACGTCGGCTCTGACAGGAGGAAATATGACCAGTTATGCAGTGAGTCCTTATTTAGCGAAATACAACCAATTGCTGGCCGTGCCAAGTTTGGGTGATTTGGATGCCTACGCGCGCGCGGTCAATGCCATTCCGATGCTCACCCCTGAGCAAGAATATGAATTTGCGAGCTCGTATCGCACCGACCCGAATAATTTGCAAGCCGCGCACGCCTTGGTGGTGTCGCATTTGCGCATGGTGGTGTCGATTGCGCGCAACTACACGGGTTATGGATTGCCGCAGGGCGATTTGATTCAAGAAGGCTCGATTGGTTTGATGAAAGCGGTCAAACGCTTTGACCCTGAGCGCGGTGTGCGCTTGGTGTCGTTTGCCATCCATTGGATTAAAGCCGAAATTCACGAGTACATCATCAAAAACTGGCGCATGGTCAAAATCGCCACGACCAAAGCGCAACGCAAATTGTTCTTCAATCTGCGCAGCATGAAAACTGGCGTGAACATGACGCAAGAAGAGGTGCATGACGTGGCGCGTGTGCTCAAGGTCAAGCCCGAGGAAGTCATTGAGATGGATCAGCGACTGACGGGGCGCGACATCGCCATCGATGGCGGCATGAACGATGACGACGATGCGGTGGCCATGGCGCCGATTGCGTATTTGGCCGATGAAACCCAAGGGCCGACGCAGATTCTCGAGCGTGCTGAAAGTGATCGCTTACAAACGGCGGGTTTGAGCGCGGCGCTGGATGTGCTTGATGCGCGTTCGCGTGACATCATTCAGGCGCGTTGGTTGGCCGACGAGGATGACAAGACTCCGACCCTGCATGATTTGGCGGACAAATACGGCGTGTCTGCCGAGCGTATTCGCCAAATTGAGACCGCGGCGATGAAAAAAATGCGTGCGCATTTGGCACCTGCTTAAGTTCAAAGCAGACAGATGGGCAAGCACATTTAAAACGCGACCGATGCACGGTCGCGTTTTTTTGTGGCACACTGATAACATAAACATATAAACACCCCAGTAGCGATTGCACGAAAGGATTTGAGATGACTAGCCAAGATTGGAAAAACAGCATTGAGCAAACCGTAGAGTCATGGTTGGCACAAACGCCGCTGAAGGATTTGGGCGACAACGCCAAAACGTTTTTGGTCGGCGCATTGCAAAAACTCGACGTGGTCACACGCGAGGAGTACGAGATTCAAGTGGCGGTATTGTCACGGACGCGTGAAAAGCTCAGCGAACTGGAGGCGCAAGTGGCGCAGCTGGAACAACATTTGAAACCATGAGGTGACCATGAACACTGCCGTAAAAACTTCTGCGACATCAGCGCCTGTAATGTTTGCAATACTTGTGTTGGCAATGGCGTGCATCCGCTCGGCAGTCGCTGCGCCGCAAGAGCTGCGCACCCAAGACTTTACCGTGCTGCGCGAACAACCGAGTGCCACTGCGACGCAGCTCGGTATCTTGAATGCCAGCGCATCGGTGATACTGCTCGAGCCTGCACAGACTGGCTGGCAAAAAGTGCAGGTCGATAATGGCGCACAAGGCTATGTGCGCAGTGCGGATTTAACCGCTCACCCCATGGGCGCAGACAGGAGCAGCGTGCCAGAGCCCTTTACGGGTGCAGGTGAGGGCTATGGCTCAGCGCACATGTCGGTGACCGTCGCGGGACTGAAAGCCAGAACCAGCCCAAGCAGCAGCAAGGTCGCGTGCATCCTAACCATGGGGCAATCGGTCGGGGTGGATTATGTGCCTGTGGCGCAGGATGAGTGGGTGAAATTGTCGGGCGAGTGCGCTGGGACAGACGCCTATGTGCAGAGAAAATTTTTGGGCAAACGTCCTGAGATTCAAAGCCTGTTTGCGCAATTTGACGCATTGCCAGAGAGCGACTTGGCTACGCGCCGCACCATGGCAGAGCGAGCAGTTGAGTTGGCATGGATTTTGGACAATGAGTATCGCGATGTGACGCCTGCGTTGAAGCGATTTCTGAGCGTGGCGCAAGCCTTAAATGATGCGCAATTGATTGAGAACACCGAAGTGGATTTGTTGGTGGCGGACAGCTTGCTGCACGCGCGTCCAGAAACCGAACTTATCCGCGAAATGAGTCGTACAAAGGTAAAAGAAACCATGGCGGGATTGCACGGCAATGAGTACAAAGTGGCAGACATCAAGCGCGTATTGGGCGCGCCGAATAAAATCAGCCCCAATGGTGACGAATGTGGCGTGTATATGGGCAGTCAATTTTATGAATACCCGCAAGCCGTGTTCGACGTCGACAGTGCGAAAGGAAAAGCGTACTTACTCAGTATGAAGTTCGTCGATGAGGGCAGCGCGATAGAGTTGAATCAACTTCGATTGGATAGAAACACCACCGAGCGTGCGTTTCTCAAACAGATGTACGGTAAATTTTCCGCCAGCCCAACCCGATCGCCACACTCGTACAGCCTGCAAGGTGATGCAGAAACGTTTAATTTCACGTTTAGAAATGGCGTGTTGTACGAATATTCGTATTTTGCCATGTGCTGATACATGAACTTTAAACTTGTGCTGGTACGCTGATGACTTCCCCTGACGGGTAATGGTAGGCGGTCAACTCCAAGCCCCACACGCACCCCGTGTCCAAGCAAATGGTGTTGTTTTCATAATGCAAACCCAGCGCCGACCAGTGCCCGAAGGCAATCGGCGTGGATGCGCTCTTTCGGTTGGGTACTCGGAACCACGGCATTTGTGGGCTGGGTACATCAGCGAGCACGCCCTTAAATTGAAAATCCATACGCCCGGCCGCATCGCAGGTGCGGATGCGGGTGAAGCCATTGACGATGGCGCGCAGACGATTCATGCCCGTGTAGCGCGCATTCCAGTCATTGGGCGAGCTGCCAAACAGTGAGCGCAACTGTTCTGCCTCATAAGGGCCAGACAAGAAGTCCTGCACCGCCTGCGAGTGTTTCAAAATTTGTTTGACCGACCATTGCTGCAACACCCCAGCGTGCACCATCAACAAGCCGTGTTCATAATGCGCCAGCGGCCATGCACGCAGCCAGTCGAGCCATTCTTGACGCTGTGGCGAGTTCAAAATATCGTCCAGCGTATCGAGTCGTCCCGCATCGCGGACACCTGCCGCCACGCCCAGCAAATGAATGTCGTGGTTGCCCAGAACCACACGCGCTCGCGTCCCCAAATCACGCACCTGCTGCAGCACGCCCAAATTGTCGGGGCCGCGGTTGACCAAATCACCACAAAACCACACATCCGCATCCTCGGGAATCTGCGCGAGCAATCGGCGCAGGGCGTCGGCGCAGCCTTGAACATCACCAATGATATACAGGTTGGGGGTTGGAATATGTGGGTTAATCATAAAGGTTCGATGGGTGTGCTTGAGTGATGCGAAGGTGTGTTGCTAAAAATGAATGTAAGTTCGTTTATTAGTGTACTAGTT
>CAZDLD010000028.1:0-11367 GCA_964506355.1 uncultured Hydromonas sp.
ACAACTTGCTGTTCGCGTTCTTGGGCGTGCTGCTCGGTACGGTGGTCGGCGTGTTGCCGGGGATTGGGCCGATGAGTGGCGTGGCGCTTCTGATTCCGATTACAGCGACCATCACCAGCTCGATGGGCTTGAGCAATGAGGAGTCGGCCACCAGCTCGATTATTTTGTTGGCGGGTGTTTATTATGGCGCGATGTACGGCGGCTCGACCACGTCGATTCTGCTCAATACGCCCGGTGAGTCATCATCCGTGGTCACCGCATTGGATGGCTATCAGATGGCCAAGCAGGGGCGTGCGGGCAGCGCGCTGTCGATTTCGGCGATTGGTTCGTTCATCGGTGGCATTGTGACTTTGATCGCCTTGGTGTTTTTGGCTGAGCCACTGTCGCGCATGGCACTTAAATTCAGCAGTGTGGAGTATTTCTCGCTGATGATTTTGGGTCTGTGTGCGATTTCGGGTCTGGCGGGAAAATCGATGGTCAAGGCCTTGATTATGACCACCTTGGGTTTGCTTATTGCCACCATCGGCACGGATCAGTTCTCAGGCGTTGAACGCTTTACCTTTGGCGTGTTGTCTTTGTCTGAAGGGATTGCCTTTTTGACCTTGGCGGTGGGCTTGTTTGCGGTCGGTGAGGTGTTCAAAACCATCTTGCATGAAGACGCACAAGACATCCAAATGGCAAAAATCACCAGCTTGTATCCATCAAAAAGCGAGATGAAAGAAAGCGTCGGGCCAATTGCGCGTGGTTCGATTTTGGGCTTTTTCATTGGTATTTTGCCCGGTGCGGGGGCAATTTTGGCCTCGTTCTTCTCGTATGTGATGGAAAAGAAAATTTCCAAAACCCCTGAAAAATTCGGTCATGGCGCGATTGCGGGTGTGGCTGGCCCTGAAACTGCGAACAACGCGGCATCGGGTGGCGCGATGGTGCCTTTGCTGACCTTGGGGATTCCGAGCTCAGGTACAGCGGCAATTCTCATGGGGGCGCTGATTATGTACAACGTGCAGCCGGGGCCATTGCTGTTCTCAGAGCATCCCACCGTGGCATGGGGTTTGATTGCCAGTATGTTCATTGGTAATGTGATGTTGTTGATTTTGAACCTGCCTTTGGTCAAAGTGTTTGCCAAAATCATCGACACGCCTGCTCAGTACCTGTTGCCCTTGATTCTGTCGATTTCGATTTTTGGTGTGCTGTCCTCTCAAAATGCCATCATGGATTTGTGGATACTGCTGTTGTGTGGCGCTTTGGGCTTTTTCTTTGCCAAGCATGATTACCCAGTCGCACCCTTGGTCTTGAGCGTGATTCTCGGCCCGATGATGGAAGCGAATTTGGGTCGTGCGCTGAATATTTCTCAAGGCAATTGGGGCATATTTGTCAACCCAAGCACGCATCCGATTTCTCTGGGATTTGTGATTGTGGCGGCGATGTGGTTGTTGATTCCATTGATACTGAAACTGCGTGGCAAAGAAGTTTTGGTCAATGATGAAGATTGATAGACTTTAAACTGTGTATTAAAGTGAACAGGGCGATTCGGTATGAATCGCCCTGTTTCTATTCAAGTTGCTTGAAGCCTATGCCCACTTTGGGTTGATTGGGTACAATGTGATTTTAATCCACTCAAGAGGCACGCATGACCCTGACCGAATTGCGCTATGCCGTCGCACTGGCGCGTGAGAAACACTTTGGACGTGCCGCTGCGGCGTGCTTCGTCAGTCAGCCGACCTTGTCGGTGGCGATTAAAAAGCTTGAGGATGAGCTGGGCATGGCGCTGTTTGAGCGCAGCGTGCAGGACGTCGCGCTCACTGCGGTGGGCGAGCGCGTGATTGCGCAGGCGCAGGTGGTGCTCAACGAGGCGGCGGCCATAGGCGAAATCGCCCAGCAGGGCCAAGATCCGCTCAACGGCGCGCTGTCGGTGGGGATTATTTACAGCATCGCACCGTATTTGCTCGGCTCGCTGATGAAGTCCTTGCCCGCTCAATACCCGCAAATGCCACTCATCGTGCAGGAAAATTACACCCACCAGTTGCTCGATTGGCTCAAGCAGGGCAAGCTTGATGCGGCGATTTTGGCGCTGCCGATTGACGAGGCGGGGTTGGAGATAAGCGCCTTGTACGACGAGCCGTTCTTCGTGACGGTGGCCAGCAGTCACCCGTGGGCCAAACGCAAACGCCTCTCGAATGAGGAGTTGAGCCACGAGTCGCTGTTGGTGCTGGGGGCAGGGCATTGCTTTCGCGACCATGTGCTGCGCTCTGCGCCCAATGCTTCGGTGTATCAGGTGGCGGACGGTCAGGCGGTGCAGAATTTTTCAGGTTCCTCCTTAGAGACGCTGCGCTATATGGCTGCCGCGGGCGTGGGCGTGACGGTGATGCCTGCCTTGGCCGTGCCTGCGCACGCCAGTGCGCAAAGTGAAGCAGCTGGCTTAAGTTACATCCCGCTCTACCATGAAGCAGGCGCGCTGGGCGACGCGCCGATGCGTCGGGTGGTGCTGGTCTGGCGCAAGCATTTTTCTCGCACAGCGGCGTGCGAGGCGCTCGCCCAAGCGGTGCGGGACTGTGGGCTGCAGGGTGTGGATTTGTTGTGAGTTGAGGTGTGCGGCGCGTGCGACAGTTGCGAAAATGTGAATATTGCGACAATTGCGAGGATGTCATTGTCAGATGAGGAATGTTTGTGGAGCTTAGGTGATATGTTGGATAAATTAAAGTTGTACTGGCGTTTGACGCGCATGGACAAGCCCATCGGCATCATGCTGCTGCTCTGGCCCACCTTGTGGGGCTTGGTTTGGGCGGCGGCCATGGTGGGGCGCTGGCCATCGGTGGGGCTCACGCTGGTGTTTGTGCTGGGCACGCTGTTGATGCGGGCGGCGGGTTGCGTCATCAATGATTATGCCGACCGTGATTTTGACCGTCATGTCGAGCGCACCGCGCTTCGGCCATTGACCAGTGGACAGGTGAGCACGCGTGAGGCCTTGTTGCTGGCTCTGGTGTTGATCCTGTGCGCGGCGGTTCTGCTGGTGTTTCTCAATCCTTTGGCGCAAAAACTGTCCTTAATCGCGGTGGCGTTGGCGGGGTCTTATCCGTTTTTCAAACGGTTTTTTGCGATTCCTCAAGCCTATTTGGGCATTGCCTTTGGTTTTGGCATTCCGATGGCGTTTGCCGCGGTACAGGGGCAGGTGCCTGCTGTGGCGTGGTGGTTGTTGCTGGCCAATGTCTTTTGGACGATTGCCTACGACACTGAGTATGCGATGGTGGACAAGAACGACGATTTGAAAATCGGGATTAAATCCTCGGCCATCACCTTCGGGCGCTACGATGTGGCGGCATTGATGGTGTGCTACGCGGTGTTCATCATTATGATGGCCGTGCTTGGTGTGCAGGCGGCTTGGGGTGTGGGGTACTTTGTGGCGCTGGGTGTGGCGGCATTGATTGCGCTGTACCACCATCGATTGATACGCTGGCGTGAGCGCATGGCTTGCTTCAAGGCATTTTTGCACAACCATTGGCTCGGCTGTGTCGTCTGTGTGGGCGTGTGTTTGGGGGTTGCGTTGCGTTGAACAACGCGTTTGATAGCGCCATTGAAAAGGCGACCTGTAAACAGGTCGCCTTTCATTTTTTTATAATTACGAGCGTGCTCGTGTGGTATTGTCTCCTGCCAAACTTCTTTACAAATTCAGCTGTATCACGCGGTCGGTTCCCTGCGAAGTGAGCACCCATCAGGTGCGAAAAACCGACTTGTGAAACCCTCGATCAATTCTTGCGAATCGTTGAAGTTGCGTGACTATATCAAGGCTTGAGGGTCTTGGCAATACATCGGCGCATGTTTCGTTGTTGCATTGCAATGATTTTTTGGTGCTGGGAGAGCGTTGATAAGGTGCGGCGTGAGTTATTTTGGTGCAAGTGTTTGATATTGTGTCGAAATCAAGGATTTTTGTGGGTGCTGGTGATCTTGAGTACGGTTGTTAAATTGCTGCGACGCAACAATTTAATTGGAAGATTGATACAAATCGTGAGAAAAAATGTAGTTTTGTACCGATGGGCTCAACTCTGGTGTGGCTTGACCTTGGGTAATTTGTGCGCGTATCGCCGTTGACGAGATGGCCATCGCGGGCGCCTCCACCTCGATGAACAGGCCGTGCTTGCAGTTGCGCCATGCGGAATCTTGTGCGCGGCAGTGGTGGGTGGCGTAGTGGCTGCGCACCGATGCATCAGCGATGTCCGAACTGTTCACAGTGTGACCTGCGCGCTGCGCCACCGCCAAATGAGCCAATTGCAATATCCCCTGCCAATTGCGCCAAGTGTGTAAATTCGCCAACTGATCGGAACCAATGAGCCAAATCAATGGGACGCTGGGGTGCTGACGACGCAGCTCAGTGAGCGTGTCCACCGTGTACGAGGGCGCGTCCAGCTCAGTTTCCATTGGGTTGATGTGTATGGGGTAGGGGTGCTCTGGGTGGGCGCTGAGCCACGCCTGCGCGTCGTCCTGAGCGGCCAGTGTGAGCATCGCCATTCGATGGGCGGCGGCCACGACGTGTGGCTTTTGCCATGGCTGACCACTGGGTATCATTTCGCCATGGCTTAATTTCAAACCGTCCAACGCCGCGTGCAGCAAACGAAAATGCGCCAAGTGTGGCGGGTTGAAACTGCCACCGAACAGCAAGATGGGCGAGGCGTTGGCGCTGGGGTTCATAGGGCGAATTAAATCAAATCCACTGCGCGGTAGCCGATGTCCGTGCGATACTGCATGCCAGCGAACTCGATGCCCTTGATGTGGGCGTATACCGCATTTTGTGCTTCGCGCAAAGTCGGGGCTGTGGCCGTGACGCACAACACACGCCCGCCTGCGGTGACTGTATCGCCATCGGCATTAAGCGCTGTGCCCGCATGAAAGGTCACGCATTGCTCGCTGTCGGTGGCGATGTGCATCACATCGCCCGTGCGCGGGGTGTCGGGGTATTTGGCCGCGGCCAATACCACGCCGAGCGCGACATCAGACGACCAGTCCAATTGCACTTGATTCAGTTGTCCCTGTGCGCCTGCGAGCAGCACATCGAACAAATCGGATTGCAAACGGCGCATGATGGGTTGGGTTTCGGGGTCACCCATGCGGCAGTTGAATTCGAGTACCTTGATGCTGCCGTCGGGTGAAATCATCAAGCCTGCGTACAAAAACCCAGTGAATACGATGCCATCGGCTTTCATGCCATTCAATGTCGGGTGTATGACTTCGTTCATGGCGCGCTCGTACACCGCATCGGTCACCACGGGCGCGGGGGAGTACGCACCCATGCCGCCGGTGTTGGGACCTTGATCGGCGTCGAGCAGGCGTTTGTGATCTTGTGAGGTAGCCAAAGGTAGGGCGTGCTCGCCATCACACAACACGATGAAGCTGGCTTCTTCGCCTGCTAAAAATTCTTCAATCACCACACGCGCCCCTGCGTCGCCGAGGCGATTGCCCTCAAGCATATCGTCAATGGCTTGGTGCGCTTCTTGCTCGGTCATTGCAACCACCACGCCTTTGCCAGCGGCCAAACCGTCGGCCTTGATGACGATGGGTGCGCCGTGTTTCTTGACATACTCGTGTGCGGCTTGGGTGTCGGTGAACACGTCATAAAATGCAGTGGGGATGTGGTGGCGCGCCATGAAGTCTTTGGCAAAGGCTTTGGAGCTTTCCAATTGTGCAGCGGCTTTGGTCGGGCCAAAGATGGCCAGATTTTCTGCGCGGAACGCATCGACGACGCCCTTCGCCAGTGGTGCTTCGGGGCCGACCACGGTCAAACTGATGTCGTTGTTTTTGGCGAATTGAACCAATGCGGCATTGTCCACTTGGGTGATGTTGGTGGTTTTGGGCAGATGTGCTGTGCCCGCGTTGCCCGGTGCGACAAACACCGCTTTAACCTTAGGCGAGTTCGCCAATTTCCACGCCAGCGCGTGTTCGCGCCCGCCACCACCGATGACCAATACATTCATTGTTAAATCCCAATCATTCAATACAAAAGAAGCCGTATTTTACTGGTTTATGTGGCGTTGGTTGTGAATATCTTGTAAAGTCACAGTTAAGCGGCGCAATTTTGCGCCGTCTCGTAGCCAGACCTCATAAAAGTCACGACCCCATGAAGCGTTTATACAAGCAAAAGCGAATTTTCACCACCGTTCCCGCAACTCATCGCATCAGCTACGCCCTGCTGTTGTTGGTGTGCGCATTGCCTATCGTGGCGGCCTACTACATGCAGACCGCGTATGATTTGGCGCCGTGTCCGCTGTGTGTGATGCAGCGCTATGGTTATTGGGCGATGGGGCTTTTTGCGCTTGCGGGTTTGATTAAAGGGCGCTTACCCACGTGGGCGGATGTGTTGGCGATGCTCAGTGGACTGGCGGGGGCTGCGGTCGCGGCCTATCATGTCTCGATACTGATGCGCCCCTCAGAGCAGTGCGGCATCGATCCCGTTGAAAATTTTGTGAACCGTTTGCCGATGGCGCAGTGGTGGCCAAGTATGTTTTCGGCCAATGGGTTTTGCAATGCCAATTTGCCTTTGATTTTTGGTTTGAGCATACCGTTGTGGTCGCTGATTGCGCTGCTGGGTACGGTGTTGTTATGGGCGGTGTTTGTATATAAACGCCGTTAATCGTTTCTTTAATTTAATCGGGTTGGTACCCGTTATGGTCAACATCTTTGCGCACAGCTACTTTCGGGCAGTGCGGACAAAGCGGTGGCATCCAAGTCATTGTATCGTGACATTACCGTACTGACCGCACGCACTTGGTACGGCAGCCCGACCATTTCAGTAGCAAACTTCATTCGAAAGACCGTCAATGCTTTTATCTAAAAATCGTGCCATTGTGGTCTTTATCATTTTTTCCTTGGGTTATTTTTTATCCTCGCTGTTGCGCAGCGTGACCGCAACGCTAGCGCCCAGTTTGAGCGTGGAGTTCGCCTTGTCCGCAGGTCAGCTCGGACTGCTGGGCAGTGCTTATTTCTTTGGCTTTGCATTGATGCAGCTGCCGCTGGGGCGCTGGCTCGACCAGTTTGGCCCGCGTCACATGCTGGTTATTTTTCTCAGCTTGGGCGTGGGCAGCAGTGTGTTGTTTGCTTGGGCACCAAGTTTCGCGTGGATGCTGTTGGCGCGATTTTTGGGCGGCATCGGCATGTGCGCGTGTTTGATGGGGCCGCTGCTCGGTTATCGTCATTGGTTGGATGGTGATTTGCAATTGCGTGCGAACTCTTGGATGCTCATGGTCGGTGCGGCGGGCTTGCTGATGGCCACTTCGCCCGTGCAGGCTGTTGTGCCCATCATGGGGTGGCGAGCGCTATTTATGGCGCTGGCTGGGCTGTTTGCGCTGACCATATTGCTGATACTGTGGCAAGTGCCGCGCTGGCATAAGCCGCAGGCTTCGGCGCTGCAGACCCAATCGTTATTGAAAAGCTATGCACCCATCGTGCGCAATCCTTATTTTTGGACGGTGGCACCGTTGGCGCTGGTCAATAATGGCGGCATGATGGCTATGCAAACCCTGTGGGCGGGGCCGTGGTTGACCAAAGTAACTGGGTTGGATGCTCATGGCGCGGCTCAGGGCTTGTTCATCATTAATTCGGTGATGTTGGTGGTCTATGCCATTTGGGGTTGGGTGTTGCCCCGCCTCACCCACTCGGGAATCTCGGTCAATAAGTTGTTGCGCTGGGGTGTTCCATTCAGTTTGACCGCTTTGTTGCTGGTAATCGTCTTGGGCGCTGCAGCCAATGGTTGGGTGCTGTCTTTGTTCTTCGGCGCGTCCAGCTTGATGCTGATGGTTCAACCCGCCTTGGCCATGCGTTATGCGCCGCAAGAAGCGGGGCGTGCTTTGACCGCTTACAACGTGCTGATTTTCGGTGGTGCGTTTGCGTGGCAATGGGGTTTGGGTTTGTTGGTTGATGTCTTTTTGTCGGTAGGGTTTTCGACACTCAATGCCTATCGAGGGGCTTTTGGGGTCTTGGGGCTGTGTGCGCTTCTGGCGTATCTTTGGCTGTTGTGGCGTTTGCGCTCTGAGCACAGCCAATAAGCAGGCTTTATCGGGTTGTGCATAGCGCTATAAGTAAAATTACGCCGTATTGATAATTGACAATCAAGGGGTATAAAGGGTTATACTACTTTTACATACAAAAGCAGTGCCAACCGTGGGGTTTGAGCAGTTTGCTCTATGGTTGGGTCGAGTCACGTGATTATTATAAGTAATGAGGAGATGGCTATGAAGGGCTTGTTGCATCTATCGAAGTTGATTGATGGTTTGAGTGTCAAAGTGGGTAAATTTGCGATTTGGGCGGTGTTGTTGTCGGTAATGGTGTGCTCGCTCAATGCCTTGTTGCGCAAGATGTTTGAGACCAGCGCATTTTATAAAGACTATTCAAACGCCATGAGCGAGACGCAATTGTTTCTCTTTGGCGTGATTTTTTTGTTGGGGTCGGCCTACACTTTGCGTCTGGACGAGCATGTGCGCATCGATGTGGTTGCGGGTCGCTGGTCAGAGCGCGGCCAAATGCTGATGGATTTGATTGGGTTTACATTGTTTTTACTGCCCGTGTGTATTTTGGTGTTTTATTTCAGCTTAAGCTTTGTCGCCAATTCTTATAACTCGCACGAAACCAGCGGCAACAGCTTTTTGCCGTTGTGGCCGTTCAAGACCTTAATTAGCATAGGCTTTTTGTTGCTGATTTTGCAAGGCATTTCCGAAATCATCAAGCGTGTGGCCTATTTCAAAGGTCTGATTCCATTCAGTGAACTGCGTCGTGAGCACAAGAGTGCGGATGACGAGGTCAAAGCCTATATCGAAGAAGTCGGCGCTTCAATCAAACACTGATGTTTGCATTGAAACGCACACAAACACACGCAATGATGCGCACAACTGCAATAGAGCGCATCTCATAATTATTTAAAGCGGAGAGACACATGGAGTTTATCGTAGCTTATATCGCGCCCTTGATGTTTTTGGGGCTCATCGTTTTCTTAATGTCGGGTTTTCCGATTACCTTTTCATTGGCGGCTACAGGCATTAGCTTTGCGGCGTTGGGCATTGCTTTGGGGATATACAACCCCGACAGCTTGCAAGTCTTGCCCTTGCGAATATTTCAAAATGCAGTGATGAACGACACGCTGCTGGCGATTCCATTTTTCACCTTCATGGGTTTGATATTGGAACGATCGGGCATGGCTGAGGATTTGCTCGACACCATCGGTCAGTTGTTTGGCCCTGTGCGCGGTGGTTTGGCCTATGCGGTGATTTTCGTTGGTGGCTTGTTGGCTGCGACCACGGGCGTGGTGGCAGCATCGGTGATTGCCATGGGTTTGATTTCGCTGCCCTTGATGAATAAATATGGCTACAACAACCGAGTGGCGACGGGTGTGATCGCTGCGTCGGGTACTTTGGCTCAGATTATTCCGCCCTCGTTGGTGTTGATTTTGTTGGCCAGTCAGTTGGGCAAACCTGTGGGTGACTTGTACAAAGCGGCATTTACACCTGGTTTCATGCTCATGGGTATGTATGCGTTGTATATTTTTGCAGTGTCGATTTTCCGTCCGTCTTGGGTACCTGCTTTGCCAGTGTCAGCGCGTACGTTTAAACGTACTGCCAAGGGTGCTTCGGGCATGATCTCATTGGTGGTGGCATTGTTGTTCACAGGTTTGGTGTATTACGCGTTTTATAGTTTTGTGACCCGCAACGTCGAAGGTGGCCAATTCATTTTGGGCGCAATCAATGCTGAAGAATCTTACAGCCGTGCGTTCATCATCGGACTTGCTGTGGCGGTGTTGTCGGTGTTTGGTTTTGCCAAGCTTGATGCGCGCATGAATTGGAATGTTCTGAGCGACATGGCGCAGCGCGTGGTGTTTGTGATGGTGCCGCCCTTGGCATTGATTTTCTTGGTGTTGGGTACCATTGGTCTGGGTATTGCGACGCCGACTGAAGGCGGCGGTTTGGGTGCTTTGGGTGCGATTATTTTGGCAGCGGCCAAGGGGCGCCTAAGCATGAGTCTGGGCAAACAAGCGATGGAATCGACCTTAAAGTTGACCAGTTTTGTGATTTTCATCCTGATTGGCTCAAGCGTGTTCAACGCGGTATTTCAAATGTACAACGGTAATTTGTGGGTCGAGCATTTATTGACTTCGATTCCGGGGGGCACGTTGGGCTTCTTGATTTTCATCAATATTTTGTTCTTTGTGTTGGCGTTCTTCTTGGAATTTTTTGAGCTCTCGTTCATCATTGTGCCTTTGATCGTGCCTGTTGCGGACAAGCTGGGGATTGATTTGGTGTGGTTGGGCGTGTTGTTGGCTGTGAATATGCAGACCTCATTCTTGCACCCGCCATTTGGCTTTGCGTTGATTTACCTGCGCTCTGTGGCGAGCAAAACCATCAGCACCATGGATATTTACATCGGCGCGATTCCGTTTGTACTGATTCAGTTGTTTATGGTCGGCCTCATCATCTTTGTGCCCAGCATTGTTCAAACGGAACATGCCGCGTATGGTGGTAAAGTTGAGAAAGGTGCAGCGCCTGTGTTGAACTTGGACATCACGCCGCCAGCCAGCGTGCCAGCACCAGCAGCACCAACGCCCGCACCTCTGGACATCAAACCAAGTGAACCAACGGCGCCAGCCAAGCCGAGCGCAGCCCCAGCGCCAGCGAGCAAAGCGCCAACGTTTGACTTCGTGCCAACCAAGTAATTGGATAACACAAAAGGTAAGCGCAACCAGAAAACGCACCATGCAGATGGTGCGTTTTTCTATGCCCGTTAATACTGTGTCGGTATTCGTTCGGTATTCGGTCGATGTGAGGCGGGAATGTGCGGGTGTGGAATGTGTGCCCGCACCGAGCAGCTGAAACGTCGTTTGAGCCACACCCCAATGGATCAGAACTCGGGTTGCAGCATGGAAAGACTGGAAAACTTTGGAGAAGCGAGTACAAAAAAAACGCACCATGCGAACATGGTGCGTTTTTAGTTGGTAACGCGTAGCGTTTGAATGCTGATTACGCGCCTGGTTTCCAAGGATGGGTGGTTGCGAAATCGGCATACGATTTCTCAGCCACTGCAAACCATTGAACCTCGTTGTGGCGGAAAGCCAACCAGCTGTCCAATACCTTTTTGAACCCAGGATTTTTAGCTGCTTCTTCTGCGACCACTTCTTGAGTGGCTTTGAATGATGCGGCCATAATTTCTTCTGGGAACGCTTGCAGTTTCGCGCCGCTTTGCAGCAGTTTGACCAATGCAGGTGGGTTTTTGGCATCGTATTTTGCTTGCATGTCGGTGTGTGCAAACATGGTGGCTGTATCGATGATGGCTTTGTAATTGGCTGGGAGTTTTTCGTATTCTTCAGCGTTTACGTAGAATGACAAGTTTGCGCCACCTTCC
>CAZDLD010000028.1:11377-16155 GCA_964506355.1 uncultured Hydromonas sp.
TTCTCATCATCGTAAGGGCCAATCCATTCAGCGCCGTCGATGGTGCCTTTTTCAAGTGCGGTGTAAATTTCGCCGCCTGGAATTTGTTGCGGTACCACGCCCAATTTGGCCATCACTTTACCCGCAAAGCCACCCACGCGCAGTTTGAGACCGTTCAAATCGGCAACGGTTTTGATTTCTTTCTTGTACCAGCCGCCCATTTGCGTGCCGGTGTTGCCGCCCAAGAAGTTAACCACATTGTGTTTTTTGAAATGCTCGCGCATCAAGTCCATACCACCACCGTGAATCATCCAAGCGACGTGCTGGCGTGAATTCATACCAAATGGAATGGCGGTGTCAAATGCAAACGTCGCATCTTTACCAAAGAAATAGTAAGAAGCAGTGTGACCCATTTGAACGGTTTTGTTTTGAACTGCGTTGAGCACTTCAGGGCCGGGAACCACTTCGCCTGCTGCTTTAACGTGGATGATAAACTCGCCATTAGAGAGCTCTTTAACTTTGTTGGCAAAAGTTTCTGCTGCGCCAAAAATGGTGTCCAAATTTTTCGGGAAGCTAGATGCCAGCGTCCATTCAATCTTGCCGCCACCGGCTGCTGCGGAACCAGAACCTTTACCCGAACATGCCACCAATAAACCTGCACCTGCTGCTGCACCTGCTGTTTTTAAAAACGAACGTCGCTTCATGTCTCACTCCTTTAAAATTACAATAATTGTTGAATCTAAGGTAGTATCTATTCAGTACAGTAAAACGCCTGAACTGTAGATGATTGTGCCACAATTTACCCACAATTCAAACAAGTATTTCTACGCATTGAGCACCCTCCCCAAATGGCGTATTGTTCGGACTTGAAGTGAAATTCACGAGGACAATTGCGCGGCCGTTTCTTGCTAAGGATGGTTGCTCAAAAACTCAATGTTCGCACGCACAAATTAAGGAATAACAATGGCCAATAAAATTTTCGATAGCGCCCAAAGCGCACTGGCAGACATCGTCGCCGATGGTCAAACCATCGCGGTCGGTGGATTCGGCCTGTGTGGTATTCCAGAGGCGCTGATTGCAGCGCTGCGCGACTCGGGCGTGCAGAATTTGACCTGCATTTCGAACAACGCGGGCATTGATGATTTTGGTTTGGGCATGTTGCTGCGCACGCGCCAAATCAAAAAAATGATTGCCTCGTATGTGGGTGAGAACAAAGAGTTTGAACGTCAGTATCTTGCAGGCGAGCTGGCGCTGGAGTTCACGCCACAGGGCACTTTGGCCGAGAAGCTGCGCGCTGGTGGCGCGGGCATCCCTGCGTTTTTTACCAAAACAGGCGTGGGCACACTGGTGGCACAGGGCAAAGAAACCCGTGAATTCAACGGTCAGACTTATTTGATGGAGCACGCCTTGACCGCCGATGTCGCCTTGGTCAAAGCTTGGAAGGCCGATCGCTCAGGCAACTTGATTTACCACCGCACCGCACGAAATTTCAATCCCATGATTGCGACCGCTGGACGCGTCACCGTGGTTGAGGTGGAAGAAATTGTAGAGAATGGCAGCTTTGATCCGGATGAGGTGCACACCGCGGGGATATTTGTACAGCGCATCGTGCTCAACGCACACCCCGAAAAACGCATTGAACAACGCACCCTCACACAAAAATAAGGAGCACGACATGGCATGGAGCAAAGAACAAATGGCAGCGCGCGCCGCACAAGAGCTTCAAGATGGCTATTACGTCAATCTGGGCATAGGCTTGCCAACCTTGGTGCCCAATTACATTGAGGCGGATAAGGAAGTTTGGCTGCAGTCTGAAAACGGTCTGTTGGGCATCGGGCCATTCCCCACCGAAGAGCAAATCGATCCCGACTTAATCAACGCAGGCAAGCAAACGATTACGACCTTGGCTGGCTCGTCGATTTTCTCATCCGCCGATTCATTCGCAATGATACGCGGCGGTCATGTCGATGTGTCCATCCTCGGCGCCATGCAGGTCTCGGTCAAGGGCGATTTGGCCAACTGGATGATCCCGGGCAAAATGGTCAAGGGCATGGGCGGCGCGATGGACTTGGTCGCTGGCGTGCGCCGTATCATTGTGCTGATGGAGCACACCGCGCGACGCAAAGACGGCTCAGGTGAGGATTTCAAAATCCTCGCCGAATGTGATTTGCCGCTCACGGGTGTGGGCGTGGTCAATCGCATCATCACCGATTTGGGCGTGATGGATGTCACCGAGCGCGGATTGCAGGTGCTGGAGTATGCACCTGAGGTGGATTTCGAATTGATGCAGAGCAAAACGGGCGCGGTCCTGCTCCCGCCGTCAGCGTGAGGTAAAGAGCGGCGCGCGCGAATGGCCGGCAGCCGCGCACCGAAATCGGCCACAATCGACCCTGCGAGATTTGTCAAAGCGGCATTGTTGTGCTACAATGCGCGTCTTGTTTCAATATTGATACATATAGGCGGATAGCTCAGTTGGTTAGAGCGCCACGTTGACATCGTGGAGGTCGTTGGTTCGAATCCAATTTCGCCTACCAAATTTTTACAATCATGACCCCAACAACCCGCACCCGTATTTATGCGCACACGCACAGCACAACGGAATTTATTGCGCGGTGAGCCGTCATGGTTGGTCGAATAGACACACAAGACAAAAGGCTCACATCGGTGGGTCTTTTTTTTCGCAATTTTTAAACTGAGTGTGCTCAATTTGCACGCAAACTGCATCAAATGCAATTTAACCAACATCATTAACGAGGTTACCATGGTCACGATTACTCTTCCAGACGGCTCGCAGCGCGCATTTGACAGCGCGGTCACAGTCGCCCAAGTCGCCGGCAGCATCGGCGCAGGATTGGCAAAAGCCGCATTGGCAGGCAAAGTGAACGGCGAGCTGGTTGACACCTCGTATCTGATTGAGGCCGACGCGCAGCTGGCCATCGTCACCGATAAGGACGCCGAGGGTGTGGACGTCATTCGCCACTCCACCGCGCATTTGCTCGCCTATGCGGTCAAATCGCTCTACCCCGATGCGCAAGTGACCATCGGGCCTGTGATTGAAAATGGTTTTTACTACGACTTTGCCTACAAACGCCCATTCACGCCTGACGATCTCATCGCCATCGAGAACAAAATGGCTGAACTGGTCAAGAAAGACGAAGCCGTCACCCGCGAAGAATGGTCGCGTGACGATGCGGTCAAGTTCTTTACCGAACAGGGCGAGGCTTACAAAGCCGAGTTGATTGCCGCGATTCCAGCGGATCAAAAAATCAGCCTGTACCGCGAAGGCGAATTCATTGATTTGTGCCGTGGGCCACACGTGCCATCGACAGGCAAACTTAAAGTATTTAAATTGATGAAAGTCGCGGGCGCTTACTGGCGCGGTGACTCAAACAACGAAATGCTGCAACGCATCTACGGCACGGCTTGGGCGAAGAAAGAAGACCAAGCGGCCTACCTGATGATGCTCGAAGAAGCAGAGAAGCGCGACCACCGCCGCTTGGGTCGCTCGCTGGACTTGTTCCATTTGCAGGACGAAGCACCGGGCATGGTGTTTTGGCATCCCAAGGGCTGGACCATTTGGCAAGAAATCGAGCAATACATCCGCCGCCGACTGAAAGTCGCGGGTTACGATGAAATCCGCACCCCGCAAGTGATGAGCAAAACCTTTTGGGAAAAGTCAGGCCACTGGCAAAACTACCGTGACAATATGTTTGTTACCGAGTCTGAGAAATACGAATACGCGGTCAAACCAATGAACTGCCCTGGGCACGTTCAGGTGTTTAACCACGCGTTGCGCTCGTACCGTGAGCTGCCGATTCGTTTGGCCGAATTTGGCTCGTGCCACCGCAATGAGCCATCGGGCTCGCTGCATGGCTTGATGCGCGTGCGCGGCTTCGTGCAGGACGATGCACATATCTTCTGTACCGAAGATCAAGTGGTGGCCGAGGCCAAAGCATTCAATGAGCTGACCATGAGCATTTACAAGGACTTCGGCTTTAATGACGTGTCGATTAAACTGAGTTTGCGCCCCGAAAAACGTGCGGGTTCAGATGAAGTATGGGACAAGGCCGAGGACGGCCTGCGTCAAGCATTGACCGCCTGCGGCATCACTTGGGAAGAATTGCCCGGTGAAGGCGCATTCTACGGCCCGAAAGTTGAATACCACATCAAGGACGCGATTGGCCGCTCATGGCAGTGCGGCACCTTGCAGCTCGACTTCGTGCTGCCTGAGCGTCTGGACGCTGAGTACGTCGCCGCCGATGACTCGCGCCAGCGCCCTGTGATGCTGCACCGAGCGATTTTGGGCTCGATGGAACGATTCATGGGGATATTGCTAGAGAACCACGCGGGCGCATTGCCCACATGGTTGGCGCCCGTACAGGTCGTGATTGCCAATATTTCACAAGCTCAGGCCGAATATGTGGCGCAAGTGGCACAAGAGTTTGAAAAACAAGGACTTAGAGTGCAATTAGATTTGCGTAATGAGAAGATTACGTATAAAATTCGCGAGCACAGTTTACAAAAAGTTCCCTACATCTTAGTCGTAGGCGACAAAGAACGCGATGCCAACTCAGTTGCCGTGCGAGCGCGTGGCAACCAAGACTTAGGCGTGATGAGCGTCCCAGCCTTTGTAGCGCATATTATGGCGGACGTAAACAGCAAAAAATAAGCGAAACAAAACACCCTTGCGCTTTGTATAAAAAAGCGTTTGGGGATTTTTTGTTTTAACGAATGTACACAGGATTGGAGTAAAGTTATCGCTACGCAAGCTAAGATGCAACATCGCATCAACGGTGAAG
>CAZDLD010000029.1:0-15946 GCA_964506355.1 uncultured Hydromonas sp.
GTCCTATTGGGCCAGCTTGGCGCACATCAGCCAGTGGCGCCAGAACATAGAGCACGCGATTGCGCGGAACCAAGGGCGTGAGCAGTGGTACGCGCAGTACTTCACCCGGATTGCCAAGGTTGAGCGTGACTATGGCTTCATTGCCAAATAGCAGCCGCTGTCAGACGTGTGACTCTATTGAGTCGAGTTAGCAAAGCAATAATGATGCAATATCGATGTCACATCGATGCAATAATTATGCAACAGCAGTAGATTTGCTACAATGCGTCATCCAAACGAACCTCAAGGAGAACACCATGACACGCCACATCATTAGTACCAACAAAGCACCAGCCGCCATTGGCCCGTATTCACAAGCGGTCAAATTGGGTGGCTTGTTATTCACCTCAGGCCAAATTGGTTTGACGCCCGCAGGCGATTTGGTTGAAGGTTTAGAAGCGCAAGCGAACCAAGCGTTCAACAATCTGGGTGAAATTTTGAAAGAAGCGGGCGGCTCATTCGCCAGCGTGGTTAAATTCACCTTGTTTCTCACCGATTTGAACGACTTTGCCACGGTGAACGAAATCATGAAGCAACACGTGGCCGAACCATTCCCCGCACGCTCAACCGTGGGCGTAGCCAGCTTGCCAAAAGGCGCGTTGTTCGAAATCGAAGCGATTGCACAAGTTTCCAATCACGCTTAATGCGCAATCAGCGCACATCTGAATTTCGCAGGAGCTGAACGGCCTTCGTTCGGCTTGGCGTGATGTGGGTGGCTGAATTAATATTGCTCCATCCATCATTTATCTAACCCAAGCAGCACCCACTAAGAACCTATGTCAGCTTACCACCACCACGATGCGGGCGACGCCCATCATCAACACCAGACCCACTACACTGCCGCTCATTACCTCGGAATTGCGCTGCTGCTTACGGGTGGATTTGCCTTGGTGGAAATTTTCGCCAGTTTTAGCTCAGGCTCATTGGCTTTGCTCTCAGATGCTGGGCACATGCTCACTGACGCGGCGTCGTTGGGCTTGGCCTTTGTGGCGCAACGATATGCATCGCGCCCAGCTTCGAGCAAATTATCCTTCGGCTACACCCGTGTTGAGATCATCGCCGCATTCGTGAATGCGCTGGTCATGCTCGCCATCATTGTATGGATAGCGACACAGGCGGTTGGGCGATTGATGCACCCAACTCCCGTGCAGGGTGCCACGGTGACTTGGGTGGCGACGATTGGGCTGTGCGTGAATTTACTGGTCGCATGGCTGCTGTTGCGCGATCAATCCTCAATGAATGCTCGTGCGGCATTTGTTCATGTTCTCGGTGATTTGCTCGGCTCGGTGGCGGCGATTGCCGCAGGGCTGGTGATTCAATACACGGGCTGGTTGCCAATTGACCCGATTTTGTCGATGTTGGTGGCGGTGCTGTTGCTCAAATCCACTTGGGCGCTACTCAAAGAGTCGGGTTGGCATTTGCTCGATGGCGTGCCGCATGAGATTGAGTACGAGCGCGTGGGCGAGGATTTGCAGAATATAGAGGGCATTGCCTCGGTGCATGACCTGCACATTTGGAGCATGTCGCCGAACCAACCTGTGTTGATTGCCCATGTGGAGTTAGAGCCCGAAGTGCGTTGGCCGATTTTGTTGGAAAGCGCGCGACTGATGCTGCGTGACAAACACAAAATCGAACACATCACACTGCAACCCGAATGGCAGGATGAGGCGATTGCGTATAAACCATTTACTGATGAGCGACTCACCCCCAAATCGCTACATGAGCACCATCATTAAATGCGCTAAGCGTAACAAATGCTTTTATGTTTCGCCCAAAAATCCACCACTTTGATGCGCCCATAAACGCGCATACAAACCCTGTTTCTCCAGCAGTTCAGCGTGTGTGCCTTGCTCGATAATCCGCCCTTGATCGAGCACAATCAGCCGATCCATGGCCGCAATCGTGGACAGTCGGTGCGCGATGGCAATCACCGTTTTGCCCTGCATCAAATCATACAAACTCTCCTGAATCACGCTCTCGACCTCCGAGTCCAGTGCGCTGGTTGCCTCGTCGAGCAGCAGGATGGGCGCATCCTTGAGCATCACGCGTGCAATGGCAATGCGCTGGCGTTGACCGCCTGAGAGTTTCACACCACGCTCGCCAACGTGCGCATCGTAGCCCGTACGACCCTTGGCATCGGCCAGTTGTGCGATGAACTCATGTGCCTGTGCACGCTGGGCGGCTTGCTCCATCAGTGCATCAGTTGCATCAGGACGACCATAGGTCAGATTCTCACGCACCGAGCGGTGCAGCAGTGAGGTGTCTTGCGTCACCATGCCGATGTGCGTGCGCAATGAGTTTTGTGCCACTTCACGGATGTCTTGACCGTCGATGAGGATTTTGCCACTGTTCAAATCATAAAAGCGCAAAAGCAAATTCACGATGGTTGATTTGCCTGCGCCTGAACGCCCGACCAAACCGATTTTCTCACCCGCTTTGATGAACAGATTGAGCTGCTCGAGCAGGGGTTTGTCCGCGCCATAGTTGAAATTCACATCTTTAAATTCAATTTGACCATGAGTGACTTGCAAGGGTTGAGCGTTCTCAATGTCAAGCACTGTGTGTGGCTTAGACAGGGTGCTCATGCCATCTTGCACCGTGCCAATGTTCTCGAACAGCTGCGCGGTCTCCCACATAATCCAATGCGACAGACCATTCAGACGCAGAGTCATCGCGGTGGCCGCAGCCATAGCGCCCACGCCGATGTCGCCGCGCTGCCACAGCCACAAGCCCAGCGCTGAAGTGCTGCCGATGAGCAGCATATTGATGGCGTGGTTGGTGGTCTCCAATTGAGTGACCAAGCGCATTTGCGAGTGCACCGTGCCCATGAATTCGCGCATCGCAGCGCGGGCATAGTCCGACTCGCGCCGTCCGTGCGAGAACAATTTGACTGTGGCAATATTGCTGTACGCATCGGTGACGCGCCCCGACATCAGCGAACGCGCATCCGCCTGACGCTCGGCGGTCACGCGCAGACGCGGCACAAAAAATTTCATCGCGAGTATAAATAAAGTAATCCACGCGATAAACGGCACGACCAACCAACCGTCAAACCCCACCAAAATCGCCCCCATGGTGAGGAAATAAATCAACACATACACCAACATGTCGGCAAAAATGTGCACCGTGTCACGCACCGCCAGAGCGGTCTGCATCACCTTGGCCGACACGCGCCCTGCGAACTCATCCTGATAAAAGCCCAAACTTTGATCGAGCATCAAACGGTGAAAATTCCAGCGCAAGCGCATGGGGAAGTTGCCTTGCAACACTTGAAATTTAACGCCGGATGCAGCAAACACCCACAGCGGACTGATGGCCACCGCCAGCAGCATCAGCACAATTGCCGTGCGCTTCTCAGCCCACAGCTGCGCAGGGGACAGATGCGTGAGCCAATCCACCAGCTGCCCCATCATCTGAAACAAATACGCCTCAAACGCACCAATGCCCGCAGTCAAAAACATCAAGGTATAAATCCACGGACGCAGCCCCTGCGTGCAGGACAATAAAAACGGCCACAGCCCAGATTGGGGTGGCGTTGGTGGGGTGTCGGGATAGGGATCGATTCGGGATTCGAACCATTTAAAGAGTGCGTTCATGTGCTTTAGACTTGTCGGTATTAAAGCGTGATTTTACTCTTAATTAAGCACTCACATGAACATCATCTTCAGGCCAGAAACAAGTAGGACGGCACTCAATATACGTTGGATGAGTAGGGTGTTGAATTTTTGACTCCCAAGATGCGCGCCGATGTAGCCACCGATGATTACGGTACACAGCCAGTAAGGTAAATCGGGGGTAAGTGTGGCGTTATGACTGAATACACCCAATAAACTTGAAATTGAGTTAACCCAAATAAACATGGCGGATATGCCTGAAATGACACGTACATGAGCCCAATTCATGCGCAGCAGCAGTGGGCTTAGAAATATTCCGCCCCCGACACCTGTTAGACCTGAGAGCAAGCCCAATACAGCACCAGTCAAGCCCAGTGTCCACGAGGATACTGGGTTAATTTGAATGGGTTCTGAGTGATATGAGCGACGAAATGAATAAAATGCGGCATAAATCAATACCAAACCAATGATGGGTTTATACCAATATGCAGGTAGATTCAGATAGCCACCGATAAATGCGCAGGGAATGGATGCTGACACCAACGGTATGAGTATGCGCCACGAAAATGCGCCTGCACGGTAGTATTTAACCGCAGCGATCGTTGAGACTATGATGTTGAGCACCAGAGCGGTTGGCTTCATCTCGACGGGGGCGATACCCATCAGCGCCATCACCGCTAAATAGCCAGAGGCGCCTGCATGCCCAACACTTGCATAGAGCATAGCCACCAGCCCCATGAATAGGGCAATCAGCGTGGTTAGCATCCAAGGCTCCAAAGTCAATTCCATTACATCGTCTTCATAATAAATATCTGAGCGCAATCATTGCGCTCAGATGTCATGCGGCCCAACATGAGTCGAATTGCATGGGGTGTTCATGATTCAAACCTCAGCACGGTGTTTGTGCACCTTTGCGTGAGTAATACCACCAATTGATGACCAAGCAAATCACATAATAGACAATGAACGCAATGAGTGCCGCTTTCACGCCTCCGGTTGCGCTAATCGACATACCATAGCTTTTCGGTACAAAAAAGCCGCCGTATGCACCGATAGCAGCAGAGAATCCAAGCGTGGCTGCGGCTTCTTTATTCGAGTTTATTTCGATTTGATTGCTCGTTGCTTTAACACCCAGTACACGTTTGGCAACGGCGTAGTAGATTTTTGGCACTTGCGCAAAAGTTGATGCATTACCAACACCTGTCAAAGCAAATAAAGCGATAAAGCAAGCAAAGAAACCTTGGAAACTGCCAGAACCATCGGCACCTTTTACAGGCAAAAAGTTAATGACACCCATTACGGCGATAATCATGCCGATGAATACCGCGGTTGTGACCTTAGCTGCGCCGATTTTGTCTGAAACTTTGCCACCTATCACACGTGAAATAGCGCCGATGAGCGCACCGAGAAACACATACTGAGTGGCGTTAACTTGTGGAAACTGACTTTTCATCAATAGCCCAAAACCTGCTGCAAAACCAATGAATGAGCCAAAAGTACCCAAGTACAGAATACACATCAACCAAGTATCACGGCGTTTGAATATCACTGATTGCTCTTTGAATGAAGCTTTTGCACTGGCAATATCATTCATGCCGAACCACGCACTTATTGCGAAAAACGCAACGAATGGAACCCAGAAAAAAGCCGCATTTTGCACCCAGACATTCTTAATTTCTGCGCCTTTGGTATAAACTTGTGCATCCGAACCCATAGCAAACAAGCCCATGGTTACCACAACTGGTACAACAAATTGCACCACTGAAACCCCCAGATTGCCCAAACCAGCATTGATGCCAAGAGCCGTGCCTTTTTCGGATTTTGGAAAGAAAAAACTGATATTGCTCATTGAAGACGAAAAATTCGCGCTACCAAACCCGCACAACAACGCCCACATCTGCATTTGCCACAATGGCGTGCTTGGGTCTTGAACCGCGTATCCCAAACCAACCAGCGGAATCAATAATGAAGCGGTAGAAATTGCAGTCCAGCGTCGACCACCGAAAATTGGCACAACGAACGAATAAATAATCCTCATGGTGGCACCAGATAACGCTGGTAGCCCAGCGAGGGTAAATAACTCCTCCTTGCTGTATTTGAACCCCACATTGGGTAAATAGGTCAGCGTCACCGACAACACTTGCCACACAGCAAATGCAAGTAAAAGTGCAGGTACAGACAGCCATAAGTTGCGTCGTGCGATAGATTTACCGCTTGACTGCCAAAAGGATTTGTCCTCTGGTGTCCAGGTGGTGAGTAGTTTTGCCATTTGAAACTCCTATTGATATTTGATTACCAGCGCTAGGTAAATGAACTTGAGTAGAATGCGATGCGCTATTTATAAAGACTGCTTGATCTGTTTATTACGCACTTCACGGAATGAGAAGTACATCCACACCAAACTGACGCAAACCGTGCCGTAGAGCAACATAAACGAGGTCGAACGCACGCCTGTCAAATCGACCAACATCCCAAACATAATCGGTAAGAAAAATCCACCCAAACCACCCGCTAAGCCCACTGCACCTGATACTGCGCCGATGTCGTTTGGAAATTCGTCTGAAATAAATTTAAATACCGAAGCTTTGCCCACGGCCATGGCTATGCCCACACCGAATAAAATAATAGTGAACAGCGTTGCGCTCAAACCAATGTGCATGCTTAGCGGCCCTTTGGTGGTTTGAATAATAAAATCGGTTTGCGGATACGACAACATAAAGAATGCCACCCAGCACACCCACATCACCGCCCAAGTGACTTTGAGCGCACCAAATTTATCCGACAAATAACCGCCAAATGCACGCAAAACGCCACCAGGAAGCGAAAACGCCATGGCTAAAAACGCCGCCTGTGCCAAGCCGAAATGGTATTCATTGACGTAATACTTCACCATCCACAAAGCCAGTGCAACATAACCACCAAACACCACTGAGTACAATTGGCAATAGCGTAAAACCGCTGGATCCTTCATCAACCTGAGCTGCGAGGACAAACTGACACTTGAGGGCACCAAATGCTTGGGGTCGTTATAACTAAACATCCAAAACAAAACTGCCGTCACCAAC
The DNA here is from genome assembly GCA_964506355.1 of uncultured Hydromonas sp. GTDB lineage: Bacteria > Pseudomonadota > Gammaproteobacteria > Burkholderiales > Burkholderiaceae > CTSOIL-112. The sequence goes on from CAZDLD010000029.1 coordinate 6,719, forward strand.
ATAATCGCAGCATAAATAGTCGGAACCATTTGCCAACCTGCCCAAGCGATAATCGCAGGCGCAATTAATTTGGTCAGTGAGGATCCAGCATTGCCTGCGCCAAAAACGCCCATGGCCATGCCTTGTTTATCACGTTCGAACCAGCGGGCAACATAAGGCGTGCCGACTGAAAAAGAACCACCTGCCAAACCAATGAACAAACCAATTGCAAGAAAATGCCAGTACGCAGTGGCGTAACGCATCATAAAAATTGGTAAAACGGTGCACAGCATCAGCACAAAAAACACGATGCGCCCGCCAAATCGGTCTGTCCAGATGCCCAAAGGTACGCGGATGAGCGAACCTGAGAGCACTGGAGTCGCTGCAAGAATCATGGTTTGTGTCTCGTTCAATCCCAATGTTTTTTGCAGTGGCACGCCAAGCACTGCGAACATCATCCACACCATGAAACAAATGGTGAAGGCGAAAGTGCTACTGATGAGCACTGACCACGCGTGGCGTTTGGTAAGTCGGTCTTGTATCATTATTCTCTCCATAATCAAGGGTGATGCTCGCAGAATACGCCCAGCGGCAGGGCATAACTATTCTCTGTTTGGGGGTGCGATGTAGGCGTATGGCGGTGCACATATAGTCCTTTTGGGTAAGTGGTTAAGAGATGTTCTGCTTGTATGATGGCTCATACTTAGGCTCATACTTAGGATTAAAAGTGGGCTCAAAAATTTGGCTCAAAAGTGGGCGTGAAATTTTGTCCCTGAATCAGCCACCCTTGAGACATATCAAAGAGACTTATGACACAATTATTTTCGATAGATGATTTAACCAGTAAAGACAGCCGCATCCAGCCGAGATTTGCCTTATTCGAACTGGGCTTTCGAGCCTATTTTTTGTTGGCAAGTGTGTTTGCAGCGATTGCCATCATCCCTTGGGTTTTGGCCTTGCACGGCATTTCATTGGGCGCAACGGCATCGGTGTGGTGGCACGCGCATGAAATGATTTTTGGTTTTGCGCTTGCTGTCATTTATGGCTTTTTACTTACGGCAGGGCAGAACTGGACAGGCGTTGCCAGCCCACGCGGATGGTCATTATTTGTTTTGGTGCTGCCCTGGCTGATTGCGCGCTTGGGCTTGGCATTGATGCCAGCCGTACCGATGGTGTATTTTGCAGCGAGTGATGTTTTGGCCAATATTGCCGTGATGGCAGTGATGGCGCGTATGGTGCTCAAAGCCAAACAGTGGCGTAATGCACCCTTCGTGCTCATCCTTGCACTGTTTGCTCTGCTTAATGGCGCAAGTTATTTGAGTCATATATTGGGTCATTTGGACACGGCGATGCGCATCCATGATGCCACGCTGTGGGTGATCGCCATAGTGATTAACCTCATGGGTGGGCGTGTGATACCTGCGTTCACTCAAGGGGCTACGCAGTTTAGGCGCACACCAGAGCCGACATGGTTGCTTCCCGTGACTTCGAGCTGTTTGGTGCTGATATCTATTCTGTGGCTGTACGATGTGCCAGCATTGCTGCGCCTTGCTGCTGGGGTGAGCTCAGTTATGTTGTTGTATCGCTGGAATATGTGGGGATGGCTATATTCGTTTAAACATCCTCTGCTGTGGTCTTTGCATTTGAGTTTTCTGTGTTTGCCGATTGCTTGCGCACTAATTGCGCTGGGCTATCCGTGCTCAGGCGCTTTGCACATACTCACCATTGGTGCAATTGCGGGCTTAATATTGTCCATGATGTCGCGTGTCTCTTTGGGGCATACAGCCCGAATGCTCCAAGCCCCACCACTGATGCCTTGGGCGTTCGGATTGTTGGCTTGCTCCGCAGTTTTGAGGGCGTTGGCGGCAGTCTGGAGTCGTGCGTATTTGAATCTCATCGACGCTGCTCTACTGATGTGGGTGCTCGCGTTTGTGTTTTTTGTCTGGCATTATCTGATGATATTAATACGCTCACGTTTGGATGGTAAGCGAGGATAATGGCTTTGTTTTCTTTACTCTGGCAAATCAAAGCAATTTAGGCAAGCTTGGGCAGCTCTTGTGTGAGGTTGAGTATGGTTTCTCGAACACTGACCATTTTATTACCAAACGGCAAAGGCGCATTGCTCTTAAAAAACAGACCTTTATCACGTTCGCCCCGCCATGCTGCGGCAAGTTTTTGATCGATACAAAATTGACCTATGCTGGCAATGCCATCACGCAAGCCACACACACTCAAGCAGTTCATACCTTGCACACAACGGCGCGGATCTGCTTTGGCATGGGCTTGTAGTTTGGCTTCGCGTCCCAGATATTGGGTTAGAAAACGAGTCTTGATACCACGCGCTGGCAAACCTGCAACGGACATAAATTCCGCTATATCATGCGGTTCGCTGTGCAGTAGTGTTTGCTTAAAACCATCTTGTGCATCACCTTCATGCGTGACCGCAAACGCTGAGCCGATTTGAACCGCAGATGCCCCCCATTCATTGAGCGCTACTTTGATCTTGTGTGGACAGGCCAGACCACCTGCGACGATGATGGGTATGTGTTCAGGCTCAATTCCCAGTTGTTTGAACAATTCAAACACCTCATTGAGTACGCGCTTGAATTCAAATTTTTCGTGCTGCACATCACACAATTGGCTCGCACCCAAATGCCCTGCAGCGAACTGAGGATTTTCGATGACCACAGCATCTGGCAGTCTATTTTTCTTTAGCCATCTTTTTAGCACTATCCCCACGCCACGAGATTCCGAAAGTATGGGGATTAGTTTGATGTTGGGGAAGTTGCTGGTCCAATCAGGCAATTCAAGTGGTAAACCTGCCCCCATAGCGATGGCGTGAGCGCCTGATTCACAGGCTTGGTGCACCAATGCGACGTGATTCTTGACGGCTTTCATGACGTTAACGGCGATCATGCCGCGTCCTTGGCTCTCGTACAATGCCTGCTTGATTTCTCGGTCTAAAGCTGTGCAGTTAAGTCGGTTGGATTTGTCTTCGCTGGGCTGACTCTGCGAGTCGGAAAGTAAATCGGCATGAAGATGGCGCAAATCAACACTGGCAATCGTACCCATGCCCTGCTCGCGTGCCACTGCGCTGGCCAATCGGTGCGCGGAGATACCGATACCCATGCCGCCTTGTACGATGGGCAATAGCTCGCTTGAACCCATTTTGAAGCTTTTGATTGTGGTGTTCATCACATCCCCTGTTTGTGTTGAAGGCCACTGACGACCTGACGATAGCCACCATCGACAAATATCACCTCGCCTGTGATGCCACTGGCCCAATCGGATAATAAAAACGCTGCGGCTTTCCCAACATCCTCGATGGTGATATTGCGCTGTAAAGGCGCTTGTGATTGCACCACATTGAAAATTTTGTCAAAGTCTTTAACACCTGCAGCAGCCAGAGTCTTGATCGGGCCGGCGGATATGGCATTGACACGTATCCCATTGACGCCCAACTCTTGAGCCAGATAACGCACGCTCGCTTCCAATGATGCTTTGGCAAGCCCCATGAGGTTGTAGTTGGGCAAAACTTGCTGCGCACCCAAGTAGCTTAGCGTTACGGCGGATGTGCCTGGGTGTAATAATCGGCGCGCGGCCTTGAGCATTGCCGGAAAACTATAGGCCGAAATATCATGGGCTATGCGAAAGTTTTCTCGGGTGCAAGCATCCATAAAATCACCTGCTATCGCTTCTCGCGGTGCGTAGGCGATTGCGTGCACAATGCCATCGACATGTGTCCAGTGCTCGGATAATTGGCTAAAGCACTGCTCAATACTGTCATCGTGCGCCACATCGCAAGCGAGCACCAGATCTGAATTGAATGTTTGAGCCAATTCACTCACTCGCTCATGCGCGCGATCATTTTCGTACGTGAATGCCAAATTGGCTCCTTGCTCGAAGCACTTTTGCGCTATGCCGTAGGCAATCGAGCGCTTGGACAACAAACCTGAAATTAAAATATTGCGTTGATTTAATAACATGATCACATCCTTTCTAAGGAGCGTTCATGCTAGAAGTTTTTTGATGTGGAAAATGAACGTGCGTGCGCAAATTTATGCTTAATCAGATTGATGATTAATTGTGAAGTTGGCTCTGGACGTGGGTTTGCAAGGCAACCCAGTTGAGCACTATTCTTTTGCCACTGCGTATTCTAAGTCTAATGCCCTATCGCCTAACCAAGATGCATGTTGTAGGGCGAACACATTGGGCGGAACTTCAGAGTGTATTTGTCGGGGTAGAAATGGTTTTTTGGCCGTTACCCAAAGCCCGCAGTTACGCGAGAGCTTGCGTCATGAGGGTGATTGAGATTGGGCTCTATATGCCAACTTCGCTGAGTGTAAAGCGCAACGTGAGTGGTGCATGATGTGATTATTCAAATATTTGTTTGAATTATTTGTTTGAATTATTTGTCCAAACCATGCTCGACCGCAAACACAGCCGCTTGTACGCGTGAACTCAGGTTGAGTTTGCGCAATATGCTTTGCACATGGACCTTAATCGTTGATTCGGCGACGTCTAAGCCGCGTGCAATGTGTTTGTTGCTCACACCTCTTGCCAGCCATGTGAGTGTTTCGCGCTCGCGTGGTGTGAGTGAGTCAATAATCACCGATTGAGGATTGACCTCAGGCGAGCGCAGGCGCGCCACCAGCTTGGTGGTCATTTCGGGCGAGAGCACTGAGTCGCCATCGACGGCGCGACGGATGCAGTTCAGTAGAAATTCAACTTCAATATTTTTTAACAGATAGCCCCGAGCACCGATGCGCATACATTCGGTCAAATCCACACCGTCCTCTGAGACCGTGAGCATGAGCACTGCCAATTCAGGTTGGCTCGATAGCATCTGTGACAGAGCCTCTTTGCCATTCATGACGGGCATATCGATGTCCAGCAGCACCACATCGGGTTGAAGTTGAGCGACCAATTTGAGGCCTTCTAATCCATCCGAGGCTTCACCTAAAATCTCAAAATCATCTTGTCTTTGGAGTAATCCTCGTAGGCCGCTGCGAAACAGGGCATGGTCGTCTATGAGTATGATTTTAATGGGTGCTTGTAGTGGGTTCAGTACGCTCATAATGTGTGTTGCTCCTTGCTTGGTAGGTGCACTTTGACTTGGGTGCCTCGTCCTAATTTTGATTGAATTACAACGGTTGCATGAACAAGATTCGCTCGCTCTTGCATAATCACTGTACCGACATGTTGTGTGCGTTTGGCCACCAAATCTTCCGCGTCAAATCCTACGCCATCATCGCTAATGGTCATTGCAAAGTCACCCACATCGTTGGCATTGTGGTGGATGTCAATTTGCACCACTTGCGCTTGGGCGTGTTTGCGTACGTTTGAAAGGGCTTCTTGCAAGATGAAGATAATCTGTAACTGCTGTTGTGGTGAGAGCCAGCACTCCCCGCCGTTGATATTCAGTCGGGTTTCAATATGCGCTTGTTGCTCGAAGCGTTGCAAGACTGTGCGTGCGCCTTCGGTGAAGTTTTGTTGTGACAATCGTGTCCGAAAATTCAGCAGCAGTTCGCGCACGTCTTCATAAGACTCTTGCACGCCGTTTTTAATGAATACTAAATTCTCTTGCGCGTTCGCCATTTGATTGTTTTTCATCGCGTCTTCCAACATCTGCACCTGCAAATTTAAAAAGGACAAAGATTGCGCAATCGAATCATGCAAGCCCTGCGCCATTAAATTGCGCTCCTCCACCACGGCAAATTGTCGATCACGCGCAATTAAGCGTTGATTTTCAATCGCTACGCCGAGTTGACTACACAGGGTCTGGATGAGGTTTTGTGTGGCGTTATCCAGCATCGTTTCTTGGATGAAATACAGACCAAAAATGCCAACTTCCTGAGTGTAAAAGCGCACAGGGAACAAAACCACGGTGGCATAACCTGCATTGCGACAGTGCGAGTGTATGTCCGCGTCAATTTTTTGAGGGAATAATGTTGTGATCTGATTGAGTGCCGCAGTACTGCAAGCGCAGTCGCCTATGTTGGAACAATGCAAGGCATTTTGCATCAAATCATCTAATCCCACACTGGCCAAATATTTGAGTTGACTTTCGCCTGATTCCAATAAGCGCACACTACCTGCTTGTGCGCCCGAGAGTGTCAATATGCGCTCAATAAACCCACGACTCATTTCCTCAGTGGTGTGCAATTCATGCAGGTACGCAGTGACTGCGTACAAACTACTGAGCTCTAAATTTTTCTCGCCCAGCGCACGCGTCTTTTCCGCGACTTTTTGTTCTAAGTTCGCGTACACATCCTCCAAGCTGCTCGCCATTTGATTGAACCCTTTTGAGACCAGGCCAAATTCATTTTGCTGGTGATTGTTCACACGGGTTTTAAGGTGACCGCCAGACAACCGCACTATGCCGACGCGCAGAGCGTCCAGCGGTTGAATGACCAATCGAGTGAGTAAATAAATCCCCGAAAGCGCGGTAATGAACGTCATCAAAATCAGCAACATTTGAAACAGACGCAAAAGTTGAATATTGCGTGTGTTGTCTTCTTCGATGAGTTTGACCAAGTCATTGATGGCGAACGCATAGGCATCCAAGGTCTGTCGATTGTCAGCATTGATGATTTGATGCGTTTGTGTGAGCTGAGCGTACCAGGGCAACATCTGTGTGCGCCAACGCTGGTCGATGATTTGCACTTGTTTGCGTAGATTGTCGTTGTCGGGTAAGAATAATTTGCCTTGACCCACATTTTGCAAATTGAGTAACACGTGTTCAAAATCTGCTTGCTCGGTTTTTAACTCTGGTGAATTGGGCGCTTGATTGTGGAGCAGAGCCATTTGAAATGTGCGCTTACGCAAACTACCTGCATCGTTAATTGCAACACCTCCATTTTCAAGCTCCCATGACAAAAGTAGGGTGTAACCCGTAAACACCAGAGCGCAGAGGAGCCAGAACAACATCCCTACCAAAAGCTGAAACGACAGGCTTTTAATGCGCGGGATGGAGCGAAAGGTGCTGATGTAATGATTCATATTGGGTTTGTAGGCTTTTTTTACTTTATTGCGTCTGAGTTGATGAATGCACCACTTTTTCCGCCCAGTTTGGACAGTAAAGTTATGCCGTCGATTCGCATGGTTTTGTCCACGGCTTTGAGCATGTCATATACCGTGAGCAGTCCCACGCTGACCGCTGTGAGTGCTTCCATTTCAACCCCTGTCTGACCATGTGTCTCACAACGAACATCTATAAAGAGGCGACTTAAGGAAGGCTCTATTCGAAAATCCACCGCTACTCTGGTCAGAGCCAAGGGGTGACAGAGGGGAATTAAGTTGGAGGTTTGTTTGCTTGCTTGTATTGCAGCAATCCGTGCCACACCGAGCACGTCGCCTTTGTGAGCGCTACCTGCTTGCAATTGTACAAACGCATCCGCCGACATACTGATGTGACCTGTCGCCTGAGCGATGCGGTGGCTCATTGATTTTTCACCCACATCCACCATGTGCGCTTGACCTTGAGCGTCAAAATGCGTGAGTCTGGATTTTGGAATGTTCATATCGTGCTTTGTGAATTATTGGTGGTTAACCATATCATACGCCTGTACAGTCGTCTATACACCGTTTGGTGGATAAATCAGATGGGATAACAAAGGATAATGAGCTGTGAAAATGGTTTGAGTGCGATGCTTGGTTTTTGTTTGCATTTCCTATGCAGCTCAATCTAGATTTACCTTGATTAAACTATATTCGGCTGTTTAAACCACTATTGAAAGGGCGTTATGATACACATTCGCTACTTCGGCGCTTTGCGCGAGCAGTTACATACCGACCAAGAGTTCATCGAATGGTCAGGATCGTCCACAGACGATTTGGTGGCTTTTTTACGTGCCCGCGGTGGTGTGTGGTGGTGGGCTTTGGCTCCAGAAAAAATTTTTAAAATTGCGTTGAATCAGACGTTGTTGCACGCGCCTGTACCTGTCCCCGATGGCGCGCAAATTGGATTTTTACCTCCTGTGACTGGGGGTTGATATGGGTACTTGGCGCGCGATTGATATTCAAACTGAATTGTTTGATATGGGCGTTGAGGAGCGACACGTTCGCACCCATGCATCTAACGCGGGCGCTTTGGTGGCGTTCCAAGGGATGGTGCGCGAGTTAAATCAAAGCGATGAGCCACAAATGCCAGCTATCCAATCCCTGTTTTTAGAGCATTACCCGACAGTGACTGAAAATGAAATCGATCGCATCATTGATGAAGCGAGCACGCGATGGCACATCTTGGCAGTGAGGGTTATTCACCGTGTGGGCCTGTTACACTCGAGCGAACCCATCGTCTTGGTGGTGGTGTGTGCCGAGCACCGTAATGATGCGTTTCACAGTGCGCAGTTCATTATGGATTATCTCAAAACTCAAGCGCCTTTTTGGAAGCGTGAACACCATATCGATGGACAAGCGCATTGGGTGCAGCCAAAACAGGCAGATGCTGATGCACAAATTCGTTGGAAGGATGTGCTGTGAAAATTGCAGGCTTGATTTTGGCTGGTGGACAGGCGCTACGCATGGGCGAGCTCGAGAAAGGTTTGCAGATTTTGAATGCCAAACCTTTGGTGCAGCATGTGATAGAGCGGATTGCGCCTCAGGTACAGGGCTTGTGGCTGTGCGCCAATAGTCATTTGGACGACTATCGTCGCTTTGGACATCCTGTGTTTCGTGATGATGAGGCTGTTAAGGGCATGGGGCCTTTGGCAGGTATTGCCAGTTTTGCGCGCTATATCCCGTTGGCGTTTAGTCACGTCCAAATCATCCCGTGCGACACGCCGTTTGTCCCTGTGGATTTGTGTGCCCGCTTGAATAGTGCTTGGCAATCGATTCATGCATCTGGCCTTGTTGCTGGTGGCGTGTATCCTATTGATCAGTACGGTTGCGCTCTGGTCTCTCGAACTCAGCTGTGGTTGGCGCAGCAACAGTTGAGCGAGCAAAATCGCAGTCTTCGCAAATGGTTGGATCACGCGAATGCTGCCCCCATTGCAGGTTTTGATGTTGAGGATTTTATGAATATCAATACGCTGGATCAATTGTCTTTGGCACAAACATTAAAGGAATTCCATGCTTGAATTTCACGAGGCGCGGGCACAGCTGCTCGCACAAGCGCAGCGTACATCAATACAATCAGAAGCGATTTTGGAGTGCACAGGGCGATATTTGGCGCAAACTGTCTGCGCCCAATACGACGCACCGCAATTCACCAACAGCGCAATGGATGGATACGCACTGCATCTGGAC
>CAZDLD010000030.1:0-15687 GCA_964506355.1 uncultured Hydromonas sp.
TTTGAAATTGGTTTTAATTGTGCACCTGCGAACGTAGACTCTTTAATTAAAAGCACTCAGGATGAAATACAAAAGTTGGTGGACGCGGGAATTCGAGAACAGGATCTTTTGAAATTCAAACAATCTGAAAAAGCCACCTATGCTAAACGCATTAGCACCAATGAATTTTGGGTTTCTGGAATTCGACAAAGCTACCTAGATGAAACTACGCCAACATCGTTAATCGAATACCCTCGGCGCGTTAATGCTTTAGATATCAATAGTGTTCATTCGGCTGCTGAAAAATTTTTATCGAATAAGCCCTTTATTGCCATTCTCAAACCAGAATAATGTGTGCGCTATAATGACATTCCCGTAATGATTACAGCATCAGTAGGTTAGGCCTGTGCAGCCTGCTGATGCCCTCGATTTATTAACCTTTCGTTTGCACATCTACTGTTCAACCCTATTATAATGGTTCAATTCCAATCACTCTGTCTTCTTCGCTCAAATTTTGGCTTAGATTTCTTCACACTTTGTTAGCAGTCATCATGATTAACAGTCTGACCAAATCCTTCACTCGCTCTTTATTCTCTGATCAAATCTGCATCAAAGTTGCTGAACAACCTAAATCAATCTTTAGTACCTTTATTAGCCTACTGGTACATAGTACTATTGTCATAATTTTATGGTCCGCCCCTTCAATCGAAGTCAATCCTCCAGAAGTCCCTCCTCCAGAATCTATTGACGCGACTCTGCTTCCGCCGCCCCCAGAGTCTAAAGCTACAGAAAGTCGAGCGAGCACGCCTTCCAATCAGTTTCCAAGCAAGCCCTCAACGACATTGACTGAAACAGCGTTAAAATCAGATGATTCAGGCCTGTCACCCAATAGTTCGGGCAACGCCAATGCTGCCACAAGCCTTTCCAAAGGCAACCCCATCAACGTGGCAGCCCCCAGCCGTGGCTTCGACGTGAAGTATGAACTGACAGGCAAATTCAAAGGTATCGATGCGGCAGGCTCGGCCAAGCTCGCCATCCGTGTGAATGGCGACCGTTACAGCGCCGATTTGGTCGCCAGCAGCACGGGCGCGAAGTTCTCGACCCACTCGGGCGGGGTCTGGCGTAAGGACACCATAGCCACAGATAATTTCAGCGAGCTCATGGATTTGCCTTGGCCATTCAATAAGAGCGACAAACAATCGTCGTTTAAGGTTGATTACGCAGGGAAAAAAGTCAATTTCGTTAACCGTGGTCAAGCGTTCGAGCGTGAACTGACGGTCGATCCGCTGTACGACTATTTAGCAGCGATTGCTTATTTGCAAGCAGGTTTCCAATCACACGCCATCCGCGCTGGCCATGGCCGCATCACCCTGCCCATCGGAAAACGTCAAGAAATTGGTACTGCCAGCATTTCCATCGGATCAGTGGTCTCGGATGTACAGACATATGACGGCAATTTTGAAGGCATACATGCCAGCATCCGTATAGACAGCGCCAGCATCAAATCCATCGACGTGTGGTTCGTTCCCGAAGTGAACTATGAGCCGCGCAAGATGCACATTGAATTTGATAAAGGTGAAATCACGCTGTTGGGGCGCAATGGGGCGAATTAATCAGCACTGAGTATGGTTTTATGGTTTAGACCATAGCATATGCTGTGCGTCTGTTATTTACTCGCGGGGTCGTTCATGAAACCTGCTCAATTTTGGACTCAATCCTTGCAAGCGCTGCGCTTGGTTTTTGCACGTCGCTCTGGACGCTGGTGGCGCATCATGGCTGCGAGTACAGCGATTCAACTCATTCTGGTCGCCTTTGCTTGGCAGCAGTTGCGCCACCGTCCGCTCGATGGCGGCACAATCAATGCGTCGAGCACGTTATTAGCGCTTGCGCCCGTTGAGTCCGCTCCGACCAACACGCCTGACTCATCTTTAAATTCTTCGAATACTTCAAATACTACGGGCGCTCCGAGCTCCACCGCCGAAACGCACGCACAGTCCCGTGCAAACACAGCCACTCAAGGCTTTCAACCTCTGCCATCGCCCAATGCTCAGGATGCTGCGAATGCACACAAGCACCCGAACGGCAACGCATCACACGCCAACAACTCTGCGGCAAACACAGCAGAAACACCGACTGCCTCACGCTCGCACAACACTGCAACGTCATCGACCATTGCTTCAACCTTGCTTGCGGTCCCCATTCCTCTGTACACCTTGCACTACCAAGCCAGCATCAGCGACGGCAGCATCACTCAAACATTACCTGATACCCGTCTGAGCATACGCTCACTTGCTGAGCAGCGCTACACAGTGTCCTTGAACAACGCGACACAGACACGCGGCGAGGGCAATTTAGGGCTGGGCTTTACCTTTATCAACAGTGATGCAGGGCCTATTCCTGTCGATGTATCGGGTGGAGCTTATCTCAAAACCTCCCTCAATCCCAAAGGGTTTAGTTTGGGTTATTTGGGTCTGTCACTGAATCCCGATGGGCGCACGTGGGCGTGGGGTAAACAAGCGCCGACTGAACGGACGCATGCTCAATTTTTGGACCGCGTTGGGCTCATTGTGTACATTCAAGGTTTGCTGTCTGGTCACAAAATTTCACTGCAATCCCTGCCCATGACACTGCAACTACCCATCGCCACGCGTGGGGCGATTCGCTCTTTAGACGTAACGTTGCGCGCACAAGCGCCCAAAGATTTGCCCTGCAGTCCATGCATCGCAGCACACGTGCATGCGGACTTGGGCGAGATTAAAGATTGGGCAGTTTGGTACGATGGTGCGCGCTCATGGCAGCCCGCGTTGATGCATATGCGCATGGGGCGACAGTCGAGCTGGCTGCTGACCTTGCGCCGTCAGGAAGCAGCATAAAAAAACCGCTTGCAGATGCAAGCGGTATTAATCAAAGCCATTGCTCAAACACTGTGCTTATTTGACCACCTTCAGTGGACTGCTGCGTTCGGCTGGTTTCACTGCTGGTTCTGCTGAATCCACACCTAGTGCATCCACTCCCATGGGCAGCGTTTCTGCCACGTCGTCCATCGCATCCGCATCCTTAGAACCATCAAACACCATGCCCTGCTGGGTTTCCTCAGCGAATATCGCCAGCACACTACCCACGGGAATGCTCAAATTTTCAACCTTGCTGCCAAAACGCGCCTGAAAGGTAATCCACTCATTGCCCAGCTCGAGCTGATTGGTCGCCTCGGCACTGATGTCCAGCACGATGCGCCCATCGACCGCAAACTGTCTCGGCACCTGCGTCATATCGCTGACCGCGACCAAAATTTGTGGCGACAGACCCGCGTCTGTGCACCACTGCCACAGAGCGCGAATCATGTAAGGGGTTTGAGACAGTAGTGGGTTCATCGTCATCAACTTAATCCATTTGGGTTTAATGCTGCTGGAGATGCGTATTAACGACGCATCACTTTTTCAGATGGTGTCAATGCTTCAATGTATTTTGGACGTGAGAACAAACGTTCCGCATACTTGGACAAAGGGGCTGCCGCCTTAGGCAAAGCAATGCCATAATGCTCCAAACGCCACAACAGCGGTGCGATGGCAATATCAGGCATGGTGAAATCATCACCGAGCATGTATTTGCTGTTCACGAACACCGGTGCCAATTGCGTCAACTGGTCGGCAATTTGTTTGCGAGCCTTTTCGTGCTCGGCGCTGCGGCTTGCGGTTTCTAAAGTTTGCACGTGCACAAACAACTCACGCTCAAACGTCAACAACATCAAGCGCACACGAGCGCGCATCACTGGATCAGCAGGCATCAGCTGCGGATGTGGGAAACGCTCATCAATGTATTCATTGATGATGTTTGATTCGTACAAAATCAAATCGCGGTCGACCAAAATCGGCAACTGACCATAGGGATTCATCATCATGATGTCTGCGGGTTTTTGGAACAAGTCAACATCACGCACTTCAAAATCCATACCTTTTTCAAACAATACAAAACGGCAGCGTTGTGAAAATGGGCAGGTTGTGCCCGAATATAAAACCATCATAATCAAATCCTTTGTTTGGGTTAAATTAAACACCAAGACGTCGCCAGTGTCCCACAGCCAAGCCATGCATCGGCGCGCATCGCTTTACAGCGACAGTGTGACAAGTTCAAACAAAAAAGGCAAGCTATGCTTGCCTTTTCGGTAAAAATTACTAATTAATGAATATCTTTCCAGTAATTTTTATTGAGTTTGTAGGTCAAGAATGCAAACACAAACAACAATGCCAAGATGAAGTAACCAATCAAATGACGAGATTGACGATCCGGCTCAGACGCCCAGAACAAGAAGTTCGTGATGTCGTTGGTCAACTGCTCGTATTGAGCGTCATCTTTTTTACCCGCTGTGGCTTTGGTAAAGCCTGTCACGGTTGGAACTGTTTTACCAGTTGCATGGTCAGTCTTGTCTTCCATTACTGGAACCATCGTGCCTTGCTCTTCCCACAATGCGTGCGGCATCGCGGCATTCAACAGATAAGTGTTGTTCCAGCCTGTTGGGCGCGTTTCATCACGATAAAAACCATTCAAGTATGAAAACACATAGTCTTCACCCTTGGCGCTGGTCATCAATGACAAGTCTGGCGGCGTCACGCCGAACCAACGTTTTGCATCAGCTGCGTTTAGACCCACCGTCATCATGTCACCAGGTTTGGTGGTTGTGGTCAGCATGTACTGCTTGATGTTGTCATCCGACAGACCAATTTTAGTCAATTGGTTGTAACGAACCGCAGACAAACCATGACAGTTAAAGCAGTAGTCACGGAACGCTGCTGCGCCACGTTGCAATGATGCTTTATCCGACAGATTGACCTTGGCGTGTTTGAGTGGTGCTGTGCCATGGCCTGCGCCAAAGAACATCAGGTACAAAACCCCAGCCACCATACAGGCAGTCAAGAAATAGACTAATTTAACGATATTTGCTCTCATTTTTTATCCTCTATCGACTCAATGGGGTGTAAAAGTAACACGTTCTGGAGGCTGCTTGAACTCGCCCACAGACGTCCACCATGGCATCAACAAGAAGAAGCCGAAGTAGATCAACGTACCCAATTGCGCCACATAACCACCGACTGGACTTGGTGGTTTGACACCCAAATAACCCAAAATCAAGAAGTTAATCACGAAGCAAATCAACAGGCCTTTGTGCCATTCAGGACGGTAACGCATTGATTTGACTGGTGAGCGATCCAACCAAGGCAAGAAGAACAAAATCACAATCGCGCCACCCATCACAACCACACCCCAGAAAGCTGAAGCGGTGAAGAACATGAATGCGGCCAACAAGATTGAACCGACCAACAGTTTCAATTTGGTTTTGTCAGAGAAGTTGCCGCGTAGATAAGCCATCACGCCAGCCAACACGATTAAGGCCATGAACACCCATTTCAATTGATCGGTCACCGCACGCAACATCGTGTAGAACGGCGTGAAGTACCACACAGGCGCAATGTGCGCAGGTGTTTGTAATGGATTGGCGGCCAAGTAGTTGTTGTCCTCGAGGAAGTAACCACCGCCCGTAGGCCAGAAGAACACCACCGTGAAGAACAAAATCAAGAACACGGCAATACCGAACAAATCGTGTACCGAATAGTACGGGTGGAATGGAATACCATCCAACGGTTTGCCCGAAGCGTCTTTGTGTGCTTTGATTTCAATGCCGTCTGGGTTATTAGAGCCCACTTCGTGCAATGCAATCACGTGCGCCACAACCAAACCTATCAACACCAATGGCACCGCAATCACGTGCAAAGAGAAGAAACGGTTCAAAGTTGCATCGCCGACCACGAAGTCACCGCGAATGAAAATTGACAAGTCTGGACCAATCAAAGGAATCGCTGAGAACAAGTTCACAATCACTTGCGCGCCCCAGAAAGACATTTGACCCCATGGCAACAAATAGCCCATGAATGCTTCAGCCATCAAAGCCAAGAAAATCAAGCAACCGAAAATCCACACCAATTCACGCGGTTTGCGATATGAGCCGTAGAGCAAGCCACGGAACATGTGCAAATACACCACGATGAAGAACGCTGATGCACCCGTCGAATGCATGAAGCGCAGGTATTTACCACCCGAAACTTCACGCATGATGTACTCAACGCTGGCAAATGCCACGGGCACGCCTGCAGAGTTCAAAGATGCGTCAGGTTTGTAGTTCATCACCAAGAAAATGCCGGTGATGATTTGAATCGCCAATACCACCATCGACAGCACGCCGAAGATGTACCAGAAATTAAAGTTTTTAGGCGCGTAGTACTCAGACATGTGTTCTTTGAACATCTTGGTGAGTGGGAAGCGCTGATCAATCCAGCCGATTACGCCAGTTGATTCTGTATTTGGATTGTACTCTGCCATGATTATGCTTCGCCTTTCTCGTCTTTACCAATGATGATTTTGGTGTCTGAAATGAACATATAAGGAGGCACGTCTAAGTTTTGTGGTGCAGGCTTGTTCTTAAACACACGGCCAGCCAAGTCAAAGGTCGAGCCGTGGCATGGGCACAAATAGCCACCCGCCCAATTGCTCGGCAATGAACCACCGCCATCTGCCTTGAATTTACTTTCGGGTGAGCAGCCCAAATGGGTACACACACCCACCATCACCATGATGTCTTTGTGCTCAGGACGGCAACGGAATTCGTTGTTGCAGTAGTCTGGCAGAGGCATGCTGTAAGGCTTTTCAGATTTTGGATCGGCCAGATCGCCATCATGTGCGTGCAATTTGGCAGTCATCTCTTCGGTACGGCGAACAATCCACACTGGTTTGCCGCGCCATTCGGCTACTTTTTGCTCACCCGGTTTCAAGTCGGCAATGTCCACTTCTACTGGAGCACCACCTGCTTTTGCCTTCACCGATGGTGCAAACGTACCCACCAATGGCGCTGCAAACGCACACGCACCTAAAGCACCGACACCACCCGTAGCAATCAGAAGCTTGCGACGTTCTTCGTTCAGGTCTTTTGGATTTTGATCGCTCATAAACGACCCCCATTTAGTAAATTAAGAAAAATAACGAAAATAAAACAAAATGCGTTGCCTATCAATTCTGTGCAAACAGAAATCGAATGCTCAAAATTCATACACAAATAACCCTGCTATTGTATCGTAAACTTTGCACGGCTCAAAGCCCATTTATTGCGAAACTTGTACAAGAACCCCAAAAGGGCGCTGATTTGACATATTTTTCTTGTGTCTGGACTATAATGCCGTCCATGCGCTTGAGTGGAGGCGTTTTCATCATTTTCTATTTGTTATTCAATAAGGAGTTTTATATGTGGAAAGAATTTAAAGAGTTCGTACTCAAAGGTCCCGTAATGAGTTTGGCCATTGGTGTGATTATCGGCGCGGCCTTTGGCAAAATCGTTGATTCCGCAGTTAAGGACTTGATTATGCCGATTCTCGGCGCGATTTTTGGTGGCAAAGTGGACTTTACCAATATGTTCGTTGTGCTCGGCAACACCCCAGTTGGCGTGCCACACACCTATGACGCATTGACCAAAGCAGGTGCGAATGTATTTGCCTACGGTAGCTTCATCACTGTGTTGGTGAACTTTGTGATGTTGGCCTTGGGCGTGTTCATCATCGTCAAGTTGGTCAATAAATTGTACAAAGAAGCCGATGCAGGCCCTGCAGAAGACACTTTGTTGTTGCGCGAAATTCGCGACAGCCTGAAAAAATAATTTTTATTTGATTTCAGTTGTAACTGTAGTAAAAAAGCCACTTTTTAGAAGTGGCTTTTTTGATGCTTGCGCTGATTGTCGCTATCCAATCCTTAGCCAGTGACCCGTATGCGCACTTTCACCTGCACCCCGCTGCATTGAGCAGCGCGCTGCGTAAATTGAATCTTGCTTGCAGCCGATTTAATTTCGTTGATATATGCACTGCCTGACCCCGCCTGATTGACCAAGCGCACCAATTTCGCGCCGCCCGAGCCATCTGCGCCCGTACGCACCACCCACGCCCATACATCCAAGCCCGCGCCAGTTTGGTTTGATTTTAAGGTGGCGCTGCAATCAATTTGCACCGCTTCGCCTGATTGATTTGTCGCACTTTGTGCCGATGTTTGTCCGCCTGAGCTCTGTACTTGATTTTGTCCAGCGCCTGCATTATTTACATTTGTCCCCACAAGCTCTGTGGTCTTTGTCTGATTTGTTGGGGTTGTGGTCGTGGCTGTAACGCCAGTAGAATTTTTTTTCACAGGCTCCGTGCTGGCCGTGCCCATGTCATCTCGATGTGCCGACGCCTGAGCTGCCGTGCTCGCATCTGCGCTCGCGCTCGGTTCGGTAGATTGCGTATCAGTATTCGATTCAGCGCCGCTGGTCTGGCGGGTTTGCGCCGCATTGGACTGCTCGCTGTTGAGCGCCACCGAGCTGATGGAGTTTGACGCTTGAGGTCGTTGCACCTCATGTGTCAGCCACCACGCGCCCAAACCCAAGTGCGCCAAGCCAACCAGCGCCAGCACCCACATCCCTCGCCGTGCCTTATACATGCTTGCCATCCTTGATTAACTGTTCCACATGAGCGCGTATCTCATCTGCGTGTGTGCGTACGAACGCTACTGCGCTGGGGTGACGCAGCTCATACCCCCATGATTTCATCGCATCGTTGCGCAGTCGGCGCGACTCGCGCATAAAGCTCCAGCGCATCGCGCCCACGCTCGCCATCATCTCTGCGCGCCCAATGCGACGCGGCGCATCCATGCCGAGCACCTGCGCCAACGCACCCATCCATTCACCCATCAGCAACGGCTCATCATCACAAATATTCAAAATCCTTGGCGTTTGCACTTGCGCGGTCAATGTGGACTCATCTCGACACAAAGCATGCACCACCGCACCTGCCAAATCATCGGCGTGGATGTGGTTGCTGTAACTGTCCTCATCTTCACGCATCACGGGCGCGGCGGCCAAAACCGAACTCAAGGGCAAACGCTCCAGCGCATAAATCCCCGGTGCGCGCAAAATACTCACCTGCGCGCCCAAATCCGCACCCAGTTGCGTCCAAACGGCCTCATCCTCCACCCGCGCCAGCGCACGGCGCGACTCGGGGCGCAGCGCACAAAGCTCATCGACCCACGCCCCAGCGCAATCCCCATACACCCCCGAAGTGCTGATGTACACCATGCGCTTTGGGCGAAACTGCTCGGAATGCTCGCCCCAAATTTGCGCCATACGCGCCATGCGTGCCATTCGTGGCATCCCTGACGCAGGGCGCTCAACAGCACCGTCGAGCGTAGTATCTGCAACATCCGCCAGCGCTCGTGGCGGCGCCGTCCACAGCACTGCATCGTAATCCTGCGTCAACATCGCCAGTTGCTCATCCGAGAACTCATCCGCATCCAAATCCAAGGTACAACCCTGAATATGCGCATGCATCGGCACCGCAACTGCGCTGCGGGTCAGGGCGCAAATCTGCCACTGCGCATACAGCGCCATCAGCACCCGTTGCGCCACATCCCCCAGACCCACGATCAATAGTTTTTGCACAGCCCACTCATCCCGTTTCGATTCAAATTTGTACTGTTACATACCAGCGCGCCGCCAGCTTGCGGCAGCCCACATCTTACCGCAAAACATTTACCCACTCACATCTATGGTACAATGCACGCCTGAACTTGAAATAAACACATCGCACCCGATATACTGGGTGTGACACCGAACTGGGGGTGACCTGGCTTTCGACGTGGGTTGCAAAGTTGAAGAGGGCATGCCGAGGACTGTTCACCTCGTAAAACAAACAGAAAAAAACTAAACGCAAACAATAAATCGTTCGCATTAGCAGCTTAATCGCTTGCTAGCCGCTATTTTCGGTTGTCTTTGGCTGAAATCATGGCGTCATTTACAAAGAATCGACTGTATTTGGGTGACTTAAGTACGGTCTAAATCCAAGGTCAATCGCGTTGAACGTGCCAGCTGGGTTGGTGCAATGAACGTTAAAGTAGAAACAACCCGGATAAGCATGTAGAACTCTCAATAGAGGGCTTGCGGACGCGGGTTCGATTCCCGCCACCTCCACCAGAATGTAAAAACACCACCCGATTTTTGGGTGGTTTTTTACATTCTAATGCTTGGGTAATTCTCTTGCTTGAGGGTATCGAAGGCGTAGGGTGGGTCATAAAGGCGTTTGATCAACCATACGTGCTCCATTGATTTTTGATCCATTTGATTTAAGTTGGCAAAATCCATAATGCCGCCAGCATAGCCCAGCATATAGCTAATAAGCTTCCCTCGGATATCGTTAATGTTCGAGTAAACAGTTTAAAGACAGAAAAAACACTCGCAATCAAGATTAATCCATAAGCGAAAGGCGCGGCAAAAGCACCGCAATAATACGCAAACCAATGGGTATTCCAACCAAAAACATAGGCGCGTTATGTGCAGCTGGGTAGAGTGATAAATAACCCGCCGCCGCCAAAATTACACTCCAAGTTATTACCGACAACCACAAAATAGAATTATAAAGTGTGCTCATAATATAGGCCTAGGCGTTGGGTGGGTTGGTGGTTATCCAACCCGCCAATTGACAGCATAAAACACAAAAATATGCTGGGTCATAAAGGCGTTTGACCCACCCTACGTGTTTTGATTCCGCAGTGTGAGGTGTCCCCTCTTTGATTGCAGGTTAATCTAACCTTTCACGTGGCAATAATCTAACCCTTTTTTCATCTATGTTGAAATGCATATAATATTCATGTGTGAACGCCGCGTGAACAACCTGAACCCCTTTCCCATAATCTCTCAAATTAAACCAAACGTCGTAACCCGAAAAACCGTGCATAAAATCTCCACATAGGTCCGTATGAACATAAGACTCAAGTACCTCTTTGGGATACAACTTTTCAGCCAAAGGTCGGTCAATGCAAAATTTTGAATCCCCAATGATACGAATTTCACCAAGATACTCTAATGTCTCAAGTTGCCAATGGGTATTCTGATACTTTAGTTTGTGGAAATCAGTCGCAGCGATTTCGCAACCTGTTAGTAATAACATCAATAAAATAGTGGACGCGACTTTGTATAATTTCGAAACCATCATCAGCAAGTAGGGTGGGCAAATGCTTTTGCCTTGTATTTGCCCACGCGGTTCGGGCGCTAATAGAAACTTCTATGTGGGTGTTGTGCATTATAACTCTCCAAATTGCCTATCCGTCATATCATCTGCCGCCCCCATCCAATCTAAGGGTAATGTGCCTTCACGGACATATCGGTGAAACGATGAATATTCCCAATCTTTAACCGCGCTGACGTATCCATGTTTAACGGGGTTGGCGTGGATGTAATCAATGTGCCGATTCAAATCAATTTCATTTCTAATTTGATGCTCCCAATATCGTCTTTGCCAAATTCCTTTTTCGCGTTGGCGAATTTTGCTTGCGCTTCGATCTTGGCTGGCTTCAAACTGTCGGGAAAAGAGGCTTTTAATGATGCTCCAGCGCAATGCGTAATTTGCATCATTGGGTGGTAGCTGCCATATGGCATGAATGTGTTCGGGCAGAATACAAATGGCGATGGTTGTGAATGGGTGCAATTCATTGGCACGGCGATAAGCATGTCGTAATTCTTGGATGCGGTCAATCAATAATTTAGAATGCCGATCGCGCAATGCCACGGTGAAAAAATACGTACCCCCTACAATTTGACTTCTGCGGTATCGGGACATAATCTTTGCATGATTGAATAATGATGGTGAATTATATGTGTTTGTTTTTCATATGGGCAAATGCTTTTGCCTTATATTTGGTCACGCGGATGTCATGCGCTTACAGCGTGGGCAAAAGATAACCCATTTTGCCCACCCTACAAACTACTTCATGTCTCTGTATCATTACGACCAAACAAAAACACCACTCATTGAGTGGTGTTTGTTGCGTACGACCCGATTGCTCAGGTGTGCTGATTGCGTGGTTTACGCCAACAAGTTCGCAGGAATGTTACCGCCATTCGCTGCCAATTGTTGCAATACAGTTTTATGCAACCATACGTTCATGCTCGCAGAATCATCCATCAAGTTTGCTGGACAGTTCAATTCTGTTGCCAATTCTTTACGGTGACCCAAGCTGCTGTCCATGCCGAGTAATTTCATCAAATCGACAATCGATGATTGCCAATTGAGTTGCTCGCCATTGTTGGCTGCCAATTCTGTCAATTTGCCCACTACGTCTACATCGCTGATGGCGACTTGTGCAGGTGCTTCATAGGTTACGTCTGCTGGTGCTGCTTCAACTTCTGCTACTTTGTCGTCGCCAAAACCGAGTTTTGACATCATTGATCCGAAAATTCCCATTGTCATCTCCTTCGTAAAAAGTGAATGGACGCTAATTGTACCTGATTGTTTTTTCGCTTGTGCTGATTTGCCTATTTATTTAACGCACTGAAATATATCAAAAGGCGCAAAAAAATCGCCAAACAAGTTGGCGATTTTTTTAGTGTGCTCAATACCGTTTGGTACTGTTGTCACTGTTTGGTACTTTTGCTGCTTTTGCTACTTTTGCTGCTTTTGGTGTTCGACAGTTTAATACCATTTGATATTAGTTCTGCGTCTCGACCAGTTGCAGTGGCTCGTCTGCACCCTGCGTGCGCGGTTTGCGCTCGCGTGGTGGGTGTTGGCGCACTGGTGCGGCCACTGGCGGGGTGTAGCTGACCGCTGAGGCGTCGGTGTGTACCAATTCCAAACCTGCTTGGCTCAATACTTCGCTCAAGTCCACCGCTTCCGCTGGCGTCACTACTGCCTGTGCCACTGCTTCTGGTGTGGGCGCTGGCGCTGTCACTGATGCGGCCACTGGTGTTGCCGTTTGAGGTGTTTCAACCGCAGTGGCTTCAACCACGGGGGCTGATTGCACTGGTGCGGTTGCCACTGATGTTGCTGGCGCTACGGGTGCAACTACAGGTGCAACTACAGGTGCAACTACAGGTGCAGCTGTTGGTGCTGCTGCTTCAGGCTCTACAACCACCACTCGTTCCGCTTCAACTTCTACGACTACGGGTTGAACTACAGGCTGAGCCGCTGGAGAGGGCATCGGTTGCGGTGCTGGCGGCAATGAGCTGGCCTTGCTCACCGGTGCGCTCACTTGTATCACCAGTGGTGTGGTGTCATAGTCGGCATTGTGAACAACATGGCTGTCGTCTTCTCGCATCAATTCAGATACAGTGCTGGCGGCAGGTGCCATCGCTGGTTGTCCGTCTGTGTCACGGCGCTCTTTGCGATCACCACGACCGCGGCGGTCACGACCTGTGCGTGAACGGCGTTCGCGTGGTTCGCGGGCTTCTTTCGCTTCTGTGCTCGGTGCATTGGTTGCGCCATCGCCTGCGTGCTCTGCAAAGTAGGCGTCGGTTTCAGGTGCGTTGATGTGGCTGCTCGGTGCGGCAGCGCTCATTTCAACCACAACAGGTGCGTTTGAATGCGCTGGGTTGGTCGTTGCTGCGACTTCGACCACAGTCACTGTATTGACCCCTGCATTAGCCGCTCCATTTACCGCTCCATTAGCCGCTGTGTTTTCTGCACCTTCAGCGTTCACTGGGTTTTGACGGTCGCGGTTGCGTGAGTTGTTGCGGCGGCGATTCGGGCGCTCGCTCTGTGCTGCTTGTGTCGCTGGATTGCCTGCTTCTTCGCCACCATTGCCATTCACTTCAACTGCTGCGCCTTCGGCCGTGGTGCGGGCTGGGCGTTCTGTGCGTGGGTTCTGGTTGCGTCGCTCACCGCGTGCTGGGCGCTCGGTGCGTGCTGCTTTTTCTGCGCCGTCCACTTCGGTCTTTTGGTTTGGTTTGGCTGCACGGTCGGTGCGCTCGTTCTTGCCTTCTGCACCTTTTTCGGTGCGCTCACCTCGGTTGCTGCCGCTGCGGCGGCGATCGTTGGTTCTGCGCTCGCCGTTGCGATTGCCACCTGCGCCACCGGTGCTGTTGCGCGTGTTGCGCTTTTTCACTTCGGGTTCTGGCTCGGGTGTTGGCTCAGGTTTGATGCCAAACATGCTCTTGATTTTTGACCACAGGCCTGTTTTTGGTTGCGCAACTGGCGCTACAAATTTCGGCTTGTCCT
Source organism: uncultured Hydromonas sp. (assembly GCA_964506355.1). Classification (GTDB taxonomy): domain Bacteria; phylum Pseudomonadota; class Gammaproteobacteria; order Burkholderiales; family Burkholderiaceae; genus CTSOIL-112. The sequence goes on from CAZDLD010000030.1 coordinate 14,028, forward strand.
CAGTCGGTGCAGGTGCTGGCGCGCTCGGCGTGATGCCTTTGACCGCTGCTTCTGGACGTGCTGGGGTTTGTTGGTCGCGTTTGCCTGCATAGGTTTCGTCTTCGTCAGGTTTTTCGACCTGTGCGTAGCTCGCCTGTACCAGTTCCAAACGCTCGTCGTCATGACGCATACGGTCAAGCTTGTAGTGCGGCGTTTCCAAATATTTGTTTGGAATCAGGATGACGTTGGTTTTGGTACGGTGTTCCAATTGATGAATTTCAGCGCGTTTTTCGTTCAACAAGAATGTCGCCACATCAATCGGTACTTGGATGTTCAGAGCGGCGGTGTGCTCTTTCATCGCTTCTTCTTGCACAATGCGCAAAACGTGCAGTGCCGATGATTCGATGTCACGAATCACGCCTGTGCCGTTACAACGTGGGCAGGTGACGTGTGAGCCTTCTGACAATGACGGACGCAGACGCTGACGCGACAATTCCATCAGGCCAAAGCGTGAAATCTTGCCCATCTGAACGCGTGCGCGGTCGTAGCGCAGGGCTTCTTTGAGCGTGCTTTCCACTTCTTTTTGGTTCTTAGACGATTCCATGTCGATGAAGTCAATCACGACCAAACCGCCCAAGTCACGCAGGCGCAATTGGCGCGCCACTTCTTCTGCGGCTTCTAAGTTGGTTCTGAATGCAGTGTCTTCGATGTCCGAACCACGTGTGGCTCGCGCACTGTTGACGTCCACCGAGACCAGGGCTTCGGTGTGATCAATCACAATCGCGCCGCCCGATGGCAGCGGTACGGTGCGTGCGTAGGCGGTTTCGATTTGGTGCTCGATTTGGAAACGCGAGTACAGCGGGATGTCGTCTACATAGCGTTTCACGCGGTGCGCATTGTGCGGCATGACCACGCTCATGAACGATTGAGCTTGCTCAAAAATCTCTTGGGTATCGATGAGTATCTCGCCGATGTCCGGTGTGTAGTAATCGCGAATCGCACGAATCACCAGTGATGATTCGAGATAGATTAAGAATGGGGCTGGGTTGGTGCGTGCGCCTTGCTCGTCGCTGTCGGGCTGTGCCGCGCCGTCAATCGCTTGCCACAATTGCATCAGGTAGTTCATGTCCCATTGCAATTCTTCGGCAGAGCGGCCAATGCCCGCAGTGCGTGCGATGATGCTCATGCCGTTTGGAATGTCCAATTGGTTCATGGCTTCGCGCAGCTCTTGGCGATCTTCGCCTTCGATGCGACGAGATACGCCACCGCCACGTGGGTTGTTTGGCATCAGAACCAAATAACGACCTGCGAGCGAAATAAAGGTGGTCAGTGCCGCGCCTTTGTTGCCGCGTTCTTCTTTTTCGACCTGAACGATGATTTCTTGACCTTCAACAATCGCGTCTTGAATTCGTGCTGAGCGGGCGTCGACGCCTGCTTTAAACAAGCTGCGTTCGATTTCTTTGAATGGCAAAAAGCCGTGACGCTCTTCGCCATAATTGACGAAACACGCTTCCAAAGATGGCTCAACGCGAGTGACCACGCCTTTGTAAATATTGCCTTTGCGTTGTTCGCGGCCTGAGGCTTCGATATCGATGTCGATGAGTTTTTGCCCATCAACGATGGCCACGCGCAATTCTTCTGCGTGCGTGGCGTTAAATAACATACGTTTCATTGTTTGTAC
>CAZDLD010000031.1:0-15654 GCA_964506355.1 uncultured Hydromonas sp.
ACTTTAATCAGTGGGGTATTGTTCGGTTTGGGGCTGGCTTATTCAACCATGATACATCCTGAGACAGTGTTGGCATTTTTGACCCTGCACGACATGGGTTTGCTCTTAGTGTTGTGCACCGCCGTTGCGGTCAACTTGCTGGTGTTTCAACTCATCCCGCGCTTGCGTCGCAAGCCCGTTTTTGGCGAGACTTTTGAGAAGCGTCCGTTCGCGGTCAATCGCCAAGTGACCTTGGGTTCGGCGTTATTCGGCATCGGTTGGGGCTTGTGCGGCGTGTGTCCTGCGCCTGCGCTGACTGGTCTAGGCACAGGTAATTGGCGTATGCTGATTGTGCTGGTGAGTATCTTTATCGGTGCGGGCGTGCATGGTCTTTGGGCGCAAAAATTCACTAACACCAATTAAGATAGGTTGGGGTGAAGAGTTCTTCACGAACCTCAACCCCAATTTCTTAATCGCCTATATAACCGTTTAACATTTAGAAACGGTTTCGAGGGTTTGGATGAATAACTGCGCCACATCAAAGCCTGTTTGATTGAAAATCTCTTGAAAACCAGTTGGGCTGGTCACATTGATTTCGGTCAAGCACGAACCAATCACATCCAAGCCCGCGAGTAAAATGCCCCGTTCCCACAAGATGGGCGCGAGGGTGTTCGCGATGCGCCAGTCGGCGTCACTCATCTCCAGCACCACTGCCTTGCCACCTGCGGCCATATTGCCGCGCACTTCGCCGTCCTGCGGGATGCGCGCCAATGCGTGTGGCACGACCTGACCACCGATGACCAAAATGCGTTTGTCCCCTTGCGCAATCTCGGGTAAGAAGCGCTGCGCCATAATCGGACGGGCGCCGTTCTCGGTCAAGACCTCCACCACCGAGCCTAAATTCATGCCGTTCTCAGTCACGCGAAACACGCCTGAGCCGCCCATGCCGTCCAGCGGCTTGAGGATGATGTCGTGGTGCTGCGCGTGAAATTGTTTGAAACTGGCCTTGTCCGACGCGATGATGGTCGGCGCGGTCAGCTCGGGGAATTCGAGAATGGAGACTTTTTCAGAATGGTTGCGTATCGCTGAAGGCGCGTTCCACACCTTCGCGCCCTGACGCACCGCCGCGTCGAGCAGCCATGTGTCGGTGACGTAGTTCACATCAAAAGGCGGGTCTTTGCGCATCACCACAGCGTCATAGAATGAGAGTGGGTGCTCACATTCTTGCGCCACGCTGAACCAACTGTCCGCCTCGGGTGCGTCCAGCAGCGTGATTTGCTGCGCACGCGCCTGAATCTGCCCCAGCGAGCGCACATCGCTGGACGCACAGGCCCAGACCTGATGGCCGCGCGCCTGAGCGCTGCGCATCATGGCGTAGGTGGTTTCTTTGTGGATTTTGAATTTGGCCAGTGGGTCGGCGATAAAGAGAATATTCATGTTGATTGATGGTGCTTTGAAATGGATGTTGGGGCAATTGTAGCACGCGTGTCTATTGTCGTTTGGCGAGTGAGTTGATCCCTATGCTCAACCCGTTCGATTGGCATTGAATATTGATGTTCCAAGCTCATAGCCCATCGCTATTGCATCAATTGTAATAAGTCATTGGACGCTACTCAAATATAGGGCTAATATGAACCAACAGCTACTCATCGATCAGCTCAAGTATGAATTAAACGGAGTGAAATGAGTGTGTTCAACCTAGCTTATGAAAGGATACATCATGAGTCAATCAGGAAAATGCCCAGTGATGCACGGGGCGAATACCAGCATGAATATGAACGCCATGAATTTTTGGCCCAATTCATTGAATCTGGATATATTGCATCAGCACGACACCAAAGTGAATCCCATGGATGTCGATTTTGATTACCGCGAGGCGGTGAAGTCTTTGGATTTTGAAGCGCTAAAAAAAGACATGCACGCACTCATGACCAACAGCCAAGAGTGGTGGCCTGCCGATTGGGGGCACTATGGCGGTCTGATGATTCGTATGTCTTGGCATGCGGCAGGGACGTATCGCATATCGGACGGTCGCGGTGGTGCGAGCACAGGCAATCAGCGTTTCGCACCATTGAACTCATGGCCTGACAATGTGAATTTGGATAAGGCTCGCCGCCTGCTCTGGCCGATTAAGAAAAAATATGGCAACAAACTCAGTTGGGCGGATTTACTCGCCTTGGCAGGAACCATGGCGTACGAGAGCATGGGGCTGAAAACCTTTGGTTTTGGTTTTGGCCGTGTCGATATTTGGCAACCCGAAAATGACACCTACTGGGGCGCGGAAAAAGAATGGCTCGCGCCGTCTGACTCACGTTATGGTGACTTAAACGACCCAAGCACGATGGAAAACCCATTGGCTGCGGTGCAAATGGGCTTAATTTATGTCAATCCACAGGGTGTGAATGGACAACCTGACCCGATGAAAACAGCACTGCACGTGCGCGAAACATTCAAACGCATGGCGATGAATGACGAAGAAACGGTTGCATTGACAGCGGGTGGACACACCGTGGGCAAATGCCACGGCAATGGCAGTGCCGATAATTTGGGTCCAGATCCAGAGGACGCAGACCTGACTGAACAGGGCTTGGGCTGGATGAACCACAACACGCGAGGTGTGGGTAACCAAACGGTAAGTTCGGGTTTAGAAGGCGCGTGGACTACCAATCCGACTCAGTGGGATAACGGGTATTTTCATTTGTTATTTAACTACGAGTGGGAACTGAAAAAATCACCAGCGGGTGCGAACCAATGGGAGCCGATACACATCAAAGAAGAGGACAAACCTGTTGATTCGGAGAATCCCAATATTCGCCACAACCCCATCATGACCGATGCCGATATGGCGATGGTGCGTGACCCCATTTATCGCGAAATCTCTAAGAAATTTTATGAAAATCCTGATTACTTCTCAGAGGTATTTGCTCGTGCATGGTTTAAATTGACCCACCGTGATTTGGGCGCTAAATCTCGCTACATCGGCCCGTGGGTACCCACTGAAGAACTGATTTGGCAAGACCCAGTACCAGCGGGCAAGACAGACTATGACGTCAACGCGGTGATGGAAAAAATCTCCCAAGCGGATATTTCGATTGCGGATTTGGTCGCAACGGCGTGGGACAGTGCACGCACATTTCGTCAGTCCGACCGTCGAGGTGGCGCGAACGGCGCACGCATACGACTGGCACCTCAAAAAGACTGGGAAGGCAACGAGCCAGCGCGACTGGCCAAAGTGTTGAGTGCACTCCTACCAATTGCGCATGAATTTGGCATCAGCATTGCCGACACCATCGTGCTCGGTGGTAATGTGGGTGTGGCGCAAGCGATTAAAAATGCAGGCTTTTCTGTCCCTGTGCCATTCACGGCAGGGCGAGGCGATGCGAGCAAAGAGATGACCGATATCGAATCATTCGAGCCGCTCGAACCCGTACACGATGGCTATCGCAACTGGGTGAAACAAGACTACGCAGTGCAGCCCGAAGAGCTCATGCTCGATCGCACGCAGTTGATGGGATTGACCGCGCATGAGATGACCGCTCTGGTCGGCGGATTGCGGGTGATGGGCGCTAACCATGCAGGCAGTGCGCATGGGGTGTTCACAGAGCGTGCGGGCGCATTGACGACCGATTTTTTCGTCACGCTCACCGATATGGCCTACATCTGGAAGCCCGCGAGCAAACACCACTACGAAATCATTGAGCGCAAAACAGGCGCGGTCAAATACACCGCCACGCGGGTGGATTTGGTCTTTGGTTCGAACTCAATTTTGCGCGCTTATGCTGAGGTCTATGCGCAGGATGACAACCGCGAGAAATTCGTGCGCGACTTTGTCAAAGCATGGACCAAGGTCATGAATGCAGATAGGGTGAACTAAGTCTATTGAGCCATCAATAAATGCTTCAATAAAGGCAAGCCGTAGGGCTTGCCTTTATTGTATCTGGCGTAATTAACTGAGCCATTTTGAGCCGTCATCCCTCATGAAGCGTCGCTGACACTGGCGTGGCCGATAAACAGCGGATGATTTCTGGTGGCGCAATGCTGACGAGAAAGCCGCGCTTACCGCCGTTGATGTAAATGTGTGGCAGTGCGAGTATGCTCTGCTCGATGTACACGGGCATGGATTTTTTGGTGCCGAATGGGCTGGTGCCGCCCACGAGAAACCCCGTGTGGCGATTGGCCACCTCAGGCGCGCAGGGCTCAACTTTTTTGCAGGGGATTTGCCGCGCCAATTCCTTGGTCGAGACTTTGCAGTCGCCGTGCATGAGGATGATGAGCGGGCGCGCGTGTTCGTCCTCGAACACCAAAGTTTTGATTACGGCATGTTCATCCACACCTAACTCGCGCGCCGATACGCTGGTGCCGCCGTGCGCTTCATAGGCGTATAAATGCGGCGTGAATGCGACTTTGTGCGCCTTGAGAAATTTGGTCGCGGGTGTTTCGGGGGCGTGGGCGTGTTTGCTCATGGGGCTGGAGGGTGAAGCATGAGGTTGTGTGTGTCGTGTCGGGGGTGTGTTGGCAAGGCTGGGGCAAAAGCGCTGCTTTTGCCAACCTTATGAGTTATTACTATGGGCGTGAAACTGAAACTCTCTTGTGCTTATGCATTCACCAATACTTCAAATCCGCCAAATATCATGCGTTTGCCATCAAAGGGCATGGTGGCTGGGTCGTGATCCATACGTGGGTCTTCGAACGCGGCTTTCATGCCTGCATCCCGCACTTCCTTGCTCGGCCAGGTGATCCATGAGAACACAACGACTTCATCGGGCTGGCGTTGTACGGCCATCGTGAATGAGGTGAGTTTACCTTCGGGGACATCATCGCCCCAGCATTCAACGACTGAGAGTGCGCCGTGGTCTTTGAATATCACTGCGGCTTCTTCAGCGATTTTGCGGTAGACCTCTTTTTTATCTGCGGGCACGGGGATGAGGTAGCCATCTACATAGTTCATCGAATTCTCCTTGTGGTTGTATTAATTTGCACTGAATATGAAGTGCATGCATATACTACATGAAGTCGGCGAATGCTGGTTTGAACGCTAAAAACGCATACTCACAAAATCGGGAGTGTGTGAAACAAGCTTAAGCCAGCGTCATTGTGAGTGAGGTGTTAGCGAAGCCGTCCATGCAAGCCCATAGGATTGATGTCAGATGAACGGCGGATAAATCGCAGACAAAAACATGAAACAGGCTGCGCGCAATGTTGATTGCATCGCTCGGTTACGCATCCTCACGTTCAGGGTCTGTGCGCTCGAGCTCCAGCGACGCAGCCAACATGGCCAAACGACCCACCACGCCATACTGGTAAAAACGGTTGTGCATGGTGTTCAAGTCATCTGGGTTGTGTACGCGCTCAGAGATGAACGACAGCGGCTCAAAGCGCATGCCTGTTGAGTTCAGATTCTCGTCGTGGCCTTTTTCAGAATTAGCACGGTAGAATCCCCCGACCACGTAGCGGTCTATCATATAGACCACAGGCTCGGTGGTGTGACCGTCCCACTGTTCAATCGTGGGCACGCCTTCTTGAATTAAGATGTCTTGAACTTCGAGCCCTTCTTTAATTACAGCCATTTTGTTGCGTTGTTTGCGGTTCAAATCACGAATGTCGTCGGGCGAGCGCACGGTCATGATGCCCATGCCATAAGTGCCTGCATCGGCCTTGACGATGAGGAATGGGTCGTCTTTGATGCCATATTCTTTGTATTTCTTCGCGATTTTTTTCAAAGTCGCTTCGACCGCCGTCGCCAGCTCATCCTCGCCCACGCGCTCGTGAAAGTCCACACCTTGCAAGCTGGTGTGATACGCATTGAGCAGCCACGGGTCAATGCCGAGCATTTTACTGAATTTTTTGACCACTTCGTCGTAGGCTGTAAAGTGGGTAGATTTGCGACGCACCGTCCAGCCCGCGTGCAAAGGCGGCAATAAATGTTGCTCGCGGATGTTCTCCAGTATCAGTGGCTGACCGCTGGACAAATCATTGTTGAGCAAAATCGTGCAGGGATCGAACTTACCATGGTCAAGCGTGATGCGGCGACCGTTGCGCTCGAGCGGCTCCAGGGTCAGGGTCTCGCCGTTGGCCAACTCCAGCACGGTAGGCTCAGTAATCTCATCGGACAAAGAACCCAGACGCACGTTCAAGCCCGTCAGGCGCATGATTTTTGAGAGCTGCGCGACGTTCTGTAGGTAAAATTGGTTGCGGGTGTGCTTCTCAGGAATGATTAAAAGATTCTTGACATCGGGGCAATACTTTTCAATCGCCGCCATCGCCGCTTGCGTGGCGAGGGGAAACATCTCATCGGCCAAGTTGTTAAATCCGCCAGGGAATAAATTGGTGTCCACAGGCGCGAGTTTGAACCCTGCATTGCGCACATCCACCGAGCTATAAAACGGTGGCGTATGCTCCTGCCACTCAAGACGAAACCAACGCTCAATCGTGGGCGTGGCATCGAGCAGTTTTTGCTCCAGTTCGGACAGAGGGCCAGTGAGGGCGGTGCGTAAGTGGGGAACCATGGGGAGCCTTATTTATTCTATGGATGAGCTTTGCTGTGTGGGTCGGGTCATTTTAATTGACATTTAAATTGATTTTAAATCATGACCAGTACATGGGGCTAAGGCGCGGGAATTCAAGAGCAGTTCAGGAGTAGTTAAAACGCATATCTGGGGGATTTATCAGGAGCACATTCGACACAGACCGCAGTCTGCCATCTGCCATCGAATGCCTCCATCAACGTTCAAACTTCGTTCAAACAACGTTGATCAATGGTGGTGACCGTCACCGCCATGAGCGTGACCGTGCTCGAGCTCGCTCTCAGTCGCTTCGCGTACAGATACGATATTCACAGCGAAGTGCAAAGTTTGACCTGCCAAAGGATGATTCGCATCCACGGTGACGACGTCATCGCCAATTTCAGTGACCACAACTGCCATAGGTCCTTGCGGCGTGTCGCCGTGCAACTGCATGCCCACGGCTAAATCAGGAATTTGTTCAAATGCAGCGCGGGGTACTTGCTGAATCGCGGCTTCTTCGCGTACACCGTAAGCGTCTTCTGGTGCGATGACCGCATCGACAGACTCGCCAGCGATTTTGCCCAGCAGAGCGGCTTCCAGACCTGGGATGATTTGATGATGACCCTGCAAATACATCAAAGGTTCACGACCATCGGACGTGTCCAAGACCTCACCTGCATCATTGGTTAAAGTGTAATGAATATTGACAACTGAATTTTCGGTAATTTGCATGGTGTCCTCAGGGTATATGCGTTAATCGAGCGAGCATTATAAATGAAAATCCCTGCTTGATTCATAAAGCCTCAGAATATGACGCCAAGCTCAGAGCCGAGCATGGCGGCAAAAATCACACAATAACAACCGCCACAGACCACAGACGCGGACAAAGCGCGTACCATACACACTCCTCATGTAGACACCCGCTCCACGCACGCTCACCCATCGTCGTGCGTACTGCTCAAGCCACCGAGTAGGCATGCCGCGTCACCGACGCCCACGAAATGCCCCTGCCCACTCGAAGGCCCCATGCTCGGATACCAACTCAAATGGCAGACCGTGCCGATTATCGGCGGCGCGCCCTTGCAAATACGCTCACTGCTGGACAACCAACAATTCTCAGATGACGACGGCGCAGCAGCCAGCGTCGGCATCTCCTCAGCGGCGTGGCCGTTGTTCGGACTGCTGTGGCCATCGGGACAGATACTCGCCACCCACATCATGGCGCGCGAAGAGAGCGAATTACAAAACAAACGCATTCTCGAAATCGGCTGTGGACTCGGACTGGCCAGTCTCGTGGCGCATCGGCGCGGCGCGGATGTCTGTGCCAGTGACGCGCACCCGCTCGCACAGACCTTCCTCAATGCCAACACTCTGCTCAACGGGCTGGACGACATCGCCTACAGCCAAGGCATCTGGGCGCACGACTACCCCGAGCTGGGCGAATTTGACCTCATCATCGGCAGCGACGTGCTCTACGAGCGCGACGAAGCGGGCGTACTCGCAGGATTCATCCAGCGCCATGCGCGGGCGCACTGCGAAGTACTCATCATCGACCCGAACCGAGGCAACCGCGCACCGTTTCACAGACACATGCGCGCCATGGGCTTTGAGTTGAGCGAAACCCTCATCATCGAAGTCGACTACCGAGGGCGGGTGCTGCGCTACCAACGTTGAATAACGACGAGTCAATTCACACGATGGCCGATGACGCACAAAACAACAGCGGAATACACCATACGATGCACATAAACTGCGCCAAGTGAAGCGAGTTTGCTATAATTGCGCCCAGAAAAAAGAACGGCGACATCATAAACGCAACCCAAGCGCAAACCCAACAACCCACACCTGCTAAGGAGCAGCCATGAAAAAATTCTTCTACGAATTCAAAAACTTCGCCAGCGGCGGCAATATATTTGACCTTGCACTCGGTGTCATCATCGGCGGTGCGTTCGCCACCGTGGTTGAGAGCCTGAGTAAAGACGTCATCGGCGACTTTATCGCAGCGCTGGGCGGCGCACCTGATTTGACCGGCTTGGTGATTCCGTTCAATGGTGGCGAAATCCACATCGGTAATTTCCTCGGCGCGATGATTAACTTCGTTATCCTCTCGTTCGTGCTGTTCATGCTGGTCAAAGTCATCATGCACTACAAACTGGCGAACTTCCGCGCCCAAGGCTCACGCGAATGCCCCTACTGTCGCGAGTTCGTCGCGGTCGATGCGATTAAATGCAAATTTTGTACCTCAGAATTAAAAGCCAAGATTGACGGCGATGAAGGTGCTGATGAGCGTTGATGTGTTGTGCTGATTGATGCTCGGAGTATTGAGGGTCAAGACAGCGTTAGTATGGAATGAAGAAAGGCGTGCTGGGCACGCCTTTTTAATGACCATACAGTGACAGTGATGCTGATAATTAGCGCGCTTGCTTCAATTGGTATTTCTGCATGCGGCTGTTTGGTGCATCGGGCAGCGTCATCTCGATGACACCCGCTTGCAAAGCGGGATTTAGATAGCGAGCTACGAAATTTTTACGGTCAGCCAAGCCCAAAGCCCGTTGTAGTTCGGCGCGCGACATTTGCCCGATACACACAGCCATCAAGGCTTTGACTTGGGGGGTGACTTGGGGGGTGAACTGCGCATCGGGCGTGAGCAAAGCCTGCTCAATCATACCCAGCATGAACTCGACAAAGAGCGTTGAGTTACTCTGCGCATTGCTCTGCGCAATCGCCTCGTAATACTCTTTCTGATGCGCATAGACCAAACTCTCGACAGGCACGTCCAAGAAAATCGGATGCCAGCGGGACAAAATCAAAGTCTGCCACAGCCGACCCATGCGGCCATTGCCATCCAAAAACGGATGGATAAACTCAAATTCATAGTGAAAAATCGAGCTGGCAATCAGCGGATGAACCTCAGTGCGCTTGAGCCATGCGAGCAAATCATTCATCAGCTCAGATACGCGTGAAGCTGGCGGCGCCATGTGAATCACGCGCTGATTCGCCCCCTCGCCCGCCATCACACCGACGCCCGTACTGCGAAACCCGCCCATCCTGTCGAGCAGACCCAACATGAGCACACCATGCGCCGCGAGCATATCCGCACGACGATGTGGCAGATAATCGGGCAGGCATTCATACACCGCAATCGCATTGCGCACCTCCTGCACCTCGCGCACAGGGGCGATGACGCGCTTGCCCTCCAGTATCGCCGTGATGTGCTCGGTCGAGAGCGTGTTGCCCTCAATCGCCAAAGACCCCTGTATGGTGCGCACCCGATTCACCCGACGCAGACGCAAAGCCGCCTCCCCCTCACGCGCATCCGCCTGCAAACGGGACACCTGAGCGCTGATGCTGTCCACGCGACGCTGGATGCTGGGGGTTGGGGTGAAAGGTGGGGTGTAGGTGGGCATGGGTAATAATAAATCAAATAAACTCGTCACTTTTGCATCAATCAAAGAGGTAAATTGGATTGATTGCATGAAAAATTGGTTTAACTTGAGAGGAGGATTGGAGACTTTAGTTGAGAAATGGACTCCTTAAAATCAACCATATTGGGGAAAATTAACACCTCGTCTCCAATTCGATTAGAAGCATTTTGCGATAATTGATATACGACGCGGTTCATTTCTGAGTAAAGATTTAAAATAAAATCATGATTATCATATGAGGCCATCCATTGTTTTTTTAGTTTATGTACTCTTTTCGAAAGATTTAAATGGTCGATATCTTTAAAGAAATTCATATATAAATCTGAACCCTTTTTAAAATATGGAGGATCTAGATATATAAAAATTTCTTCTTTTCTAATGTCAATTTTCTTCAAAAAATCAACACCATCTAAATTCGAAACAGAAATTTTATGCCTTAATTCGCCAATGTTATTTATGCGCTTGATTAAATCTGCTTTGTTGAAACGAACGTCAATTTTGTACTTTCCTGATTGACTTAGTCCACCAATTACCCCCCCCTTTATTACACCTGAAACATTTGTTCGGTTAAGAAAAAATGTTGACTTTGCTACTTCAAAGGTATCGTAGTCTGCGGTATTTTTTTGAACCTCTTTGAATTTTTGCCAATTCTCAATTGTTACATCAACCGCGGATATCCAATCACAAAATTCAGATGGGCGTTCTGTAATCGTTTTCCAAAATGAATATATTGAATAATCATAATCATTAATGTAGATATGACTTACATAGCCTTCAAATAGTAAGCGCAAAGCTAATCCCGCACCACCTGCATATGGTTCTGCATAGTTAATTCCTATGAGATTGTTTTCATAAAACAGTTTGGAAACGAAATTAAAAATGCAACTCTTACCGCCTGGATATCGTAATGGAGAATAGAAATGTTTCATGGTGTGCTCATTTTTTTACCGTGAGATATTTTCAGCATTGCTCCTAAAATAATTGCAATGGCATAGGTTTGTGCTAAGTTTTTTGAGCCGTCATAATTGTGTGCTCCGACATGGAAAAGGCTGACCAGATTGGCTTTAGTTACATTTTGAGTAGCAAGCGTTGTTTTGTTATTTGCATCAAGTGAAGTTTTTGCACTATCAAAGTGTTTGTCGATATAGCTATCAATTTTTTGATGTTTTGTGTCTTTTGATGCTGTCTCACAGAGAAGTCGTAAGGACATGCGTATCAATGCGCTGAATGATGCAGACAAGATTTGTGAGTTTTCGTTGTAATATTGGTATAAGTCTTTTACGTCACGGTAAAGGTCGTTAACCACACCATTATTTAAATACAGCACTTCACTAAATAGTATCTCTGCTTTATTTTGAGACCTTTTCGTCAGTCGTGAGTTAGTTTTTGTTTTTTCAACTTTTGTTTCATTTGCATCCCCCATCTTGATTTCTGTTAGTTGTTTGTCTTTGTTCGTGTCGATTAATTTTCTAGTATCAGGTCCTAGCACATCAAAGACTTTTCCACGATTTTTGCGGGTAGATATTTCTTTGGTTCGAATTTTTTCTGATAAGTCATTTAAGATAATATCAACTTCATTTGCAGAGTGTCTAGACTTGATGGTGTCACCTTTTATTTCAAACCCTAAATCCTTCAGCCGCTCAGAAGTCAAAATTTCATCTTTTACAAAACCTTTATTCAAATGCGAGTTTCTACTAATTAACTTAGTTTTCTCTTCGAAAAGTAAAAATGTACTTTTTTCTTCATTCATAAATTTATTTAAGAAAATATCGCGCTCAAGAGGAAGCCATGAGCCAGATTCCCCATGCTTACGATAAATATTAGTTAAAGCGATACTTTTTTCACAAACGTTACAAGGTATTTCGTCAGGGAAATCTGGCAATTGCCAATTTTTTACTAATTCATGATAAATAAGCTTCTTTTGAATTTTCCCCAAAAGTATACGGCGATTTCCATCATAAACAATGGGAGTCCTTTCATGAAACACAACTGTAGGGAGCTCGCTAAAATCATAGGTGTCGCCCATTTGTTCGACGAGTTTTTTCAATTCCCATTTGTTGTGTGGTTCGCTCATGGCGATATTAAGTATATCTTGAGCATTAGCCTTATCAGAAATAAGATCCCTAGGGTTTTCTGTCCAAAGGACGAGATCGTCAATCTTAATGTTTTGAATTTTTTGAGCTACCATTTTTAATCTCCCGAAATAAGTAAACTATCAAACAATCAAAGCCCCCAACTGTACTTCCATCTTCGTCAGCGTCTCGCTGAACTCTGCCACACGTTTTTTCTCTTGCTCAATCACCGCAGGTGGCGCTTTTGCGACGAAGCCTTCGTTACTCAGTTTACCATTGGCTTTGGCGATTTCGCCTGAGAGGCGGGCGATTTCTTTGGAGAGTCGTTCGCGTTCGGCCTTCACATCAATTTCGACTTTGAGCATCATTTCAACATTGCCGACCACTTGCACGGGCGCGCCCGTATTCTCAGGTAGGGTGGCGGCTATAGTAACTTCTGAGAGTTTGGCCAGTGTCTTGAGATACGGTGCGAATGCTTGGAGTTTGTCTTGCTGCGCCGCGTCCACGCTGATGAACAGCGGGGCTTTTTGCGCGGGCGAGAGGTTCATCTCACCACGCAGGTTGCGCGTCGCGTCAATCAGGCCTTGCAGCTCGCTCATCCATGCGTCGGCATCGGCGTTGATTTTGCTCATGTCGGCCACGGGGTAGGCGGCGAGCATGATGGAGTCGGTGTGTTTCATGCCTGCGAGCGGCGCGACGGTCTGCCACAACTCTTCGGTGATGAACGGCATGATGGGGTGCATCAGGCGCAGGGTCGCTTCGAGTACGCGCAGCAGGGTGCGGCGTGTGGCGCGGGCTTGGGCGGGCGTGCCGTTTTGTAAGTTCACTTTAGCCAGTTCGACGTACCAGTCGCAATAGGTGTTCCACACGAATTGGTAGAGGTTTTGCGCAATCATGTCGAGGCGAAACTCAGGGAAGTTGCGCGCAACTTGCTCTTCGATGCGCTGCATTTCGTTAATCATCCACAAGTCCACTGGTGAGTAGTCCAGCTCGGCGGTGTCGTCGATGCCGCAGTCTTGACCCTCGCAGTTCATGAGGACAAAGCGCGTGGCGTTCCACAGTTTGTTGCAGAAGTTGCGGTAGCCTTCGCAGCGCTTGGAGTCGAAGTTAATGCTGCGCCCTTGTGTGGCGAGCGAGGCGAATGTGAATCGCAGCGCGTCCGTGCCGTAGGCTGGGATGCCGTTGGGGAATTCTTTTTCGGTTGATTTACGCACTTGCGGTGCGGTCTCTGGGCGACGCAGGCCTGTGGTGCGTTTGTCGAGCAGCGGTGCGAGCTCGATGCCGTCGATGAGGTCAACGGGGTCGAGCACGTTGCCCTCGGATTTGGACATTTTTTTGCCTTCGGCGTCGCGTATCAGCCCGTGCACGTAGACGGTGTTGAATGGGTTGACGCCCTTGCCGTCCTCGTCCTTGATGAAGTATTTGGTCATCATGACAATACGCGCCACCCAGAAGAAAATAATATCGTAGCCCGTAACCAATACCGACGAGGGTAAAAAATGTTTCAAATCAGGTGTTTGCTCTGGCCAGCCCAGCGATGAAAATGGAATCAATGCCGATGAGAACCATGTGTCGAGCACGTCATTCTCACGGCGCAATCCGCCTGTGTAGCCCTGTGCTTGCGCTTTGACCTGTGCGTCGGCCTCGGTGCGCGCAACGATGACCTCGCCACTGTCGGTGTACCACGCTGGAATCTGATGTCCCCACCACAATTGACGTGAGATGCACCAGTCTTGAATGTTCTCGAGCCAGTGGTTGTAGGTGCTGTTCCAGTTCTCGGGGATGAGTTTGATCTCGCCCTCGTTCACCGCGGCCAATGCTGGCTCGACGATGGCCGCGCGACCTTTGCCCGTCAAATCCATCCACCATTGGTCGGCCAGCATCGGTTCAATCACCGAACCGGTGCGGTCAGACTTGGGCTGCATGAGTTTGTGCGGTGCGACTTTGACCAGCAGACCAGCGGTGTCAAGGTCGGCGACGATTTGCTTGCGTGCGACGAATCGGTCCATGCCTTGATAGGCGGCAGGCGCGTTGGTGTTGACCGTGGCGTCGAGGTTCAGAATTGATAGGAATTCGAGGTTGTGGCGTTTGCCCACAGCATAGTCATTGAAGTCATGCGCTGGGGTGATTTTCAATGCGCCCGTGCCGAACTCAGGGTCGGCGTAGTCGTCGGCGATAATCGGGATGGCGCGGTTGCACAGGGGCAGCTCGACCATTTTGCCTATCAGTTTTTGATAGCGCACATCGTCGGGGTGGACGCAAATCGCCATATCGCCGAGCAGGGTCTCAGGGCGCGTGGTGGCGATGGTGATGCCGTTCCATTGTTCGCTGTTGCCGTCTTTGTCGGTGATGGTTTGCGCGCCATCGACGAAGGGGTAGTTGATGTGCCACATGCTGCCGTCGACTTCGACGGTTTCGACTTCGAGGTCAGAGACCGCTGTGCCGAGCACGGGATCCCAGTTGACCAGACGCTTACCACGGTAAATCAAACCATCCTCATACAGTCGCACGAACACTTCGGTCACGGCGGTGGACATCTTCTCATCCATGGTGAAATACTCACGCGTCCAGTCAATGGATGAACCCATGCGGCGGATTTGTTGGCTGATGATGTTGCCCGATTGCTCTTTCCACTCCCAGACTTTTTCGGTGAATTTCTCGCGTCCAAGCTCGGTGCGGCTCACGCCTTGGGCGGCGAGTTGGCGCTCGACCACAATTTGTGTGGCGATGCCCGCGTGGTCGGTGCCCGGTATCCATGCCGCATCCTTGCCGCTCATGCGGGCGTGGCGCATGCAGGCGTCCATCACGGTTTGATTAAACGCGTGTCCCATGTGCAAAGTGCCCGTGACGTTCGGTGGTGGCAAGAAGATGCTGTACGCGTCCACACCCTCGTGGGCGGTGGCTTGGCCGTAGCCGTTTTGCTCCCACAGGCCTTGGGTATTGCCATACTTGGCTTCTATCGGGGCGGGTTCAAATGATTTTGCGAGGGCGTCGAGTAAGGGAGTTTGGCTCATAATGTCTGCATAAAAAACCACGAGGTTGCATCGTGGTGGGTCTATCGGTAAGTGGCGATATTATAAGGGTTTTGCGTGTGGATTTGGCTGATTCTCATCACTGCGTGCGGCGCAAGGATTGTAAAGAAGTGTAAAGCTGGGCACAATGGGTCAACGGTACGGTATGCTGCGTCATTACCTGCACGTGGCGATGCTCTGGGCGAGATTAAATGCGTTGGAGCGTTGAAGACACAGTCTGAATATCAATGACATGAGTCGCCCGTCGGGCGGTTGAGGTCAAATTAAACAAGGAGTTTCACATGAAGTTATCTAAATTATTGAGCACGATGATTGTTGGCGCGGGTGTGATGGTATCTGCCAGTGCATTTGCCAAGAATGATGCTGTTCACAAGCCGTTGGCGCATCCTACGGTCGTTGCACATCAAACGATGGACCACAATACACCGCACGATCCATCAATGGGCGATGGCTGTAAAAAAGTTGAGCCGAGCTGCGATAAGCCCAAACACGAAAATATGGGCCAGCACAAAGAGCACAAAGCCAACGAGCACGGCAACAAGCACAATAAAAAACATGGAAAAAACAAAGGTCAAAAGCACAAAGGTCACAAGCAGGGTGATAAAAAGCACGGCAAAAACAAAGGCCACAAGCACATCAAGGG
>CAZDLD010000032.1:0-14911 GCA_964506355.1 uncultured Hydromonas sp.
CATTTATGATGCCAATAAACCAATTTGGCGCATTTTTCCCGACTTGGCGAAAGAATACCCGCAGTATGAAAAAATGGGGATTAAAGACTTGTGCCAAGCCATTCACAAAACCTATGAAACCCACAACATCGCGCACACCCTGCACGATATGTACGTGAAACCGATAGCGCCAGCGATGACCCCAGCCGACGCATGGGGACGCGTGGCCCATCGCAAAGTGATGCGCGTCAATGTGCGTGATTTAACCACCCAGCATGTCACGGGCGTGCTGCTCACGCCGTATCCACCGGGCATTCCATTGTTGATTCCAGGCGAGTATTTCACGCAAGAGGTCATTGATTATCTGCACTTCACCTTGGAGTTCAACCGCTTGTTCCCAGGATTTGAGCAATCGGCACACGGCTTGATTAAAGAAAAAGTGGACGGCGAGTTGGTGTACTTCATCGACTGTGTGGAGTGCTAATCGTCGCGTAATAACTGTAGCTGTTGCAAACAAAAAGGCATCCTCGGATGCCTTTTTGTTGTTTCGAACCAATTTAGAACGAGTTTAGAACCCGAGCGATTACAACAACGCTTTGAGCAAAAGCGCCATTTCGGACGGGTTCTTGGTCACGGTGATGCCGCATTCTTCCATGATGTCGAGTTTTTCTTGCGCGCCACCTTGGCCGCCCGAGATAATGGCGCCCGCATGCCCCATGCGTTTGCCTGCGGGTGCGGTCACACCTGCGATGAAGCCGACCACAGGCTTTTTCATGTGGTCTTTAATCCAGCGTGCGGCTTCTTCTTCGTCGCCACCCCCGATTTCGCCAATCATAATCACCGCATCGGTGTCGGGGTCGTCGTTGAACATTTTCATCACGTCAATGTGTTTGAGTCCATTCACAGGATCGCCACCGATACCCACGGCAGTAGACTGACCCAAACCAAGCTCGGTCAGTTGCGCCACGGCCTCGTAGGTCAACGTGCCTGAGCGGCTGAGCACACCAATGCGGCCCTTACGGTGAATGTGACCGGGCATTATGCCGATTTTGAGCTCATCTGGCGTGATGACGCCAGGGCAGTTCGGCCCGAGCAACAGGGTCTTGCGATTTTCGCGGCGCATGCGGTCGCGCACCTCCATCATGTCGCGCACCGGGATGCCTTCGGTGATGCAGATGGCCAAATCCAAATCGGCCTCGACCGCTTCCCAGATGGCTGCTGCCGCGCCTGCTGGCGGCACGTAGATGACCGATACCGTCGCACCTGTTTGCGATTTTGCTTCGGCGACTGAGCCGTAGATGGGCACGCCTTCAAAGTTCTCGCCTGCTTTTTTTGGATTGACCCCTGCGACGAAGCATTCTTTGCCATTGGCGTATTTGCGGCACATGTGGGTGTGGAATTGACCTGTTTTGCCCGTCATCCCTTGGGTGATGACGCGGGTGTTTTTGTTAATTAAGATGCTCATATTTGACCTCGATGTTCAGTATGGGTTCGGGCTGCGCTCACGCAGTCGGAATGGGTTTGCCTTGCGATGCTGCGACCACGCGCTCAGCCGCCTGCGCCATGGTGTCGGCAGCGATGATGGGCAGACCCGACTCGGCGAGCATGGTTTTGCCCAAGTCCTCGTTCGTGCCCTTCATGCGCACCACCAAAGGCACTTGCAAATGCACCTGTTTGGCCGCCGTGATGACGCCTTCTGCAATCACATTGCACTTCATGATGCCGCCGAAAATATTGACCAAAATGGCTTTGAGGTTGGGATTTTTCAACATGATTTTGAACGCTTCAGTGACTTTCTCAGTGGTCGCTCCGCCGCCGACATCGAGGAAGTTCGCAGGCTCGCCGCCGTAGAGCTTAATTGTGTCCATGGTTGCCATCGCCAATCCCGCGCCATTGACCAAGCAACCAATGTCGCCATCGAGCGAAATATAGGCCAGACCGAACTTGGACGCTTCTATTTCAGCGGCGTCTTCTTCATCCAAATCGCGCATTTCGACGATGTCGGGGTGACGGTAGAGCGCATTGGCATCGAAATTCATCTTCGCATCGAGCGCGACCACGCGACCATCGCCTGTGGTGATCAAGGGATTGATTTCGGCCAAATCGGCATCGGTATCAACGAAGGCTTGGTACAAGCCTTGCAGCGCCACGCGAGCGCCTGCCAGTGAGGCTTCGGGGATGCCGATTTTGCGAGACAGCTCGTCGCATTGTGCATCGGTCAGCCCAGCGACGGCGTCGACATACAGCTTGTGGATTAATTCAGGAGTGTGGGCGGCGACTTCTTCGATGTCCATGCCGCCTTCGGATGAGGCCATGACACAGGTTTTTTGCGATGCGCGGTCAATCACCATGCCCAGATAGTATTCTTTTTGAATGTCCGCGCCTTCTTCGATGAGCAGGCGACGTACTTTTTGACCAGCAGGCCCCGTTTGGTGGGTGACCAGCTGCATGCCGAGGATTTGTTCGGCGTATTGTTTGAGCTCGTCCATGGTTTTGGCGACTTTGACCCCGCCGCCTTTGCCGCGACCGCCTGCGTGAATTTGCGCCTTGACCACCCAGACCGAGCCGCCGAGTGCCTGTGCGGCTTTGATGGCTTCATCGACAGAAAAAGCGGGAATGCCGCGTGGCGTTGGAACGCCGTATTTCTTTAAGATTTCTTTACCTTGATACTCATGAATTTTCATGGACAAACCCCTTGTTGTGGATGGTACAAAAATGCAGAAAGCCGAGACGTGCGGCAGATAAGCTCAAATATACTACATGATAGTCGCGAGATGAACGTGAATTATCAAGGCGCAGTTCAAATGGATGGTGGGCGAAATGAAAATGGATGCCTTGTTACAGCCAGTTATTCATTAGAGTCGTCGCTCGCAGACGGTGCGCGGTACCAGCGCGGGTAGTACAGCCGCACCGCCTCGCCTGTATCAATGAGCGCGTGGCACTGGTTCAGCTGAAACGGCATTCCCGCTTGTGCGTCGCCCATGGCTTTGCGCTTGCGACTGGCCAGCTCAACGCCCACGCCTTGAACCACCACCGTGGGCAGGGTGTTGGCCAACTCAGTGATGTGGGTGCAGCCCAAGACGCCCGAAAATTGCGCCCGAAGCGCCGCGCGAAAGCCATGCATGATGTTGAGCCCGACCATTTGTTGGTAGTCGGGGATGATGTTTGCGCACTGCGGCAAATAGGGCGCGACCAAAGTATTTGCTTGCACCGCCACGATGTTGAGCTGGGCATCGACGGTGACGCGCAGAATCATGTTGTGCAGCGCTTGCGCGGCTGCTCGCGGCTCGCTGGCCAAGGGGAACGGATAACTCTTGCGGTCTTGCATTTGTGCTTCAATGTCCCACAGACCATCTTCACGCTCATACACCTCGTAACAAAAATTGCGACGGTGCTTGAGGGTGCGCGCCACCGTCTCGCCCATAGGTTCGATTTGCGTGCGTGTCATATCGGCGGCGGCTTCGGTCAGAGGAGTGGTTTGGGCGATATCAGACTTCATGTGCGTCTTTCAGTGAAATTCAAGGGATAACAAATTAGAACATTCGTTCGATTTGATGGATTATAGCGACAATCCCAAATTATGGATAAAAAACTCATTGATTAACACGACCGCAAGCGCACATCCCAACGCCATCAAACCACAGATAACCGCTCTATCCACGGCCGAATCGGCTACAATATGGCTTTATTTTGCACGATTGATACGTATGACCCACACTGCCAGTACCCCCGCCGAATCAGACATTATCGAGTTTTCACAATTCGCATTGGACGCGAGGATTTTGCGCGCCATTGTCGAGGCAGGTTATACCAAACCCACCCCCATTCAAGCGCAAGCCATCCCTGTGGTCTTGGACGGTCAAGACGTCATGGGCTCGGCGCAAACAGGCACGGGCAAGACCGCGAGCTTTGTTCTGCCGATTTTGCAAAACATCCTGCCATTGGCCTCGAGCAGCACCTCGCCAGCACGTCACCCTGTGCGTGCCTTGGTACTCGCTCCGACCCGCGAGCTGGCGGTGCAGGTCGCTGACAACGCAGCGCTGTACGCCAAATACACACCGATTCGCACCGCAGTGGTCTATGGTGGTACAGACATCAAAGTACAAACCCCCATCGTGCGTGCGGGCGTGGAGCTGTTGATTGCGACCCCAGGGCGACTGCTCGACCATCTGGAGCACGGCAATGTCAATTTGAACCAAGTGCAATACTTGGTGCTCGATGAGGCCGATCGCATGTTGGACATGGGCTTTTTGCCCGATTTGCAACGCATTTTGAATTTGCTGCCCAAGCAGCGTCAGACCCTATTGTTCTCAGCGACATTCTCGCCTGAGATTCGCAAACTGGCCGAGTCGTATCAAAAAAATCCGAAAATCATTGAAACCGCGCAACGCAACGCCACCGCGACCAATGTGACCCAAGAGATGTTCGCGGTCAAAGACAAAAACCACAAACGCAGCGCCGTGGTGCAATTGATTAAACAAGAATCGATTGAACAAGCGATGATATTTGTGAACACCAAAATCGAAGCGCGTGATTTGGCGCGATTTTTGCAACGCGCAAAAATCAACGCCCGTGCCCTGCACGGCGATCAAACTCAGAGCGAACGACTGGCGACACTCGATGAGTTCAAAAAAGGCGACGTCAAAATCATGGTCGCCACCGATGTCGCGGCGCGTGGTTTGGACATCGCGCAGATGCCGTGCGTGGTCAATTTCGATTTACCCTACAACGCCGAAGACTACGTGCACCGCATCGGGCGTACGGGTCGTGCAGGTGCAACTGGACGCGCTTTGTCCTTGGTCACGCAGCTGGACGAAAAATTATTGGCGGCGATTGCCAAGCTCGTGCGCATGGAATTTGAGCTAAAAGTCATTCGTGCCGAAGAAGAAAAACCAGCCCGTGGCGAACGTGGCGAGCGCAGTACACGCGATGGTCAAAGCAGCGAACGCCGTCCAGCAGCAGCGCACAGCGCCGAGGGCGAACAAGCCCAAGCCCGTATTCGCAACATCGAGCGCAGCGCACCGCACCGCCGCAGCGCATGGGATGAGGAAGAGATGAGCTATTTGCGTCGCAAGATGACCTTGTCGAACGATCCGTTTTTCTCCAGCCCATACGAGGCCAATGCTGACTCGCAACCCGTCAAAATTGACTTGGCGCACACGCATTTGTCCTCGACTATGCCGCAGCCAAAAAATAAAAAACCCGTGGCCGCACTGTTCACCATGGGCAAGAAAAAATAATCGTTCATCAAATTGACACACCCGCATGACACACTAATGCTGATACGAGGGTGTGCGCGTTTGAACCATAATAGAAAGTTACACCAGAACACACATGCACAAAGGAGCGTTATGAGAGACACCAAGATTGTTGCCACATTAGGTCCCGCCTCAACTTCGGAGGACGTATTACGCGAGATGATACGCGCAGGTGTGAACGTGGTTCGCATCAACTTCTCACACGGCTCCGCACAAGAACACATCGACCGAGTGAATTTGGTGCGCCGCATTTCAACAGAAGAAGGTCTGCACGTGGGCGTGTTGGCCGACTTGCAAGGCCCAAAAATCCGCATTGCCAAATTCGCCAATCAGCACATCATGCTCGCCAACGGCGCGACCTTTATTTTTGACGTGGACGCCGACATCCCCGGTGACGAGTTCCGTGTCGGGCTGGATTTCCCCGATTTGATTAAAGATGTGGTCGCGAACGACATTTTGTTGCTCGACGATGGCAAGATTCGCGTGCGCATCCTCAAGGTCACCGACACCCAGCTCGAATGTGTGGTCGAGCAGGGCGGCAAACTCTCAGATCGCAAAGGCATCAACAAACTCGGCGGTGGGCTATCAGCCGCAGCACTGACCGCGAAGGACATGGCTGACATCGTCACTGCCGCAGATTTTGAAGCCGATTTTCTCGCCGTATCATTCCCGAAATCCAAAGCCGATATGTACATGGCGCGCGAATTGATGCGCAACGCAGGCGGCGACGCACTGCTGATTGCAAAAATCGAACGCGCCGAAGCCATCCCCAATCTCGAAGAAATCCTCGAAGCATCCGATGGCCTGATGGTCGCGCGTGGTGACCTCGCCGTCGAAGTGGGCGACGCGAAAGTCCCAGCTCTGCAAAAAATGATGATACGCAAAGCGCGTGAAATGAACAAACTCTCCATCACCGCCACGCAAATGATGGAATCGATGATTACCAACTACGTGCCCACACGCGCCGAAGTATCGGATGTGGCCAACGCCGTGCTCGACGGCACCGATGCGGTGATGCTCTCGGCAGAGACTGCAGCAGGGCAGTTCCCCGTGGCGACCGTGCGCACCATGGCACAGATTTGTGACGAGGCCGAGTTTTCTGCACTGGTGAGTCTGGACCGAGATTTTCGCGATTATGTGTTCACCCGAGTGGACGAATCGATTGCGATTTCTGCGGTGTTTGCGGCTCATCACTTGAAGGCCAAAGCGATTGCAGTGATGACCGAAACGGGCACAACGCCGCTGTGGATGACGCGCTACAACAGCAGTGTGCCGATTTATGCTTTCTCAAAAAACATCCGCACCCTGCGCCGTCTGAGTCTGTACCGCGAAGTCACGGTGATGCAACAACTCGAGACAGACATGCCCCCGTATGAAGTGGCGGACAAAGTGCAGTCCATCTTGGTGGACAAAGGCATTGTGGTCAAAGGCGACACCATCGTGATTACCCGTGGCTCAACCATGGGCAAGGCCGGCTCGTCGGACACCATGCAGATTCGAAAAATCAATTGATATCAATTGATGCACGGTAATACTATGACAAAAAAGGTGGCTAAGGCCACCTTTTTTGATGTGCAATGAATGAAAATTTAAGAATTCAAATTCACCGCATGTTCGCGGGTCTCATGAAACACCAAGTCGGGATAGCGCTCGGTCATCATATTGAGATTGACGCGGTGGCTCGCCAGATAGGTCAGGTTACCTGCCGCATCATTCGCCAGATTATTGACTTGGGCTTTTTCGAATTCGGCCAGTTGCGTCTTGTTGTCCGAGCTGACCCAGCGCGCGATGTTCATCGATGGGGTTTCGAACATCACTTCAACGCCGTATTCGGACAGCAGGCGCGAGGCGACCACTTCAAACTGCAGCACGCCCACTGCGCCAAGCACCATGTCGCTGCCGTTGGCGGGGATGAACACTTGCACCGCGCCTTCTTCGCCGAGCTGTTGCAAGCCTTTTTGCAGTTGTTTGATTTTCAATGGGTTTTTAATGCGTGCAATGCGGAACAACTCGGGCGCAAAGAACGGAATCCCCGTGAACGCCAGCACTTCGCCCTCAGAAAAACTGTCACCAATTTGGATGTTGCCATGGTTGGGAATGCCGATGATGTCCCCTGCGTAGGCTTCCTCGACAATCTCGCGGGCGTGGGACATAAAGGTCACCACCGAGTTGGCGGAAATTTCTCGGTTCAGGCGCAGGTGCTTCATCTTCATGCCGCGCTCGAACTGCCCCGAACACACGCGCAAAAATGCAATCCGATCGCGGTGCTTGGGATCCATATTCGCTTGAATTTTAAACACAAAGCCTGTGAATTTTTCTTCTGTGGGCGCGACCACGCGCACCGTGGCGTCGCGTGAAATCGGTGCAGGCGCCCAATCAATCAGCGCGTCAAGAATCTCACGCACACCAAAATTATTAATCGCCGAACCGAAGAACACAGGGGTTAAACGACCCGATAAAAATTCTTCTAAATCAAAGGGGTGGGACGCGCCTTGAACCAACTCAATATCCATGCGCAGCTGCGCCGCTTCATCGGCGAACAGTTCGTCCAAACGCGGATTGTCAATGCCCTTGATGACCTCAAGATCCAAAATCAATTTTTCAGTGCCCGCCTCAAACAGCAGAACTTCATCACGTAGCAGGTGATATACACCTTTGAAACTTTTGCCCTTGCCAATGGGCCAGGTAATCGGTGCGCAATTGATTTTGAGCACGCTTTCAACCTCATCGAGCAAATCGAGCGAGTCGCGCACTTCGCGGTCGCATTTGTTCATGAAGGTCACAATCGGCGTGTGACGCAGGCGACACACATCCAACAGCTTGATGGTCTGCGCTTCCACGCCCTTGGCTGCGTCAATCACCATCAGCCCAGAATCGACCGCGGTCAAAACGCGGTAAGTGTCTTCGGAGAAGTCTTGGTGACCAGGGGTATCGAGCAAATTGACGATGTGCTCTTTGTACTCAAACTGCATTACCGATGATGCGACTGAGATGCCGCGTTGCTTCTCAATCTCCATCCAGTCGGAGGTGGCGAATTTTCCTCCTTTTTTACCCTTGACTGTTCCTGCTTCCAAAATCGCACCCGAGAATAACAGGAGTTTTTCGGTGAGGGTGGTTTTACCTGCATCGGGGTGGGAAATAATTGCGAAGGTGCGACGGTGCTCTACTTCGTGGTGAATTTGGAGGGCATCAACAGACATAATGAATTGAACTTAAATATAAAGAAGCGCTATTTTACGCTAAGTTGACAACGCACTCTGATAAAAGTCGCGAAGCGCACAACGAAAAACGCACCATAAAAATGGTGCGTTAAAGTGCAGTGCAAGTGACCAGTTAATCAATATTGATGTTCGTAGTGTTTTGGGCTTGATTTTCAAACCACAACCCACATCCCACCGAAAACATAACCGCGAATGCAATGCCCAATATCCATGTGAAATACCACATATTCAATCCTTTCTCAAATCAATATAAAGATTTATCATTAGCGCTGACGTAGTCAACCGTCACTTTACCGCGCATCACACGGTATGCCCATGAAGTGTAAGACAACACAATGGGCACAAAAATAATAGCCACCCAAGTCATCACATTTAAAGTGTATTTACTCGAAGCTGCATCCCACAGCGTCAAACTCATCTGTGGATCAATTGATGATGGCAGCACGAATGGAAACAGTGCAACGCCAGCAGTCATAATCGTCCCCAGTACTGCTAAAGAAACCGTGATGAAAGCCAACAATGTGCGCTGCTTGCTTTGCAAAACAACCGTTGCGAGCACGCCCAAGTAAACTAAGGCAGGAAACACCCACAATACTGGCAAACTTTTGAAGTTTGCAAGCCAAGCTCCCGATGTTACAACGACCTCTTTAGATAAAGGACTGATGGATTGATTTACATCTCCAATTTTACTGATGCTCAAACCATTCAATTGAGACACCCAAACCCCCGCTAAAGTAAAGCAGATCAATAAAACGGCGCTTGAATACAAATTAACTTTCTTTACGCGAGCCTGAATGATGCCTTCGGTACGGTGTGCAAGGTATGAGCCACCTTGCAACAACAGTAGACTCACACTTACCAGTCCGACCAAGACCGCGAAAGGATGTAACAGTTGAAAGAAATTACCTTTGTAGAATGAACGCATCGTATCATCAATTTCAAAAGGCACGCCCAAGAATAAATTTCCAAAAGCCACACCAAACAACAATGTCGGGATAGCACTGCCTGCAAAGATTGCCCAGTCCCAATTGTTACGCCATTTTGGGCTGTTGATTTTCGAGCGGTACTCAAAACCCACAGGGCGAAAGAACAAGGCTGCGAGCAATAACAGCATGGCCCAATACAACCCCGAGAAAGCAATCGCATAAACAAATGGCCAAGCGGCAAACACAGCCCCACCCGCTGTAATGAACCAGACTTGATTGCCATCCCAGTGTGGTGCTATGGTGTTGATGACAGCACGGCGTTCTAAATCGTTTTTGGCGATAAAAGGCAGCAGTGCGCCTACGCCCATATCGTGTCCATCCATGATGGCAAACCCAATGAGCAACACCCCAATGAGTACCCACCAAATTACTTTTAAAGTCATGTAATCAAATAACATATTCGGCCTCTTTTAAATTAGTGTACTTGTTCGGTTAACACAGTTGGACCTAAGCGGGCGTACTTAAACATCAAGTACAATTCGACCACTAATAACCCTGTGTAAAACAACACAAACCCAGCCAACGAAGCCCACACTTCACCAGCATTCAAACTCGATGCAGATAAATGCGTTGGCAATATGCCGTATACAGTCCAAGGCTGGCGACCGTATTCGGCGACAATCCAGCCGCAGCTGGTGGCAATCCAAGGTGTAGGAAGCAACCACAAAACCAATCGCAAGAACCCTTTTTTCTCATGAATGATGTTCTTGCTTGAGGCCCAAAACGCGTAGATAAAAAGCGCAATGAACGTAAAGCCTAACAACACCATGATGCGGAAAGTCCAAAACAAAGGTGCTACTTTGGGTACGGTGTCATGTGCGGCAAGTTTGATTTGTTCGGGTGTTACTTGAGTCAAATCATGGGTGTATTTCTTAGCCAACAGGCCAAAACCAAGGTCTTTTTGGTGTTGCAACATAATTGATTTAGCCTGTAAATCATCAGGGTGTTTTTTCATTTGTTCTAATGCCAACACGCCTTTAATCCCGCTTTCAATTCGTACTGCATTTTTTTCACGAATCTCTTTGATACCTGGGATGACCGTATCTGTTGAGCGGGTCGCAATCAAACCCATGGCATAAGGAATATGAATAGAAAAGTCATTTTTTTGTTCAGCCTCGTTGGGCCAAGCGATTAAATTGAAGCTCGCTGGTGCGGCCTCAGTTTCCCACATCGCTTCCATAGCAGCGAGTTTGGCATGTTGGTGTTCTCCAACGGCATAACCCGACTCATCACCCAATATCACAACCGATAAAGCCGATGCTATGCCAAACGCCGAAGCGATGCGAATTGAACGCTTGGCGAACTCCACATGCATGCCTTTGAGCAAATACCAAGCAGAAATAGCCAACACAAACACAGAACCAGTCACATATCCAGATGAAACCGTGTGTACGAACTTACTTTGGGCAATTGGATTAAATAAAATTTCAGAAAAACTAGTCAACTCCATGCGCATGGTAATGGGATTGAATTCTGAGCCGACAGGATTTTGCATCCAGCCATTTGCGATTAAAATGAGCACCGCAGATAAGTTGCTACCCAGTGCGAGTAAGCTTGTGACCAAGAGATGCTTGCCCTTTGATAATCTATCCCAACCAAAAAAGAACAAACCAATCATGGTGGATTCAAGGAAAAAAGCCATCAACCCCTCAATGGCTAAAGGTGCACCAAAAATATCACCCACATAATGTGAGTAATAAGCCCAGTTCGTACCAAACTGAAACTCCATGGTAATGCCAGTGGTCACGCCTAAGGCAAAATTAATCCCAAACAATTTGCCCCAGAACTTGGTCATGTCTTTGTAAATCTGCTTGCCTGACATGACATAGGTCGCTTCCATAGCCACCAAGATAAAAGATAATCCCAGTGTCAGAGGGACGAATATAAAATGGTAGAGCGCAGTGACGGCAAACTGTAGCCGCGCCGCATCTACTGAACCTGCATCAATCATGTTTATTCTCCGATTGGTTAGTCAATATGCCATCCGAATAGTGCTTGTCAAGTGAATGAGTAGGCACTGAAGTTGGCGATAATTGATTGTTGTTGCGATACAAATATTCAATGTCGTTTGCATTAACATGAACTTTATTTGGTTTGATGAATACATACCACAGACCATACAACACTGAAATTTTAATGAGGACGATTAAAATTAAGTGGAAGGTTAAGGTGCGGTTTTGTTTCTGAGTTAAATGTTTCATAGTTACCGTTCTTACATTTCAGACAGACAGATTTCTGTTATTTATGAAATGCATGTACTAATTGTACGTCTTGTATTAAAACATCTCAAATATAGGGTTATTTTCATGACAATTCCTCGCTTGAATGGGCGTTGATACGCAATGCAAATTGTTGAAGGTGGACACAAAAAAACCGCCCAAGGATGGGCGGCTGGTTATATTAGAACTAAGTGTACTGGTTTTGGCCAACTATGCGCACAAATGCATAGTGTGCAAAAGGGGGGACGAGTGATGCAAGGTGCGTTGCTGCACTTTATCCACCAGCTTTTTCTTATTGAGTAAATCCCGCAAGTTGATGTGGCCGAGGTGTTCATACATTTTTTCGTACAGCTCTTCCCACAGGTATGTTTCTAAAAAATCATTAAACCCCAACTCGCCACTCAAAATCAAAGAATTTACAGACTCGCCATGCTTAGGCTTGTCTACGGCTTCAACGACTTGTGCAATTGAAATACACTCGGCAGGTTGAACCAAAACATAGCCGCCGCCAGGTCCGCGATGACTTTTGACCAAATTGCTTGCGCGCATTTGGCGAAATAAAGTTTCTAAATAGGACAAAGATAAATTTTGTCTTTTCGCAATGGTAAGTAGAGGGATGGGGGTATCACCGCCGTATATTGCGATTTCGAGCAATGCCGTTACAGCATTGCGTCCTCTAGTAGTCAGTTTCATTTGAGCTCCTAAAACGTGTTGTCAATCATAATGCCTACCGTTCACCGAAGGATCGGTGGGTATGCAGGCAAAAGTTGTAATTAGATTGAGAACACAGCAGGAGGGGCACGCGAGCTAACATGCCATTGGCGCAAATAAGATTGGAAATTTCGCTCTAAGTAATCAGGTAAGGTGAAGCGCGTGGGTGCATTACCTGAAAAAAACACAACCAGCAAAGGCAACACCGTAGCCGCCAAGACGCTGGTCCAACAGAATTCACAACAACCAAAAGGACTCGTCATCTTGCCATCAGCATTATTCTTCGCACTGCTCGCGGTGGTGGAGGTAGAGAACGAACCTGTCACATTCGTTGAGTTGTTATCATCTGCGACCCAAACCGTCTGCATACCACTTGAGGTACACAGCTGAATGAATTGTCCGCCCGTGGCAAATTTAGCCATCACCATATAAATGGGTACGACAGCCAATACCAGAAACAAGACCATCAGTCCTATCGCTGTTCTTCTCTGGAGAGCTTGGCCAATGCGCATGGGTATACAATGTATGAATAATTAAGGTGGTTCAATTGTAGCATTTTTTGTATGTGAGCAAAACAACATAAAATGCAAAGGAATACCGCAACAGCTAAACGATCAAATTGTTTTGGAGGGCGAAGTTAGATAAGCCACCGCACGGCGCACCAACGGCGCAACCACCAAAACAGTTGGAAATGCCACGGGCCAAGCAGTGCCAACACCTTTGAGCCAGTTGTGAAAAAACGCAGGGCTGATGCCTTGATTGACCAGCAGCACCACGGCGGTTACGACCGAGACCATGATGGATGAGAGCAGAGCGCCGAAAACATAAGGGGCGAAACGAGGAGCGATAGAGCCGCGCATGGTGAGTCCTTTGAGTAAGTTGATTTAAGAAGTAGTGATTTTGATTTTGTGGCTCAAGTCCTTGGGACGCTGCGCCAGAGTGAGTGCCAACTTGCGTGCAATGCCGTAGTAGTGCTGCGCGTGCGTGCTGTTGGGGTTGGTGGCGACGGTGGGTTTGCCCGAGTCAGATTCGAGTCGAATGTCCATTGCCAAGGGCAGCGGACCGAGCAGCGGCACTTCAAAATCCGCGCTCATCTTGTCCGCGCCACCGAGCGCGCCTGCGCCGAAAATCGCCTCCTCGTGACCGCATTGACTGCACACGTGCAGCGCCATATTCTCGACGATGCCGAGCACGGGGATGTTGGTTTTTCCAAACATCGCCAGA
The DNA here is from genome assembly GCA_964506355.1 of uncultured Hydromonas sp. Classification (GTDB taxonomy): domain Bacteria; phylum Pseudomonadota; class Gammaproteobacteria; order Burkholderiales; family Burkholderiaceae; genus CTSOIL-112. The sequence continues at coordinate 13,599 of CAZDLD010000032.1, forward strand.
CCTTTGCGCGCATCCATGAGCGCGAGGTCCTGCGGCGTGGTGACGATGATGGCGCCAGTCACAGGAATTTTTTGCGACAGGGTCAGCTGAATGTCGCCCGTACCGGGTGGCATGTCGATGATGAGGTAGTCCAAATCCGTCCATGCGGTTTGGAAAAACAGTTGTTGCAAGGCCTGCGAGACCATCGCGCCACGCCATGCGACGGGGTTGTCATTGTCGATGAGAAAACCGATCGAGTTCGCTTGCAGGCCGTACTGCTCATGCGGAATCATCTGCTCTTGCGCATTCAGTGCAGGCTTGCCCTTTAAATTGAGCAGGGTGGGAATGGATGGACCATAAATATCCGCATCCAGTATGCCCACGCGTGCGCCCTCGTGCGCCAGTGCCAGCGCGATGTTCACTGCGGTCGTGCTCTTGCCCACGCCGCCCTTGCCCGAAGCCACCGCAATGACGTTCTTAACATTGGGCGCGACGTTCACGCCTGCTTGCACGATGTGCGCATCGATTTTGGTTTGAATCTCGATGTTGAGCGGGGTGCTGGAGAGCGCTTGCATTCGAGTGCGCAAGTCATCGTGTGTCTGTGCGCAAGCAAAGGGCAGAACGACGCGCACTGCTGTGCCGTCTACGGACTTGATGGCGCGCAGCTGCCCCAAGGTCGTTGTGCTGTCGCTCAAGACAGCGATGGCGTTCAGTTGAGCCAATAATTCTGCGTCATTCATGGTCGTGCCCTATGGTAAAATTTGGTTTTGTTTTCACGTGTTTGCTGTAAGCGCCTCCCACGCTATCTGGGGAGGGCGTGCATCGGTTCTTGTGATGAGTCAGAATGCGGACAGATACACAGCACAAAGCGCATTTTACCGCGTTAAAGATAAACCCGTTGCCCAACACGTAACCCAACGAACAACCCAACACATTTACCCCTTTCAACAGAGTTAAAAACCATGAATCCACGTCAAATATTAGTCACCTCCGCACTGCCCTATGCCAATGGCCAAATCCACATCGGCCATCTGGTTGAGTACATTCAGACCGACATTTGGGTGCGTTTCATGCGTGCGCAAGGGCATGAGGTGTATTACGTGGGCGCGGACGACACGCACGGCACGCCCGTGATGCTGCGCGCGGAAAAAGAAGGTTTAACGCAGAAACAGTTGATTGACCGTGTGTGGGCAGAGCACAAACGTGATTTTGATGCGTTTCATATTTCATTTGATAATTATTATTCGACGGATTCGAATGAAAACCGCGAGTTATGCGAAACCATGTATTTGAATTTGCACAAAAATGGTTTGATTGCCGAGCGTGAGATTGAA
>CAZDLD010000033.1:0-2787 GCA_964506355.1 uncultured Hydromonas sp.
CCGCCACCGTGTACGCCGAGGTTTGCGGGGGGGTGTTGGGTTTTAGTATTTTATTTCTTCTGTTGTGTTGTTTCTGTTTTATTTGCTCAACTCCCCCCACCGGCGCGGGGGTGTGGGGCTGGGGGAGAGGGGGTCTGAGTCGGCTCCAAACTCATTCGTATGGATTCCAACACCCCTTCAATATTCGTCAATACTTCGTTGTTCCAATATCTCAATACTTTAAAACCTTGGTTCTCTAACCATGCGGTGCGCTCGTAATCCACTTGGTCGTTGTGCTGCCCGCCGTCTATTTCAACTATCAATTTCAAGTCTTTTGCCACAAAATCAACGATATAAGCGCCCATCGGGACTTGGCGTTTGAATTTCACACCACACATGCGTTTTGCTCGCAGGTGATACCAGATTTTCGCTTCGGCATCGGTTGGGGTTTGGCGCATGTTTTTTGCGAAATTCAGGAGGCGTTCTTTTGGACTGGCTTCGCGTGGCATTTTGCACCCTCTCCCCTAACCCCTCTCCCGCGAACGGGCGAGGGGAACTCTGGCGTCTTTAAATTACGACAGCGTTCTTTGACACTATGAAATTTCCGTCGATTGATGTTATTCCAACACCATCCCAGCCGCATGCGCATACTGCTTGGCACGAAACTCAGTCAATTTCTGCGCCAACGCTTCATCGGTGGTCGCCAAATTCGCGATGGCGTGCAGCGCCGCGTTCGCCGCGCCGGCTTCACCGATGGCAAAGGTTGCCACGGGCACGCCCTTGGGCATTTGCACGATTGAGTAGAGCGAGTCGGTGCCGCCTAAGTTTTTCGTAGGGACGGGCACGCCAAACACAGGGACGATGGTTTTGGATGCGAGCATACCGGGCAGATGCGCGGCGCCGCCAGCACCTGCGATGATGGCGCGGATGCCGCGAGCGCGTGCAGATTCTGCATAGGCAAACATATCATCAGGCATGCGGTGCGCCGAGACGACTTTGGCTTCGAATGCGATGCCGAATTGCTCAAGCATCTCTGCGGCCTGCTTCATAATCGGCCAGTCGGAGTTGCTGCCCATGAGAATGCCGATGATGGGGGTTGCTGCGTTCATGTTGTTCCTTTTGCTTGCCCGTTATGCCGCGATAGTTTGACGTGCGGCATCGCCTAAATGGAGATTGCGGCTGCTCGAAGCGATTGCTTCTCCCCCGCAATGACGTAAATTAAAGAGATTAGCTGACCAAATCTTTGCCCGTGATTTTCACCAGCGCTTCGCGGTACTTCGCCGCGGTCGCATCGATGACATCTTGCGGTAAATTCGGTGCAGGTGGGGTTTTATCCCAGTCCAATGTTTCCAAGTAATCTCGGACATATTGCTTATCATAGCTCGGTGGCGAAATACCCACTTTGTATTCATCGGCAGGCCAGTAGCGCGATGAGTCGGCGGTCAGCACTTCGTCCATCACGTGCAGCACGCCGTGCTTGTCCAAGCCAAATTCAAATTTAGTGTCGGCGATGATGATGCCCTTGGTCGCGGCGTAGTCGGCGGCTTTTTGATACAGCGCGAAGCTCACATCACGGATTTGGTTCGCCAGCTGCTCGCCGATGCGCACCACCACTTCGTCGAATGAGATGTTTTCATCGTGCTCACCCACATCGGCTTTGGCCGCTGGGGTGAACAGCAGTTCGGGCAGTTTCTCTGCCAATTGCAGGCCTGCTGGCAGCTGGATGCCGCAGACTTTGCCTGTCTCTAAATAGTCTTTCCAACCTGTACCGATGATGTAGCCACGCACCACGGCTTCGACCAAAATCGGTTTGAGGCGTTTGACCACGACCGAGCGACCTTTGACCTGCTCGACTTCATCGGGAGCGACCACGCTGCATGGGTCGATGCCCGTCAGGTGATTCGGTACGACGTCGTGCAGCTGCTCGAACCAAAAATTACTCATTTGATTGAGGACTTTGCCCTTCTCAGGAATCGGCTCGTTCATCACCACGTCAAACGCAGACAGGCGATCCGTGGTAATCATCAACAGATGATCGTCGTCAATGATGTAGGTGTCGCGCACCTTGCCTTTGGCAAGCAGTGGAAGCGAGTGAATCGAGGTGGCGTGCAGCGCGCGTGAGGCAGTCATAGATTTTATCCAAAAAGTAAAACGCCCAATGAGTGAGATTCTCATTGGGCGAACCAAATATCGAAACAATCAATATTTTATCGTAAATTCAACCACTTGGGCAGTAAATTACGGGGACGAATTACAGCACATCCAGTGCGTTGAGCTCGGTGAATGCCTGCTGCAAGCGCGCGACCATCGACTCTTGACCTTTGCGCAACCACACGCGTGGGTCGTAGTATTTCTTGTTCGGTTTGTCGTCGCCCTCTGGATTGCCCAGCTGGGCTTGCAAATAGCCTTCTTTTTCTTTGTAGTAGTTCAGAACACCTTCCCAATTCGCCCATTGCGTATCGGTGTCGATGTTCATTTTAACCACGCCGTAGCCGACAGATTCTTTGATTTCGGCTTCGGTCGAGCCTGAGCCGCCATGGAATACGAAGTTCAATGAGTTTGCTGGCAGACCGAATTTTTCGGACACGTGTTTTTGTGAGTTGTCCAAAATTTGCGGGGTCAATTTCACATTGCCTGGCTTGTACACGCCGTGAACATTACCGAACGATGCGGCAATCGTAAAGCGCGGGCTGATTTTGCTCAAGCGCTCATAGGCATAGGCCACATCCTCAGGCTGAGTGTACAGCGCCGATGCGTCCAAACCTGTGTTGTCCACGCCGTCCTCTTCGCCACCCGTGCAGCCGAGTT
>CAZDLD010000033.1:2797-14470 GCA_964506355.1 uncultured Hydromonas sp.
TTCCAAGGTCATGCCCATTTTGTCCATGCGTTTGAGGTACTGCTCGCAAATTTCGATGTTTTCTTCCAATGACTCCTCAGACAGATCGAGCATGTGTGATGAATACAAAGGTTTGCCCGTTTGCGCGAAGTATTTTTCACCTTCATCCAACAGCGCGTCAATCCACGGCAAGAGTTTTTTCGCTGCGTGGTCGGTGTGCAAAATTACTGGCACGCCATAGGCTTCGGCCACAGCGTGTACATAGTACGCGCCGGTCACGCCGCCCAATACCGCTGCTTGTTGGCCTTCGAGTTTCAAGCCTTTGCCCACGAAGTTGGCTGCGCCACCGTTGGAGAACTGAACAATCACGGGGGCTTTGGCTTTGGCTGCGGCTTCAATCACAGCATTGATGGTGTCGGTATTCACCACATTCACTGCGGGCAAGGCATAGTTGCCTTCTTTGGCCAACGCAAATACTTTTTGCACATCATCGCCCGAAATCACACCCGCTTTTACCACGTCCAATACTTTAGTCATCACAACTCCTTATTTAATGTCAATGTTCATGCTTTATCAGAAATCGATTTTATTTAGCCATTCGCACGGGTTTTCAACACCGCCACAGCTGGCAATTCCTTGCCCTCCAAGAACTCCAAGAACGCGCCGCCACCCGTAGAGATGTAGCTGACCTTGTCCGCAATGTCATACTTGGCAATCGCCACCAAGGTATCGCCACCACCCGCAATCGAGAAGGCATCGGACTCGGCAATCGCTTGAGCCAAAACTTTAGTGCCGTTGCCGAACTGGTCGAACTCAAACACCCCGACAGGACCGTTCCACACAATCGTGCCCGCGGTTTTTAACTGCGCGGCTAGAGCGGCTGCGGTCTCAGGTCCGATGTCGAGAATCATGTCGTCGTCTGCCACTTCAGAGGCTTTTTTCACTGTCGCTACTGCGTCTTTGCCAAATTCTTTGGCACAGACCACGTCGGTTGGAATCGGTACCGTTGCGCCGCGAGCGGTCATTTTCGCCATGATTTTTTTCGCTTCTTCAACCAAATCCGCTTCGACCAAAGACTTGCCCACGGGCAAACCTGCGGCCAACATGAATGTGTTTGCAATGCCGCCACCAACAATCAATTGATCGACTTTGTCTGCCAGACTATCCAAAATAGACAGTTTGGTCGATACCTTAGAGCCAGCGACAATCGCAGCCAATGGCGCTTTCGGCGCGAGCAGAGCTTTGCCCAAAGCGTCCAATTCAGCCGCGAGCAAGGGACCCGCCACGGCCACAGGTGCGTATTTGGCAATCCCGTGGGTGGTCGCTTCGGCGCGGTGCGCGGTGCCGAATGCGTCGTTCACATACACATCGCACAACTTCGCCATTTTTTGCGCCAGTGCATCGTCGTCTTTTTTCTCGCCTTTGTTCACTCGGCAGTTCTCCAACACCACCACTTCGCCCACGTTCGCAGTCACGCCATCCACCCAATCGGCTTGCAAATGCACGGGCACTGCGCCGCCGAGCAGCTCGCTGATGCGGTTTGCCACAGGTTTGAGCGAGTCTTGCTCGGTCAATACGCCTTCGGTCGGGCGACCCAAGTGCGAGGTAATCATCACCGCTGCGCCAGCGTTCAACGCCATTTGTATCGCTGGAATCGATGCGCGGATGCGGGTATCGTCCGAAATCGCGCCCGTGTCACCGAATGGGACGTTCAAATCCGCACGGATAAACACGCGCTTGCCGCTCAGGGCGTTTTGCTCAACCAGCTGGGCCAAAGTTTTGACTGTTGCCATTGTTTACTCTCCTCAATTAATAATTTGTTTGTGGCTCGATCCTTGATGGACGAGCGCCGTAATTTGGATGCGCAATGATACCCTTGCCGCACAGCAACATCAATCAGATTTCGATTGAATTGTATCGTTGCGGCTTATGTAATGGGCTCAAATCGAATGCTCTGACTTATACACACTCATGCAGGGTCAAACACGCTCAAATACCGCAATCGACTCCACGTGCGCGGTGTGCGGGAACATATTGACCACGCCCGCGCTGACCAAGCGGTAACCCGCGTCATTGACCAAGGTGTTTGAATCACGCGCCAAAGTCCCAGGGCTGCACGACACATAGACGATACGCGACGGGCGCTCGTCATGCGCGAGCTGAACCAAGGCCTTGCACAAGGCATCCGCGCCCTCGCGTGGCGGATCGACCAGGTATTTGTCGATTTTGCCCAAGGCGCGCAGGCCTTCTGGCGTCGCTTCAAATAGGTTTTGGCAGTGAAATTCGGTTTTGTGGTCGAGCTGATTGACCACGGCATTTTGCATGGCGCGCTCGTTGAGCTGAGTTGAGCCCTCCACGCCGACCACATACGCCGCCCGCGTCGCCAGCGGCAGGGTGAAGTTGCCCAAACCGCAGAAAAAATCCGCCACACGTTCATGCGGCTGCACATCAAGCAGGCGCACAGCACGACCGACCAGCACGCGGTTGATGTGGAAATTCACTTGAGTAAAGTCTGTTGGGCGGTAGGGCATTTTCACGCCAAATTCGGGCATATCGTAGTACAGACGCTCCACTTCAGGATAAAACGCATGCACCGTCTCAGGCCCCTTGGGCTGCAACCAAATGTCAATCTGATGCGCGTCCGAGAACGCCCGCAGCAGGGCGCCATCGGCCTCGGTGAGCGCGTCCATATTGCGGAACACAAACACGGTGTTTTCTTGACCAACGGCAATTTCAATCTGCGGCATGCGCTCGCGGATGGACAAGGCAGAGACCAACTCACGCATCGCGGGCAATAGATTCGAGACGTGTGGCGGCAAAATCGCACAGGTGGTCATGTCGACCAAGAACCGCGTGTGCTTCTCATGAAAGCCAATGAGCACCGTGCCTTTTTTATCCACCCAGCGCGCCGACAGACGCGCACGGAAGCGATAGCCCCACGTCGGCCCCATGATGGGGCGCAAAATCGATTCGGGCTTGACCCGACCGATGCGCTGTAAATTATCCTCAAGCACGCGCTGCTTAATCGCCACTTGCGAGCGCGGGTGCAAATGCTGCATCGCGCAGCCACCGCACACCCCGAAGGACGGACAATCGGGCTGAACCCGCGCAGGTGACTGACGCAGCACGGCGGTGGTGCGCACCACATCGTATTTGCTGCGCGAGCTCATTTCCTCAGCCAGCACACGCTCAAAAGGCAAGGCGCCTTCTACAAAAGCCACCTTGCCCTCACGATGCGCGATACCGCGCCCTTCCATGTCCAATGACTCAATTTCATACGTGTGCACTGGATGCACGCGTGGTTGGAGCAGACCCTGCTCTCTTTTTAATCTGCGTTTACGCATTGCTAAAAACCCTTAAAATCCACTAAATCCCTAAAATAATACTCATTGTGTAACCATTACTGCGGCTTGGCCGCTCGCGTTGGCAGTACGCTCATTGGATCGACCGGCTTGGCATTCTGACGCACCTCGAAATACAACTGCACACGTGAGGCGTCGGTGCTGCCCATGGTCGCAATCTGCTCGCCTGCCACCACACGCTCGCCCTGCTTGACCATGAGGCGCTCGTTATTCGCATACACACTGCTCCAAGTGTCGTTGTGCTTAATCACCACCATATTGCCATAGCCGCGCAAGCCATTGCCCGAGTAAATCACCTCGCCACCCGAAGCGGCCAACACCGCCGAGCCTGGCTGTCCACCGAACACAATCCCCTTGGTCAAATTGCCATCAAAGCCACGAATCAACGCGCCCGCGTGCGGCCACGTCCAACTCACAGGATTGGTGATGCTCTGCTCAACCTTAATCTCAGGGTCGGTCACCGTGGTCACTGCCTCGCTGCGCACCACAGGCGGGGTCACGCTCGGCGTCACCACCGTCGCACCCGAAGCACTTGGGCGCACGCGCAGACGCCAGCCGACCTCAAGTCGATTCGGATCGGTCAAATTGTTCCATGCCATAATTTGGGTGTAGCTCACGCCGTTGGCGCGTGCGATCAAGCTCAGAGTGTCGCCCGATTTGACGCGGTACATCCCTTGGCTATCGGCCTTGCGGCTGCTGCTGCGATCGCCCGTGGTGCTACACGCAATCACCGAACTTGCCAGTACAAGCACCACACAGATTTTCATTAATTGACGCCACATACTTTACTCCTTAGTTTCGCGTGCCTTCAAGCAAGGGAACGAAATGCACCGCGTCCAGATACTCGCGCTGCCACTCGCGCAGGGACACCCGTGTCAGGCGCACCAGCTGCTGCGCACCCTTGTCATTGACCACCACGGGCGCGACCAGCACCCCACCCACACGCAACTGCTCCAATAAATCTTGCGGAATCGACATACCCGCCGCAGCGAGCACGATGCCATCGAATGAGCCCACTTCAGGCCAGCCCAGCAAACCATCGCCAAAGCGCACCGTCGGCTCATACATCAGAACGCCTTTGACCTTGGCTAAGTTGACCACGGCCAAATCAAACAGCGGCGCAATGCGCTCAATGCTGTACACCTGCGGCACAAAACTCGCCAACACCGCCGCCTGATAACCACAGCCAGTACCGATTTCCAATACCCGCTCGCACGCACCGCCGAGGCGCAGCGCACCCACGCGCATCAAGCTCAACATCCGCGCCACCGTGGACGGGTGCGAAATCGTCTGCTCATGCCCAATCGGCAACGCATCATCGTCATACGCACGCAGATAAAACGCCTCATCGACAAACACATGGCGCGGCACGCGCCCCATCGCCGCCAGCACCACCTCATCGCTCAGATTCAACTCGCGCAAGGCCTCGACCATCAACGAGCGCGACTTGGTCAACACCTCAGGATGCGCACGCCAGTCGTTCGCCTGATTTTTCAGCGTATCCGCCTGCGCAATTGAGTACAGCGGCTGCGCCTGCTTGGGCGCGAAGCTAATCGGCGGCTTGGGCACAGTCTCGCGCTGCGCCGCCTGCAAGGTGCGCTGCACTTGACTCAAATGTTCAAACTTCGGTTTCGACTTGTGCATCCAACACTCCGCGACACGTAGCGACGCACCGCAATGATTCAAAATAATTTAACCCACTCAATCCACTCACGCCGCAGAAGGACACAAAGACAGCGCATCGAACCACTCGCGCACCTGCCCCATCTCATCAAATCCCGTCATATCCACTTGCAAAGGCGTGAGCGACACCGCCCCGCGTGCCGTCGCGTGAAAATCCGTGCCCTGCTCGCCATCCTTGACCTCGCCCGCCGCACCGATCCAATACATCGTCTCGCCGCGAGGGTTCTGCACCTGATGCAAATCCTGCGCCCAATGACGACGCCCCAAGCGCGTCACCTCAAAACCCGCCAACTCGCTCAAAGGACGGTTCGGAATATTCACATTCCACAGCATCGCATGACGCAAATTCAACGCCAGCACACGCTGCACGATGGTGCGCGCCACCTGCGCCGCATCCTCAATATGGGTCCAACCACGCTCAACCTGAGAGAACGCAATCGACGGCACACCCAGCATATAACCCTCCATCGCCGCCGCCACCGTACCCGAGTACAGCGTATCGTCGCCCATGTTCTGACCGTTGTTAATCCCAGAGACCACAATATCAGGCTTCACATCAAACAAGCCCGTCGCCGCCAAATGCACGCAATCCGTGGGCGTCCCCGTGACCGAATAAAAACCATTGGCCGACTGACGCACCGACAAAGGATGCCCCAAAGTCAACGAGTTGGAGGCGCCCGAACGGTTTTGATCCGGCGCCACCACCACCACATCGCCCAAATCCTTGAGCGCGGCATACAAAGCCTCTATCCCCGGAGCGTGATAACCATCGTCATTGCTAATCAAAATTCGCGTCATATCATCCCAAACCACTTAAAAAAACCGCTCAAAGCCACAAAAAAATCGAGCCAATAAAACCATAAAAATCAAAGCCATAGGCCACACAGAACGACATTATAAAGCGTAGCGCTTTGCTTTACACCACAAATCCCGATATAATGACGGCATCGGGGCGTAGCGCAGCCTGGTAGCGCACTTGCATGGGGTGCAAGGGGTCGTGAGTTCGAATCCCACCGTTCCGACCAATAAAATCAAGGCCTCGCAGATTTACTCTGCGAGGCCTTTTTTCAATTTCAGCGAGTTTTGTAAGTTTTACCCCAACATTTACCCCAACATTTACCCAACTTTTAGCACAACACTTCCGAGCTTATCAGGGATTTCATAAAGAATTTCATCGCACATGAAGCGAATAAGCGTTATAATCGCCTCACAATATGGGGCGATTAGATGACATATTCAAATCAAACATGGATCTGGCAACAATCCGACTGGCCAAAATTTACATGGAATGCCAATGAGTTAAGCAACTCATTGGCTCAAGCGCGTTTGGCACAGGGCAAGCTACATGGCGTAGCGCAAATACTCAACGCAGATATGAGTAGCGAAACCTTGGCCAGCATCCTGATTCAAGACGGCATCACCACCAGCGCCATCGAAGGCGAACAACTGCACATTGAAGCAGTGCGCTCATCGGTCGCCAATCAATTGGGCCTGCCCAATGTGGGATTGCCCAAACCCGACCGAGCGATAGATGGTCTGGTCGAGGTGTTGCTGGATGCGACTCAGAAGCACAATCAGCCACTGACACTACAACGCTTATGCAACTGGCATGGTGCATTGTTCCCAACTGGTTACTCTGGAATTCGCGAAATTAGGGTCGGGAAGATGCGCGGAGCCGAACCGATGCGTGTGGTATCGGGTGGAATCGGGCATGAAACCGTGCACTTTGAAGCACCACCTCATGAGCAAGTTGAGACCGAGATGAGCCGATTCATCGACTGGTTCAACTCCGATGACAGCAAAACACTCGACGGGCTCATCCGCGCAGGTGTCGCACACCTGTGGTTCATCACCATCCACCCGTTTGAAGATGGTAACGGGCGGATTGCCCGCGCCATCACCGATATGGCACTGGCACAGGATGAACGACTCACCATGCGCCTATTCAGCCTATCGGCACAGATACTTGCAGTGCGTGAGGCATACTACGACATTCTCGAATCCACCCAAAAAGGCGATACCGACATCACCGCGTGGCTCAAATGGTTCCTCACGCAAATTCAGAATGCGGTCGAATTGGCACAACTGACAGTGGCCAACACCCTCAACAAAGCCAAATTCTGGATGACCCATCAAAATAAACCACTGAATGAGCGGCAACGCAAAGTGCTCAACCGAATGCTTGATGCCAAAGACGGATTTGAAGGTGGGATGAACACGCGCAAATACACCAGCCTCACAAAAACCAGTCGAGCCACAGCCTACCGCGAACTGGCGCAGATGGTAGCGTGGGGGTGTTTGCAGGAGAATGACAAGGGTGGGCGTAGTAGCGGGTATGTGCTCGTTGGTTCGAGTGCTGAGTCCACGCGCAGATAGCTTATTCAATGGGTTAAAATTAATGAGTTTGACCACATCAATTAAGGCCTCGCAGATATGCTCTGCGAGGCCTTTTTCAATTTCAGCGTTATTTGTAAGTTTTACCCCAACACTTCCAAGCGTAGGGGTTGACTTAAAACCTGTCTATTCATGCACAAAATCCCAAATCAATGGAGTCTGACTCCAATGATTCATTAGCGGGTTAGTTAAGTCTGATTCCATTTATTTCAATGTAATTTGAGTTGCAATTCAAAGTATTTACATTTATAGTACCCATTGCATAAGGCAAGGGGTATAAAATGAATCCGTCAGTTACTACATCCAACAATTTACTGTCAGTTGCGCAGGTCGCAAACGAACTCAGTCTGCACCCAGACACCATTCGACGCTGGGAAAAGAAGGGGCTGATTAAGTCTCATCGTGATGCGCACAATCACCGCGTTTTTTCGGTGGATGAGGTCAACCGCGTGCACCAGCAACAGCAAAACCAGCACGAGCAAGAATTTCAGGTTCTCAAATCCCCCACGCAGTCCAATTACCAATCCATCGAATTATTTGCTGGTGCAGGCGGCTTGGCTTTGGGTTTTGAAAATGCGGGTTTGCACCATTCGCTATTGGTTGAGATTGATAAGCATGCTGTTGCAACTTTGATGCACAATCGCCCCGACTGGCCTGTCAAACATGCCGACGTCAGCAGCGTTGATTTTTCGCAATACCCAGCCGATGTGGTGACGGGTGGATTCCCATGTCAGGCGTTCAGCTATGCGGGTCAACGATTGGGCTTTGAGGACACACGCGGTACCTTGTTTTTTGAATTCGCTCGCTGTGTCGCCCAAACCCAACCCAAAATCGTGATTGGCGAGAATGTGCGTGGGCTACTCAATCACGATGAAGGCAAAACCCTACAAACTATGCTCAGCGTACTCGATGAATTGGGCTATGACACCTCCTACCGTGTATTGCGTGCTCAGTATTTTGATGTAGCGCAAAAGCGTGAACGGCTGGTCATCATTGGGCTGCGACGTGATTTTGACAGCGACTTTATTTTCCCCAAGGAAAACCCCTACATTGTGCCGCTGCGAACAGCGCTGAACCAAGTGCCTGCAAGTGATGGAGCGAAATACACCGAGAAGAAGAAGGCAGTGATGACTCAGATTCCAGAAGGTGGCTATTGGCGTGATTTGAGCGACGAAATGCAGCGCGACTACATGGGTGCCAGTTACTATCACGGCGGTGGAAAAACGGGGATGGCTCGCCGTTTGGCGTGGGATGAACCCTCTTTGACCTTGACCTGCAACCCCGCGCAAAAACAAACTGAACGTTGCCATCCATCCGAAACCCGCCCACTGAACGTGCGCGAGTATGCTCGAATTCAAAGTTTTCCTGATGATTGGTTGTTTACAGGCTCAACCAATGTTCAATACAAACAGATTGGCAATGCGGTGCCTGTCAATTTAGCCTACCACATCGGCCGATGTGTTCGCGCGATGCTCGATGGCACATTCGACACGCAGACGATGGAGGTTATTGCGCGAACGTCTGCTCAAAAAACGTCTCAAACTCAGGGACTTTCAGCAGATTTGTTGCGTGCGCAGAAGCTAAACTCTTTTCAGCCAGCACTTTTTGGATGATGTTGGGTAACACTTGATACAACTGAAACAGAGCGTCTTTTTGCCCTGTCAGAAGCTCGTAAAAACTCACTCCATCAATTTCGATGATGCGCGCTTGTTCGGCTTTTTTCGTGCCACTGCTGTTATCAGACGGGACAAAAGGCTTGTGGATTCGTTCAGGTTTGGCCGCGATGACCGTCACATAGTATGCGGTATAACCTTTGTATTTTGAGGTCTTCCCATTAATGGCTTGATTCAGTTCTTCATAGACATCTTTTAGACTTGAACCTTTTACGGTGTTGTACTTGTTTTTGATTTCAGCCACGATTTTCTTGGCGTCGCTGACCAAATCTACAAAATTCTCCTCTGGAATACAACAGCCCTGAACGCACGACAACACCGATTGATGGAAATGTCCCAGTGCGTTTTGAAGAGTCTTTTGTGCTTGTCTGCGCTGCTCGGACAATAACCATGTTTGCAAATCCATCCCTTGCAAACTGGCATCAAACAAAGCCGAAAATGGATCAATGCTATTTCGAGCAACATTTTTCTGAGATTTTTCTATACCCGCCAGCCCTTTCGTGACCACTTCAGCCACGCAACGGTTTAAATCCTCATCCGATATCCAAGTCAGTTGGTTTTTCACACAGTACTCCTAAAATTATTTTGTAGACTGAGCAATTAGGGGCGATTAACTGTATTTGCGTAATCGCCCGATTGTCATACAGTAATCTATAAGCCATTCATCACTGCATCCTTTGGGCTGTTGATTCGACCAAAAGCGATTGTGAACTGATCCGGGCGATTACACTGCGCTAATCGTCCCTACACATCACTGCCCAGCCAACATTACATCAAAGAAGCCAGACGCCATTAATTTTATATGTTCATCCAAAGCCCAACAGCACTCGCCCACTTACACCTCCAACGCCCACAAATCACTCAATACTTCACGACGGCGGATGACGTGCATACTCGCGCCATCCACCATAATTTCAACTGCGCGAGCGCGAGTGTTGTAGTTCGAGCTCATGCTGAATCCGTATGCACCTGTCGAGAGCACCGCGAGGACGTCCCCCTGCGCCACGGCGAGGGTGCGCTCGCGTGCGAGCCAGTCGCCTGTCTCGCACACGGGGCCGACCACGTCGTACTCGAGCGCGCTGGCGGCGTCGCGGCAGGTGCAGTTCTCAACGCCGACCCATGCTTGGTACAGCGATGGGCGGATAAAGTCGTTCATGCCCGCATCGACGATGCAGAAGTTTTTCGCTTCGGTCGGCTTGAGGAACTCGACCCGCGTGAGCATGACGCTGGCGTTCGCGACCAGTGAGCGACCTGGCTCGAACATCAAGTCGTGCGTGAGTCCCGCTTCGCGCAGTCCGCGCAAAGATTGTTCAATCAGTTCGCGCGGTGCAGGTGGGGTCTCGTCCTGATAGCGCACGCCCAGTCCACCGCCCAAGTCGATGTGCTTGAGCGTGATGCCGACCGCTTCGAGCTGTTTGACCAGATCAAACAGGCGGTTTTGCGCATCGAGAAACGGGGACAGCTCGGTGATTTGCGAGCCGATGTGGTAGTCGATGCCGACGATTTCCAGCCCCGTGAGCGCGGCGGCTTTTTGATAGACTTTGACCGCTTCGGTGTGGGCGATGCCGAATTTATTGGCTTTTAGCCCTGTGGAGATGTAGGGGTGGGTTTTGGCATCGACATCGGGGTTCACGCGCAGGGAGATGGGGGCGCGTTTGCCCAGTTCGCTGGCGATGGCGTGGATGCGTTCGAGCTCTGGCTCGGACTCGACGTTAAAGCAAAATATCCCTTGATTCAGTGCAAAGGCAATTTCGCGCTCGGATTTTGCCACGCCTGAAAATACGATGTGCTGCGCAGGTGCACCAGCGGCGAGCGCACGGGCGATTTCGCCCTCGGACACGGTGTCAAAAAACGCACCGCGCTGTGCAAACAGTCGCAGTACGGATAAATTCGAGCAGGCCTTGACCGCGTAGCACACGTGCATCTGACGGTCGTCCACGGGGTAGGTCCATGCGTCCCATGCGTCGTTCAACGCGGCCTTTGAGTACACGTAGGCGGGTGTGCCGTGCTCGGCGGCAATGGCGTTGAGCGCGACGTCCTCGAGGTAAAGTTGGCCTGAGCGTTCGGAGAGGTGGGCGACTGGATAGGGCTGGTTCATGGGGGTTCGCTTATTTAACTGGGGTGGGTTGTTGAGTGGTTTGTTGATTGAGTTTTTGAGTTGCGGGTTGTGTGGATTGAGCTTTCGCAGGGCTGCGTGTGTCTTGCTCGGGCAACACCAGCGAGCCTTTGTAACCGCAGGCTGTGAACAAACTTACGGCCATCATCACTGAGGTCGCTGCCATCACTGTGGCGGCGGTGGCGAGTACTCGCGCTGTCCGAGTGCGTGTGTCCTGATTCATATATAATCCCATCAACATTTAAGGTATTTGATTTATTTAATTTTGATCACATTCAAAGGCGACATTATGACGGAAACCGAGTATTTACAACAGTCCAAAGCGCTATTTAATGCCATCTTGTCACACATCGAAGCGGAGCACACCGATCTGGACGCGCTCACTCAGGGCGCCGTGCTCGAAATCGAGAACGACGAGGGTCAAAAAATCGTGGTCAACCAACAAGCAGCGATGCAGGAAGTATGG
>CAZDLD010000033.1:14480-14757 GCA_964506355.1 uncultured Hydromonas sp.
ATTTTTGGGTGTATTTGAAGGATGCTTTGGATCAGTTGGAGGCTTAATATCTGAGTGCTGCTTCATTGAGCTATCCCTGAACCAATGCACAAAGGCGCGAGATTCGCGCCTTTGGGCTTTTTTGCGGTCTTGGTCTGAATTCTCCCACCCTCTCCCCCTGCCCCTCTCCCGCGAGCGGGAGAGGGGAGCGTCCGAAGCTCGATTTCGGCTTGAGAAGCATCCGAGGTTCGATTGGCGTCGCAGAGCGTCCGATGCTCGAATTACGACTTAGGGAGAG
>CAZDLD010000034.1:0-14423 GCA_964506355.1 uncultured Hydromonas sp.
GTTCTTGGCAGCCCATGAAACAATACTCACCACTTCGGGTCGCTCAACGTCGAGCAACTGCAACAATTCTGCTTTGAGCCGCGCATAACCCTGCGGCGTCATGTAATTTTTTACAGTCGTACTGGGCTTAGAATCACTCATCGGTCATCCCCTGTTCGGGCACATCCTGCGCACGAGGAATGTTTTGCAACAACAGTTGCGCATCGTTGTGTTTGAGCAAGGTCGCGTCCGAGAGCTGGGCGCGCCAGCGTCGCGCGCCCGCAACACCATGAAATAAATTGAGCCAGTGTCGCGTCATATTGCGTAAGGGTACGCCTTGCTCAATTTGCGATTGTGCATAGGATACCAACTCCTGCAAAATCGTTTCTCGCGTGGGCACATTGGTCTGGGCTTCGCCATACACGCACGCATCGGCCAGCGCCAGTGCATAAGGATCGTGGTAGAACCAACGCCCCACCATTACGCCGTCCACATGTTTCAGCTCTTGAGCGACGGTGTCGTAATCGACAATGCCGCCGTTGATGCTGATGTGCAGTTCAGGAAAATCCGCTTTGAGTTGATGCACCACGTCATAGCGCAGCGGCGGGATGTCTCGATTTTCTTTGGGGCTCAGGCCTTTAAGCCACGCATTGCGTGCATGCACCACAAACACCCGCACACCCGAACGGGCCACTTCACCCACAAAATCACGGACAAAACCATAGTCCTCATTCTTATCCAAGCCAATTCGGTGTTTGACCGAAACTTCCACACCCGATTCTTCGCGCATGGCGCGCACGCACTCAGCGACCAATTTGGGCTCGTGCATCAAGCACGCGCCGAACGCACCACTTTGTACCCGCTCAGATGGGCAGCCGCAATTGATGTTCACTTCATCGTAGCCCCATTCACGGGCGATACTGCTACTGCGTGCGAGCAACACTGGGTCTGAGCCACCCAACTGCAACACTATCGGGTGTTCGTTGGGGTTGAAGTCCAAATGACGGGCGCGGTCACCGTGAATGATGGCGTTGACATTGACCATCTCGGTGTAGAGCAAGACGTTTTTGGAAAGCAGGCGATGAAAATAGCGACAGTGGCGATCGGTCCAATCGAGCATAGGGGCAACCGATAATCTGCGCGCGGTTTCTAAGGGTGTGGTCATGATGAATAACGCTCAAAAAAACAAGGCGCTGATGCGCCTCTTGGGGACGTGCGGTTCAAACTCATTTGGACTGGCAGGCTTTGCATTGACCGTACAGGGTCATGGTACGTTCCTGAATCACAAATTCGTACTCCTTGGCCACTTCATCTTGACGTTGGTGAATGCGCACATCATTGAATTCAACCACTTTGCCACAACTCAAACACAACAGGTGGTCGTGCGGCTCGCCTTCATTGAGCTCGTACAAGGCTTTGCCAGATTCAAAATTTCGACGCACCAAAATCCCCGCCTGCTCAAACTGAGTCAACACACGGTAAATTGTCGCCAAACCTATGTCCATATCCTCAATCAGCAACAAGCGATACACATCTTCAGCACTCAAATGGCGCTGCCCACCCGAAACGGTGCTCTGGAACAGCTCCAAAATTTTCAAGCGCGGTACAGTGACTTTGAGGCCACTGCTTTTTAACTCTTGAGAATTACTCATATTCAATTCACATTCATTTTTTAAACTGGGTCATCTCGAACAATTCGATGTTTTGGTGGCGTAAGCGAGTGCTTAGAGCCAAATTCAATTCAATTTATGGTAATCTTACAGCAATTCAATCGCCTTGGCATCACCTGTACCGAGGTCATTTCACCCACAGGACTAAAATGAAAAAATTGACCACCCAACTCGGCTTTGCCGCTGCAATTGCGCTCGGTTTGAGCGCGTGCGTGAACATCCCTTACGAAGCCCCCATTCAGCAAGGCAACTTGGTTGAAGCCAACCGCGCCGCTTTGATTAAACAAGGCATGACCAAGGCTCAAATTGCCAATATCGCGGGCACACCGATAGTGCAGGACGTATTTCACAAAGACCGCTGGGATTACATCTACCGTCTCGACGAGCATTATCAGCCTATGCAACAAGAACGCATCACCATTTGGTTCGCCAATGACGTGGCGACCAAGGTTGAGCGCACTAAATTGGTCAATCAATAATTTGAATTGATGCACCGTACCATCTTTGCAAGCATTACTGTTTTTTATTTTTAGCTGTTTGGCTTTAACCCCACTTGGATTTAACCCAACTTGGCTTTAACCCCTCCCGATAAGAGTTTATACAATGAAATTAGTCATCACTGGCGCGTCTGGCCGCATGGGTCGCATGTTAATCGAAACCGCTTTGGCTCACCCCGATATCACCCTGCATGGCGCTGTTGATTCAGAGCGCAGCCCTTTTCTGGGCAAGGATGCGGGTGATTTTTTGGGACAAGCCACAGGCGTGACCATCGTGAGTGACTTCGCCAGTGCGATTGTAGGCGCCGACTGCGTGATTGACTTCACCCGTCCCGAAGCCACTTTGAGTTATTTGCCCCTATGTGCGCAAGCCAAGGTCAACTTGGTGATTGGCACCACAGGTTTTGACGATGCGGGCAAAGCCCTGATCACACAAGCCGCAACCCAAACAGGCGTGGTGTTCTCGCCCAATATGGGCATCGGTGTCAACGCCACATTCAAAATTCTCGAATTGGCCGCCAAAATCCTCAATCAAGGTTATGACATCGAAGTCATCGAAACCCACCACCGCAACAAAATTGATGCACCTTCAGGCACAGCGCTGAAAATGGGCGAAGTGGTGGCTCAGACTTTGGGACGCGATTTGAAGAAATGCGCTATTTTTGGTCGCGAGGGCATCACTGGCGTGCGTGACGAGCAAACCATCGGTTTTTCGACCATCCGCGGCGGCGATGTGATTGGCGACCATACGGTGTTGTTCGCAGGCGATGGTGAGCGCATCGAAATCACGCACAAATCATCCTCGCGCCAAACCTATGCGACAGGTGCAATGCGTGCAGCGTTGTACTTGAGCGCGCACAAGCAAGCGGGCTTGTTCGACATGCAGGATGTGCTTGGGCTGAAAAACATCTAAGCATCGCCATTGATACTGCGCACAGCTCGGATGCTTTTCGTTCAAGAACTGCGCTATACATCACCGAATACACAGCCGCAGGTTCCCGTAAAAAACACGACTTGAATCGCCACCTATAGCATCACACAGAGACCCCCATGCGCAAACAATTTTGGATTTGGCTTTACATTGGCTTGCTGCATGGCTTGGTCATAGTATTATTGTGGCATCCCCAGCCCCTGCATTTTCCGACCAAAGCCGATTTAAAAATCGCTTGGCGCGACGCGGCATTGTACTTTGAACGCACACTGCACCCAGAGCAATTCGCTCAGGCCGAGCTAGCAGCACAGGCCGCGGCACAGAAACGCATCGCTGATTTGCCACCCGCACTCATCTCACGCGCCACACCACAAAATAAGGTCATGCAAATTCGCTGTCCGAGCGAAGCGCGAAAATCGCAACTGCACGGCAGCGTGTTTCTCATCGCGGACATTTCGCCGCTCGGGCGCGTGGGTAAAGTCACCGTGGTTGAGCCTTCGCCCAATGCCGCCGTCAATCAATTAATTGTCACAAGCTTCAGCCAAGCCCGCTTTAAGCCCGCGGTGGATGCCAACCAAAAATCCGCTGGCGATCAAATTCATTTCACTTGGCCATACGACTGCCGCTGATAAAGCTGTTAAAATTCAGTTTCTTTAATACACCATATTCACCCCAATACCGAACCGACCATTTATGAACTCATTTAATCTACAACACTTCTGGCAACAAGGCGACGGCTTTGCCCACTTTGTCGCACTGGTCTTACTCACCATGTCCATACTCAGCTGGGGTGTGATTGCCTTGCGAACCATGATGAGCGTGCGCATGCGTCATTTGGGCAAAGCGATTGAGAGCTTTTGGGATCACATGGACTCGGACGTGCAAATTCCCACCATGAAAACGTTTGACCGTGAAAATTTGGTCACACCCTTGGCAATCGCTGCCAAGAATGCGCCCGACACCTCCACTTTAGAGCGTAAAGTCGCCAGTGCTGTGCGCCAATCCGAACACGGCTTGGAACAGGGCTTGACCTTGTTGGCGACAGTGGCTTCGAGCGCGCCATTTGTCGGTCTGCTCGGTACGGTTTGGGGCATTTACCGCACACTGACCACCGTCGCCGCAGACGGTCAGATGGACATTAATGCCATCATCGGCCCCGTCGGTGAGGCCTTGATTATGACCGCGTTTGGTTTGGCCGTGGCTTTGCCCGCGCTGTTTGCCTACAACTTCTTCAGCCGCAAAAATCAGCAACAAGAGGCCGAAATCGATGCATTCGCCCATGATTTGGTGGCGATTTGCTCTGCACGTAAAGGCTAAACGTCATGGCATTTTCCACAGGTTCAGGCGGTAAAAAACACGCCGTGCTATCAGACATCAACATCACGCCTATGGTGGATGTGATGTTGGTGCTGCTGGTGATTTTCATCATGGCCGCACCGCTGATGACCCAATCGGTCAAGGTCAAAGCGGCCAACACCAAAGCCGCAGCCAATCAGGCCAAAACCCCGCCCGTCGTACTCGCCGTCAACGCGCCAGGTCAGTATTTCGTCGGCACCACAGTGGTGAAAGAAGCCGAATTGCTCGCCACGCTCAAAGCACTGGCTGAAAAAGACGCACAGACCACCATACTCATCCGCGCAGACAAGAACATTCCGTATTCAAAAGTGGCGCAACTGCTGCTCGCCAGTCAAGGCGCTGGACTGGAAAAAGTCAGCATCGACACCCAAGCCACGGGACAATGAGCGAATGTGGCCGCTGCGAGCACTACCGTTGAACCGCATCGCGTCGCGTGCACTGTGCCGTGCGGTTATCGGTTCAATGCTCACGCTCGGCTTGGTCAGCGCACAAGCACAGTCCATCACTGTGTGGGACGATGCGGGGCGCGAGCTCACATTTGAGCAGCCGGCTCAACGCATCGTTTCACTCGCACCCGCCATCACTGAAAACCTATTCACCGTGGGCGTCGGCAACCGCATTGTCGGCACCAGCAGTTTTAGTAATTATCCACAAGCGGCACTCTCCATCCCCGTGGTCAGTGATTACCAGAGCATACAGTTGGAGACCATTGCCAAGCTCAAACCCGATGTGGTGATTGCTTGGCAAGGCGGCCAGTCCGCCGCACAGTTGGCGGCGCTCGAACAGTTGCACATCCCCATTTACTACCAAAAAATCAACACCTTATCGGACATCCCGTTGTCCTTGATGCGACTGGCACGCCTGACTGCGACCGAAGCGAGCGCTGCGGCCAGCATCACGGCCAGTTACGCGCAGATTCGCTTGTTGCAGGACGCACCGCAGCCCATACTGACTGCATTTTATCAAGTATGGGGACAGCCCTTAATGACCCTCAATGGTGAGAGTTGGATTTCTGACGCGCTCGCACGCTGCGGTGCACGCAATATTTTTGCGGCACTGCCCATCAGTGCGCCCACCGTGGGCATCGAAAATGTCTTGCGGCTCAAACCTGAACTCATCATCAGCGCGAGTGACACAGGTCAATCCGACCACAGTTTGGATATGTGGCTGCCATGGCAAGATTTACCTGCAATCAAGCACCACGCCCTACTCTACACCCATGCCGACAGCATGAACCGTGCGAGCGTCCGTACCTTGGCCGCCAGCGAGCAACTGTGCCAAGACATTGCGCGCGTGCGCACCTCACAACCCTGAATACGCCATCCATGATTACCGTCGCCACCTACAACATTCACAAAGCACACTCGGTTCTACGCGGCTGTCATTTGAGCGCGCTCAAGTTGGGTTTGAGTGAACTCAATGCCGATTTGGTGTGTTTGCAAGAAGTCCAAGACATCAACACCAAGCGCCACGTCAGCTCCATTGACCAACATGGCGCATCGCAAGTGAGCGCACTTCAGGGTGAGGACTACCCATACATCGCCTATGGTGCAAACGCGGTCTATGCGCATGGCAACCACGGCAACGCCATCCTCTCCAAATACCCCATCCGCGCATGGAAAAATTTGGACGTCTCTGACCACCGACTAGAGCAGCGAGGCATCTTGCACGCCATCCTCAGCCACCCGCGATACGGCGACGTCCATGTCATCTGCGCCCACTTTGGACTGTTCAATGTCAGCCGCATTCGACAAGCAAAGGCGCTGATTGCGCACGTTCAACACGACATCCCGCCGCATGCGCCTCTGCTCATCGCTGGGGATTTCAACGACTGGAATCTGCACGTGCACCGCTTGATACAGCACGAAATGGGGTTGATTGACGCCATCGAAAGCCTCACCCCAGACACCAGCGAGCACAGCACCGTGTCGAGCAACACGCCAAAAACTTTTTTACGCAGGCGCGCTCATACGACGGCTTTGGTGGGGCGCACTTTCCCCAGTCTGGCGCCGTGGTTCAAGCTTGACCGTCTGTACGTGCGCGGATTTGAGGTGCACAGCGCACACATCAAAACTGGACGAGCTTGGCGTGAGCGCTCGGACCATGCCCCCATTTATGCGATGCTCGATGTATAAATGAAAATTGTACGCACCGCGCAAATAGCACAAAAGCACAAAGCCACCTCAAGGTGGCTTTGTGTTGTTTAAACATCAAATCATTAATTACACAAATTGACTTCCGCATCAGTACAGTTACCTCCAACCGCCCAAGTGACCCCAAAGTTGGCAGGGGTTGGGGTAAGTCTATAAATGACTGGGGTGGCGTTATTAGCACCTATATTAAAGGCTGCTGCACCCGTAGCGGTAATAATGCCATTCTCGACCGTTACACTGGCAACACTCCCCAACGCTGTTGATGCAGGAGGAATGCCATTGGATCCAGCATCACAGTTGTTTATCTGAGCTGCGCCCAAATTGGCTATGCACATTTCCACCGCAGATTTGTAAGGGCTTGCTGAATTCACCACCTCAGTAAATCGAGCTTTTTGTGCGGCATTTTGAAAACGAGGAACCGCAATGCTGGCGAGAATCCCAATCACTGCCACCACCATTAACAACTCCAATAAGGTGAATCCTTGCTGTTTCTGAATATTTTTTTGTACCGCTTGAGACAGTTTCATGCCACATCCTTTCTACTGAAATTTGTTATGACGCCACTAATTTTACTACAAACACCCAACGTATAGCTTGTAAAAACTCACATAAACACCAATCACCAAGGCAAAAAGCGAGTTATCCTCAATGTAATTTGAACTCAATTTGTTTTCAATACTTGCGCCACCGCCCACTGCGCAGCCGCCATCCCAAAGCTCGCTGTGACCATCACCGACGAGCCGAATCCTGCGCAATTGAGTCCCTGCGGTCCTGTGTTTTGACCATCGGTGTCACACTGAACCATTTCATCGCTCGGATAGCGCACCGCCTCGTCGGAGAACAATACGGGTACGTTCATTTTGACGATTTTGTTTTTAGTAGCAGAAGACTTTATAACTGCTGATGCAGATATGGGCTGATTCTGACGCGCAGCAAGGCGCAACTTTTGACGAATTTTTGACAGGATGGGGTCTTGAAGCGCGTGGGCAATGTCTGCTTGTACGATGCGTGTCGCATCAATCTTGCCGCCTGCCGCACCACAGGTGAGGAGTTTTTGACCGCGACGTTTACAAAATTCAATCATCGCCAATTTCGCGCGCACTTGATCGGCACAGTCGAGCACCGCATGAGCCTGCTCAGGTATTAAATCCAAAGTATCCTCTGCGATAAAATCATCGACCTCGTGCACAACGCAGTCTGGGTTAATCAGCGCAATGCGTTCGCGCAAGGCGGTGATTTTGGCTTTGCCCAGCGTGTCGCTTGTGGCCTGAACCTGACGATTGACATTTGAAGCCGCAACATGATCAGCATCAATCAAGGTCAGCTGCCCCACGCCACATCGCGCCAACGCCTCAACCGCCCACGAGCCAACGCCGCCCACGCCCACGACGCAGATGTGCGCCTGCGCCAATAGGTCGGTCGTGCCGTTGCCGTACAGTCGATTGAGCCCTGCGAATCGTCGTTGCTTGTCCATAGTATTCACGGAAACACCCGTGTCATCGAAAATTTTCTCAGTCGCCATTCTACCCATTTTCCACTGCATTGAGCTTGTGTATCGTTCTGTTGTAAGGAATATTTACGCCCACCCTTGGGAACATAAGGCGGCTCATGGTATGATGAAAACTATCATCTATCGACTAAATTCGGCCTATTTAGGCGTGATTTCAGTCTTTGGTTTCACCATTAAAGGAGTGTTTATGTTGGATTTATCCGCATTGCGCCAAGAGTACACCAGCGCAGAATTGAGCGAGCACGAGGTGCACGCTGACCCATTTTTGCAGTTTGAGGATTGGTTTTTGCAAGCACAAAAAGCCGAAGTCCCTGAGCCCAACGCCATGGTGCTCGCAACCACCGACGCGCACGCCCAGCCGCACACGCGCATCATGTTGATTAAAGAAGTGCGCACCGACGGATTTGTCTGGTTCACCAATTACAACAGCGCCAAGGGACAAGATTTAGCGAACAACCCTCAAGCGAGCTTGTTGTTTTTCTGGCAACCCTTGCAACGTCAAGTACGCATCGAAGGCACGGTCAAAAAACTCGACCCACTAGAGTCAGATGAGTATTTCTACAGCCGCCCTTTGTCGAGCCAAATTGGCGCATGGAGCTCACCACAAAGCCAAGTCATCGAAAACCGCGACGTGCTCGAGCGCAATGCCGCCGAGGTCACACAACGTTATGGACAGACGCCACCTCGCCCCGAGCATTGGGGTGGGTTTATCTTGGAACCGCATTATTTGGAGTTCTGGCAGGGACGCGCCTCGCGCCTACACGACCGCGTGGCGTATCAAAAGCTGGATGATGGGTCATGGCGTACCGTGCGACTGGCACCATAAGCCGTAGTTTTAAACTTTATCGCTTCAAAGCATTTAAATCAAAACAGCGACCGAGTATCAATCAGTTCGGTCGCTGTTTTATATGCAGCTTTTAAATCTGAACCATTTCAAACTCATGTTTGCCCATCTGACACTCAGGGCACAACCAATCTTCAGGCACATCTTCCCAACGCGTGCCCGCAGCGATGCCATCTTCGGGCGCGCCTGCTTCTTCATCATAAATCCATCCACAGACCACACACATCCAAGTATTCATTCTGGTTCCTCAATAAAAATACGGTTATCAAACACCGCAACAGACAGTGCTGTCCGTGCAGTCGATAACCGTATTACATCAAAACCAGATGAACTGAGCCTGAAGAAACCAACTCATTGTTTCGTATTTAACTTACGATTTAAACCTTACGATTTAAATTCGGGTTTGCGTTTTTCGATGAAAGCCGCCATGCCTTCTTTTTGATCTTCGGTGGAAAACAAACTGTGAAACGCGCGACGCTCAAACAGCAATCCGCTGGACAGCGGGGATTCAAAGGCTTGGTTGACTGCTTCTTTAGCGCTCATGACCGAAACTTTGCCATAACTGGCGATGGTTTGTGCCATTTTGATGGCTTCATCTTGCAAGCTTGCCGCGGGTACGATGCGCGTCACCAGACCTGAGCGCTCGGCTTCTTCCGCGCCCATCATGCGCCCCGTGAGCACCATGTCCATGGCCTTGGCCTTGCCCACAGCGCGGGTGAATCGTTGTGTGCCGCCGGCTCCTGGGATGATGCCCAATTTGATTTCAGGCTGACCGAACTGTGCGGTGTCTGCGGCAATAATCGTGTCACATGCCATCGCCAGTTCACAGCCACCGCCCAAAGCAAAGCCCGACACCGCCGCAATAATCGGCTTGCGGATGCGCGCCATGTGCTCCCAATTGCGGGTGATTAAATTTTGTTCATACGCCGATTCGAAATTCAATTGCGCCATGGCCTTGATGTCCGCGCCTGCGGCAAAGGCTTTTTCACTGCCCGTCACCACGATTGCGCCTATCTGCGCATCCGCGTCAAACGCCTGCAACGCATGCGCCAGCTCATCCATCAACTCGTCGTTCAAGGCATTGAGCTGAGCGGGACGATTGAGGGTGATGCGACCGACGTTTTGAATGCTGTCCACCAAGATATTTTGATATTCCATGCTGCCTCCTATTAAATTGTGCTGATATTGTAACGCAGGAATGCATCTCACGGTAAAATGCGATTTTTACCCAAACACCCCTCTCACCATGTCGGCTGAACCACGCACCCCTTTGCATTACACCATCATTCCCGATGTCCACCGTCATGTGTTTTCGGTGCGTTTGCACATCAGCGGCGACTATGCCGATGGGGTGACGCTGTTCATGCCCAATTGGATTGCGGGCAGTTATATGCTGCGCGATTTCGCTCGCCACATCGTACGCATCCGTGCGTTCAACGACTGGGAGCAAGAGCTCAAACTCACGCCGACTTCTCAATACAGCTGGAAAATCGATGCGTTTATCTCAGGCATGACGGTTGAATACGAGGTCTTTGCCCATGACAATTCCGTGCGTGCTGCATTTTTGGACAGTGACACTGGCTTTTTCAATGCGACCTCGGTGTGCTTGTGTGTGGAGCAATTGGCGCACGCACCGCATTTGCTCACATTTGAAGCCCCCCAGCACCAGAGCTGGGAAGTCGCCACACAACTCAAACACGTCAATGGCACACCCGCACGCGCTTTCGGCGATTACCTTGCACAGAACTATGACGAGCTCGCCGATACCCCTGTGCGCATGGGCAACCTCACTTGGCTTGAATTTATTGTTGAAGGCGTGCCACACACGGTGGCAATTTCAGGCGAGGTGCCGCATCTAAACACAGTTCAATTGCGTGCGGATATGTTCAAAATTTGTTCGGAACATTTGAATTTATTTAGACCCAAAACCAACTTAAACAATGCGCCCGATGAGATTCAGTCTTTTTCCTTAGTCCATCCACTCATTAATGCACCATTTGAGTCATATTTATTCCTCATTGACGCCCGCGCCACAGGTTATGGCGGTTTGGAACACCGCGCCAGCACCGCGCTGCTGGCCAGCCGCGACAGCCTACCGCAAGCCATCGACAGCGACAGCACGCGCCGCAAAGCGTATTTGGAGTTTTTGGGACTGATCAGTCACGAGTATTTCCACAGCTGGAATGTCAAACGTATCAAACCCGCCAGCTTTATCCCCTACAATTTGACCCAACCGGCCAATACCAATTTGTTGTGGTTTTTTGAAGGCGTGACCAGCTACTATGATGATTTAATGTTGTTGCGCGCTGGGATTTTGGATGAGACTCAGTATCTGGAGTTATTGGACAACCACCTCAAATCTGTGATGAACCACAGCGGAGCCAAGTTACAAAGTGTGGTGCAAGCAGGTCACTACGCTTGGACCAAATACTATCAGCCCACTGAAAACTCGCTCAATGCAACCGTGAGCTATTACACCAAGGGGGCTTTGATTGCTCTGTGTTTGGATTTGTTCATCCGCCACAACAGCCAACACGAGTACAGCTTAGACGATGTGATGCGCGCACTGTGGCATGACTTTGGTCGAAATTTTTACAGCCAGCCCACAGAACAACAACGCGGCATCAAGTTGGCCGACATTCAAAAATACGTCAATCGCTACGCACACGCGTCAGCCGATCATCTGCTGTATGTGGCTTTGTTCAGCACCCAAGCCCTGCCCTTGAATCTGCTGTTTTTATCGCATGGTTGGCACGTGAAATACACCCACCCAAAAACCAGCCAATTGGGCGCCAGTGTCAAAAAAACCGATGCTGGATGGTTGCTTGAACGTGTCGCGACCAACAGCATTGCTGAGCGAGCGAGCTTGGCGCCGCAAGATGTGTTGGTTGCATTGAATCGATTTAAGTTGGACAAACATCCCGATGAGGTGTTGTCCGACTGGCCGTTGAATACCGACATGGTGGCGCACTATTGGCGCGATGGCGTGCTCAAGGCCTGCGCGCTGCGCAATCAAATTTCATTAAAGCAAAAAGGGATATACCACATCGAACGCGCGCAGGTTCGCGCCGGCGATATGGATGCTAACAATAGCCAGCGGAGCCCATGGCCGTTTGTCAACACAACTTTTTAACACCTACGAGTTGCTACGGTTCAATCCTCGAACTTGGCTCAGCATCAATCTCGGTGAAACACCAATTGCGTGACGCCATTTTTCGCTGCAATTTCTTGCACAAAATAATAACCATCCTCAGCAAATGACTTCAGTCCGGTCGGCGAGTCGATTTTGTGTTGGACGATGAATCGCGCCATCGTACCGCGTGCGCGTTTGGCAAAAAAGCTGATGATTTTATACGCGCCGTTTTTGGCGTCTTTAAACACAGGTACAATCACAGGCACCCCCAGCGCCTTGAGCGGTACGGCCTTGAAATACTCCTCTGATGCCAAATTCACCAATGCGACGTGCTTATGCCCCTCCAGCTCTGCGCGCAAATATTCGGCCAACTGTGCGCCCCAGTAGGCGTACAAATCCTTACCCTTGGGGTTGTGCAGGGCCGTGCCCATTTCTAAGCGATAGGCTTGCAATAAATCGAATGGGCGCAGCACGCCGTACAGTCCAGACAAAATTCGCACACGGGCATTCACCTGCTTGAGCTCACTCAAGCTCAAAGTCTTGGCCGATAGACCATCGTACACATCGCCATCAAAAGCCAGTACCGCAGGCTTGGCATTGTTCAGGTCAAACGTGCGTGACCACGCCAAATTGCGTGCCACATTCAAGGCCGCCAATTTGTCCGAAATCGACATCAGTGTGGCGAGTTTGGGCACATCCATAGGGCGCAGCAATTGATTGAGCGCAGCGGACTGCTCGATGAACAGCGGCTGTATCGCGAGTTTGGCGATGTTGTTCGGTGTGGGTGTTTCAAAGTCCAGACTTTTGGCGGGGGATAAAACGGTGAGCATGGCGGGTGACTTTAATGATGTAATTGGTTTGTATTAAGAGGCTTTTTGAGCTGCGCCCAAACACTGTTGGTAGCGACGATTGACTGAATTGGCATACCATTCGGTGGTGAGGTTGCGTGTGATTTTGACGCTTTTCAAACTGATTTTTGGGATTTTTTGCGTGATCAGCGCAGGGTATTTTTTCAGATACAACTGCGCGAGCGTTTGATACGTGGTGCTTTTTTCAAAGTCCACTGATTTTTCCAGAGCCAAGTCTTGCGCGATGGTCTGAGCCGAGACGTTCGGTGCGGCTTTGGCAAACAACTTCATCACTGCGCTTTGCGTCTGCGACGGCGCGGCCTGCTCAGATTCTTGCGCGTGATGCGACATCAAATCGCCGTCAGCATTGAGTGGCTTGCCCGAGAGCTGACTGACCATGGTCTGAAATCCCGCATTGCGGCTGGCGTAATGACCCGCGTTGTAATCCGCAAAGCGGAAAATCATTTGATTGTAATTCGTAGGGTAGTAGAATAAATGTGCTGTGCCATACAACACCCCCCCTTTACGCGTGTACAGCGTGTCGCGCATATTGACATTGGACAAGCCCAAACGCCCCGATACGCTGCGCGCATAATCAATCGACACCTGCATAGAGCCAACTGTCGAGACCACGTCGTCAACGCTTTTACCCATTTGTTTGAGTATGGGGCCGGTGAATTTCGAAGCGGTGAATTCAGTGTACCAGTTCGCCATATCGCGCTCGGTCTTGATGTCCTTGATGCCTGCGCGGAAGGTCTTGCCATTATTCATGGCTTGTTGCAAGCGCAATTCAAGCGCCACGCGCAAGGCCAGATTATCCCCCATCGAGTCGATTTTTTTCTCCAGCATACTGCCCAAGCCAGCAACCGCTGGGTCTTCTTTGTAGCCGCTTTCCTGCTCGATAACCGCCATGACCGCGCACATGGACTCGTTGGTGCGCGGCATTTTGACCGCGTCCAAGCTGCTCAAAATATCGCTCACCCACGCTGCGGCATCGCTGCGCCCGTGGGATTTTTGTATCATCTGTGCGAACACTTGCTCAGGCGCAATCGCATGGGGATTGTTGGCTGCGGCATTCGGCTTGCCGCACCCGACCAATGCAGCAGTCAAGGCGGCAGGCAGCGCAAGCAGCACCGCAGTTTTCGTATTGCGCGTCCAAATAGGTGGGTTCAGGCTCATCGAGTCAGAATCCTTAGGCACTGCGCACTGTCGCTGGGCGATAAGCCGCCCACAACAACCACGCGCCCACCAGTATCATCGGCAGCGACAACAATTGCCCCATCGAAAAGCCCGAAAACAAGCCCAAAAAGTCATCTGGCTCACGTGCGAACTCGGCAAAAAAGCGCAACACCCCGTACCCCATGAGAAACACTGCTGAGACCGCTTTGACTGGACGAGTTTTTTGGGCGTACAGCCACAGAATCACGAACAACAACAGCCCCTCGCCCAAGAATTGATAAATTTGCGAGGGGTGGCGCGGCAGCATCGCGTACATGCCCACT
>CAZDLD010000035.1:0-14151 GCA_964506355.1 uncultured Hydromonas sp.
ACACAACACAACTTTGGGTGGGGGTGGGGGTTTGCTCCATAAATTAGCATTTATGGATTTGTATTAGATACTTTTGTGGTGTGCTTTAGCGGCGAATAATTGAATAAAAAATTAAAAAATAGTGGTATTTCAATATTCAGAAAGTTATAGTTAACAACCAAAAACGAAATTCGTACGAGTGCGAACACAAGCTTGGTCATTGAGGGCATTGGAACAATAAAACAATCAACTATTTTACTTGACGCTAACAAACTTTCAGCACCTCCGAAAGGTTGATGGGGCGTCTCGTCAAAGATTCGAGCGAAAAACCTATGAAATGGATGATATTCGTCAAGAAAGAGGAACGTGAGCTTTTCAAGCTCGTGCGCCAGTCGCTCGTCCAAAGCGTATCGGTTTTTGTGATGTTGCAGGGTTTTGCCTACGTAATGTGCTTATTCTTATTTCATAGTTATTTTTCAACCTTCAAGAATATACTCTACACCGTGATTATGGTTATCGTGAGCGGCACAATTTATTTGCACAATCAGTATGGTCGTAGAAAAAAACTTTGGTCTGATAAAAAACACCCCAGCCAAGCGGTTTATGTCACCATGTTTTATCTCGCGGTTGGGTATTTTTGGTGGTCGTTTTACATAATCCAGCTTTTTTACGCCAGCCCCAAAGATGTCTCTCTCATCATAGTAATTGCTGCAATTGTGGGGGCTTTTGCCATCAGTCTGATGGGCGTTTTTGAACGAATTTTTGCATCCATCATATTGGCCTCAGTCGCGGTCGAGTGCGCAGTCATGTGGTTGTTGTTTCAGCATGAGGCCCGCACCTACTATTTTCAAATTCTGGCCTTGGGTACGTTTCATGTGATTTTGTTGCGCATTCACAATTCAAAACTGATTTCTTCATTGCGCATGAAGGAGATTAATGTCGAGCTCGTACATGAATTGGAACAAAAATACCACGAGTTGGGGCAGGCCAATTTAGCTCAATCGCGCTATCTATCAGCCGCCAGCCATGATTTGCGCCAACCTTTGCACGCGTTGGCCTTGATTGCCGATGATGTGCAGCGCAAAAATCATGACATTAATATTGAGTCTTCTCTAGACAGGATGAATCAAGCGATTGATTCTCTGAGTAAGTCCTTTGATGCAATGCTTAATTTATCACGTTTGGACGCTGGGGTGATCAAGCCTAATATCCAGGAGTTCCCCATACAGCGCTTGCTCGAACGATTGGTGATTGAATACGAAGCGACTGCATTACAAAAAGGTTTGCGTTTTGCGGTGGTCAAAAGTCAGGTGTGGGTGCGTGCAGATGAGGGGATTTTGTACAGTATCATCAGCAATTTGGTCACCAATGCAATACGTTATACCGAGCACGGCGGTGTGGTGGTCGGTGTTCGGCGCAATGGCGTTCAGTGTATCCCCAGCATCTATGACACTGGTGTAGGAATCCCGCAGGAAAAAATCGAACAGATTTTTCAAGAATATCATCGTTTAGATTATGCGCAACAGCGCATCATTGGCGGTGTCGGTCTGGGGTTGTCGATTTCAGAACGTATGGCCCGGCTGCTGGATACAAAATTGATTGTACGCTCTCAACTTAATCGAGGTAGCTTGTTTGGTCTAATTGTGCCTTGTGCTGACGTCGGGAGCAATAGCATATTGCCCACGGATGGATTGACCAATGTGGTGACGCAAGACTATTTGTTTGGCAAAAAAGCCATCATTCTGGATGATGATGAAATTGCGATAGAAGAATTAGACGAGTTGCTCCGTTCTTGGGGCATGGATGTTTCGGTGGTGCTGTCCTTGGATATGATGCGCAAATTGATTGATGATGAAGGTCATGTGGATTTGATACTTTCAGACTATCACTTGGGTCTGTCACGTGAAAATGGATTGGATGTACTAAAGCTGGGGCGTAAAAAAATGGCAGACCGAGTGCCACACTGCGTGCTCATCACTGGCGACACCACGACCGATTTGAGCGAGCGGGCGCACCAAGAAAATGTTCATTTATTACACAAACCTGTCAGTCCAGCGCGATTGCGTGCATATTTAAATGTGCTGCTCAAGGATTCGGCCGCAATGGGTGGGGCTACGCAGTGACCCTTGCGTTGTTGCTGTAAAATGAACGGCTGTGTGGTTCAGACGGAGTGCACTCCTGGCTGATTGCGTTTATGCGTTGAATGAATATTAGGATATGTATTTGGCTTCAAGGATGAGAAGTAAACTTTACGCTCACTAACGCATTACAATGTAGACAATCACCATTAGGAGTCAGTATGAAATTTCATCCTTTGCCGCTTTTGAGTCTGATTTTGGGCTTGAGCGCCACCCATGTCCATGCGGACACAGTCAACATCAATCAAAACGGCTCATTGGTCGAAATGTGCGCCAGCGCTGAAAAACAAATCACCCACGACACAGCTGTAATCAGCATTGATTTTGCCGCACATGAACGTGATAAGAAACAGGCCGCCGACAGTGTGAACCGCAACATGGCGCAGGCCGTCCAAATGATTAAGGCTCAATATCCCAGCATGGTGTTTGAGAATCCCAGCTACAGCACGTACCAAGAGCACGATGAGCAAGGGCAACTCATCAATCGCTGGACGGTGCAGCAAGCCTACACACTGAGCAGCAAGCGCCTGACAGATGTCAGCGAGCTGGCGGCCAAATTGCAAGGCATGGGCATTAATGTCAGCAGCATGAGCACCTATCTATCCCCAGAAGGGCGCCGCCAAGCCGCGCAACAACTGGACGAAATGGCGTTTGCCGATGTCAAGTCTCGTATCGCCTCTGTTGCCAAAGCCTTTGGACAACCCGTGTCGGCATGGCGCGTGGCGCACATGAACACCATGCCCAACAATCCATGCAATGGCTACTCGGGACGCGTCTATGCAGCCAGTGCACCGATGATGAAGGCGGAGAGAGCCAGCGATTCTGTGGCGCAACCTGAGCTGGTAGAGGGGCGCGAAACCATGAACGTGTCTTTCTACATCGCTCTGCGCGCCAAGTGATTGGCGTTCAACGATAGAGATAGCGTTGCGCCCAATTATCAGTGCAAAAGCGCATGATGTAACGAATGACGCCCAGCACTCTGCGCGCCGTATAACAGTTTAAGCGAGACGGGTGTTGCTTCATTTGGTGTGTACGGCGAGTGTGGCATTTAGGCTGGGGGTGGTTTTGCACAATGCCGCAAATTGTTTGGGAAATTCACTAAAATCAAGTAAAATGACGACTGTTCAATAAATGCTGGCATGAGGTCAGCATTGATTTTTTTAGTGAGATTTTATGTCTGTTCAATCGAATTACCCCCACCCAATTTTAGCCAAAGAGGGCTGGCCGTTCATCGGTATCGCTGTGTTTTTGGCGCTGTTCATCCATTTCTTGGGTGGCTTTGGTTGGGCTTTGCCGTTCTATATCATCGCGGTGTTTGTGGTGCAATTTTTCCGCGACCCTGCGCGTGACATCCCGACCGCACCCAATGCAGTGCTCTCGCCTGCCGACGGTCGCATCATCGTTGTGGCCAAGGTCTATGATGAATACGCGGACCGCGAAGCGCTGAAAATCAGCGTGTTCATGAATGTGTTTAACGTGCATTCGAACCGTTTGCCTGTCGATGGCACGGTGGTCAAGGCGCAGTATTTCCCAGGTAAATTCTTCAATGCCGATTTGGCCAAAGCCTCTGAGCAAAACGAGCGCAACGCATTGGTGTTGACCACCAAAGACGGTCAGACCGTGACTGCGGTGCAAGTGGCAGGTTTGATTGCGCGCCGCATCTTGTGCTACGTGGGCATGGGTCACGCGGGCAAACGCGGTGAACGTTATGGCTTTATTCGTTTTGGTTCACGCGTGGATGTGTATTTGCCACTGGACGCGATGCCAAAAGTGGCGATTGGCGACAAGGTGTCGGCATCATCGACCATCTTGGCCGAGTTGGCCAGTCAAGACAAACAAGCCTTGCCCGAAGTAGAAACAGAAATGAATCAAGCCGTTGCGGTTTGATGCGTTAATACGGTCGCACCACAGCACAGCGCATTGCAAGACATCGCACAATCAACACAATCAGCACAAGCGCTGCACAGTGGGTCACTTGAACAGTAGAGGCAATTATGAACGAGCATCAGTCAGACATCAAAATCATCGATGAATACGGTCAGGAATCGGGTCGCATTCCTGCGCGTCATCGTGCGATTTATTTGCTTCCGAACGCATTTACCACAGCGGCATTGTTCGCAGGGTTTTTTGCGATTGTCAAAGCGATGAGCCATGAATTTGATATCGCTGCGGTGTCGATTTTCTGCGCCATGGTGCTTGACGGCATGGATGGTCGCGTGGCGCGCATGACGAACACCCAAAGCGCGTTTGGCGAGCAGTACGACAGTCTGGCTGATATGGTGTCCTTTGGCGTTGCACCGGCCTTGGTGGTGTTTGAGTGGCAGTTGCACAGCTTGGGTACGGGGCGTTTGGGTCTCATTGTGGCGTTCATCTACTGCGCTTGTGCGGCGATGCGTTTGGCGCGTTTTAACATCAGCACCGACGTCATTGATAAGCGTTATTTCCAAGGTTTACCCAGCCCATCGGCCGCCGCATTGATGGCAGGGATGGTGTGGTTGGTGAGTGAGCGCGATGTGCCTGTGCCCGATCATGCCTTGCCATATTTGGCCATCGTCATGACTTTGTTCGCGGGATTGTCGATGATCACCAATGTGCGCTACTGGAGTGGCAAAACCGTGGGCATACAGCACTCAGTACCGTTCTTTAAACTGCTGATTGTATTGGCGGTGATGTTGGCGATTTTTGCGTGGCCACCATTTACCCTATTCGGTTTGTTTGTGGCGTATGCACTCTCGGGTTATGTGATGTGGGGCTTGGAAGCCTTGCATTTGAAAAAGTCTTGAAAAAACCTTATAAGTCCTGAACCACCATCTGTAGATATTCAAAAAGCCAGCATTGCTGGCTTTTTTGCTGTGCGCCGCAATCGCGCATGGCTGTTATCACGTGGCTGTATCACGGTGCACTGGGCTTGCGCCGTGCGCGGGCACGCGCCAGTGCGGCCTCGATGCTGGCGCGCTTGCGCTCGATGTCTAAATTCTCAAAGTGTTCTGGCGGATGCTCCTGCGTGAAGGCATCGTGTTTGTGATGCAATTTGGCATGGCGGCGCGCTTGACGCTCGCGTTGCTCACGCGCCAGACGCATGGTGCGAAATTCAAACTGTGCGCGTGCGCTGTTGGCGCGAGCGCGTGTCCATTCGGTATCAGCAGCAATCGGCATCTCGATACAGTCCACAGGACAAGCGGGGATGCATAACTCGCACCCAGTGCAGCGCGATGCGATGACGGTGTGCATCCATTTGGCCGCGCCGATGATGGCGTCGACAGGGCACACCTGTATGCACTTGGTGCAGCCGATGCACGCATCTTCAACAATCACAGCGACACGCAAAGGCTGTTCAGTACCGTTGTCAGGATTCAGCGGCAGTGGTGCTTGACCTGTGATTTCTGCCAGTGCGGCGATGCCTGCGCTGCCGCCCGGTGGGCATTGATTGATGGGGGCAAGTTGCTCGGCAATCGCCTGTGCGTAGGGTGCGCAACCCTCGTATCCGCATTGGGTGCATTGCGTCTGTGGCAGTTGATCCAAAATGCGCACGGCCAATGGGTTGGATGATGCTTGAGGATTCATGGTGTGGCGGCTTATTTGACTGCGCTGATGCGGCGGGTGATGCGTTTGACTTGGCTCAGTGTGCGCACCGATTTGAACACCTGCGCCAGATGCACGCGGTCGTGCACATCGACCACAACTTCCATTCTGACATCATCGAGCACGGTTTCTAAGGACACGTCGGCGATGTTCGCACCCGCTTGAGAAATCATATTGGCGATTTTGGCGAGCAGACCTTTTTCATTGGTCGAGACGATGGAGAGGGCTGCAGGGAAGGTGGTGTGCTCCAAATCGGCCTTGTAATCCCACTCCAATTCAATCCAGCGCAAATTGTCCGCTGTGCGCTGCTTGCGCGCCACGGGGCAGTCGGTGGTGTGAATGATGAGGCCGTGTTTGCGTTGCAGCAGACCCACGATGGCGTCGCCACGGATGGGGCGGCAGCATTTGGACAGGGTCAGGGTGTTGGACTCGTCACCGCGTATGGTCAGGCGCTCGGTTTCTGGCTTGACCAAGGCTTGCTCGGAGGTTTGCAGCACCGCATTGTGCGTGCTGCCCTGATGTTGCTGTTGCGTCAGCAGTAACCAGCGCTGCGCGGTGATGTTCGCATGGCGTATGCCCAAGCCAATTTCGGAGAGCAGCTCATCGCGACTCTTGCAACCTGTATCAGCGAGCAAACGCTCCCAGCCGTCTTTGATGTCATCTGGCATGCTCAGATTCAGAGCGGAGATGGCCTGCTGCAATAGTTGCTCGCCGAGCGTGGCCGATTCGACCATGCGCTGGGTTTTGAAATAATGGCGCAGCTCCAACTTGGCTTTGCTGGTTTTAGCCCACTTGAGCCACGCGGGCTGCGGCGACACACTTGGGTCCGTCACGATGTGGATGCGGTCACCATTGCGCAGTTCGGTGCTGATGGGCACCTCTACGCCGTTGATAAGGGCACCCGTGGTGTGGTTGCCAATGTCGGTGTGCACGCTGTACGCAAAGTCCAGAACCGTGGCATGACGCGGCAGGCTGAGGATTTTTGACTTGGGGGTAAACACATACACCGCGTCGGGCGACAAATCGACTTTGATGTGCTCCAAAAACTCAATCGAGTCGTTGGTTTTTTGGTGGGTTTTCAGCAAAGATTGGAGATTTATTTGGGATTGCTTTTTGACGGCGGGGAATCGCACGTCGGTTTCTTTGTACAACCAGTGCGTGGCGATGCCCGACTCGGCATTGCGATCCATCTCACGGGTGCGAATTTGGAACTCCATCGGTTTGCCCACATGATTGAGCACCACGGTGTGCAGCGATTGATAACCATTTTTCTTCGCAATTGCGATGTAGTCCTTGAATCGACCCGGTACTGGGTTGAACATCCCGTGCAACACCCCCAAACTCAGGTAACAATCGTTGCGCGTATTGACGATGACGCGAAAGCCGTACACGTCCATGACTTCGGACAGTGACAGCTTTTTGGATTTCATTTTCTGGTAGATACTCGCGAGGTTTTTTTCACGTCCGACAATGTCGGCTTCGATGTTCGCGTTTTTGAAAGTCTCGCGCACGCTGTTGAGCGTTTTGCCAAACAATTCCCGTTTGAGCTGGCGATTGCCTTTGAGTGCTTCTTTGAGCACGCGTGCGCGGCAGGGGTGCATCTGCTCGAAACACAAGTCTTGCAACTGGCGATAAATGTCGTCAAGCCCCAAACGGTGCGCAATCGGTGCGTAAATTTCAAGGGTTTCTTGGGCGATACGTTTGCGTTTGTCTGCGCGCATGCTTTGCATGGTGGACAGGTTGTGCAGTCGGTCGGCCAGTTTGATGAGTATGACACGCACATCCTCGGCCATGGCGAGCAGCATTTTGCGAAAGCTCTCGGCCTGCTGTGCTTCTTTGGAATCGAATGACAGCTTGTCCAACTTGGATAAGCCATCGACCAAATTTGCCACATGCGCGCTGAACTGGGTGGCGAGGGTAATCTTGTCCACGCCACTGTCTTCAAGCACATCGTGCAGCAATGCGGCCTTAATCGACTGAGAATCTAAGCGCCATGTCGCGCACAATGTGGCCACAGCAATCGGGTGGGTGATGTAGGGTTCGCCCGTTTGGCGGTATTGACCCAGATGCGCACCATCGGCAAAGGCAAACGCCGCACGGATGCGGGTGCATTCAGCCGGTGACAGATACAGCGCCAACTCAGCGAACAGGCCATCCAATCCCTGTTTGATCAATTCCGCGTGTTGCTTTTTGTGCTCGTTGGACACGGCCGCAGTGAAGCTCGTCGCATGGAATTCTTGCTCCGTGGTCGGTTCAGTTTTGGGCGTGTTGGTCATGGGTCTTATGTACTATCGTCTGCGGGCAAAAAAAGCCATTGAAACAATGGCTTGCATTTTGCAATCAGCTCAGTGAATCAGCTGGGAACTTTGAGCAACATTTCAGCGCCGACTTCACCCGCTGCGATTTCACGCAATGCAGTCACGCAGGGTTTGTCGTGGCTGATGATTTTTGGGCTGTGACCTTGAGCGAGCTGACGCGCGCGGTAGGTCGCTGATAAAGTCATATCAAAGCGATTGGGGATTTGTTTCAAACAATCTTCAACGGTAATGCGTGCCATAAAAGTGCCTCTAAAGTGGTTATTTGAGCCGAATATCAACGAAAAGTCGTTATTTCAGCCCCAAAGAATTAAATGTTTCAAAGCTGCGGGCGCGTTGTGCACAGTAGCGCAGTCGAGCCGCTTGGATGATGTGCTGCAATTGACCCAATGCAGTTGAAAATACAGTGTTAATGATAACATATTCGAACTCGGGTGCGTGGCTGATTTCATCATCCGCATTGGCCAGACGCTGCTCAATGACTTCGTCGGCGTCGGTGCCGCGCTTGAGCAAGCGAGCTTTCAGCTCATCGTGCGAGGGCGGCAAGATGAACACGCCGACTGCATCGGGAAAATGCAGGCGAACCTGTTGAGCCCCTTGCCAGTCGATTTCGAGCAACACATCTTTGCCCGAGGCGAGGGCGTCGTTAATCCATTTTTTCGATGTGCCGTAGTAATTGCCGTGTACTTCGGCCGATTCGATGAAGTCACCTGCTGCGCGCATGGTCAAAAAAGTCGCCACATCGGTGAAATGGTAGGCCACACCATCTAGCTCGCCCACACGCGGTGCGCGGGTGGTGTAGGAGACCGACAGCTGAATGTTGGCATCCTGTTTGAGCAGCTCAGTGACCAAAGATGATTTGCCTGCGCCGCTGGGGGCGGCGACGATAAATAGAGAGCCAGATTTGAGTGTGTTCATTGTTTATTCCAAATTTTGTACTTGTTCGCGCATTTGTTCGATCATCAGCTTCATGTCCAATGAGGCTTGGGTTTGCAGCAGGCTGGCGGATTTTGAGCCGAGGGTGTTGGCTTCGCGGTTGAATTCTTGCATCAAGAAATCCAGCTTTTTACCAACATTGCCGCCGTCGTTAAAGCACTGACGTGCATTCGCCAAATGACCCTCCAGCCGATCAAGCTCCTCGGCGACATCGATGCGGATGGCAGTCAGGCTGGCTTCTTGGCGGATGCGCTCAATCAATTCCTCTCGTGGGATGGCTGAGGTGGCCAACGTCACATCGTTTTTGCCACTGTCCAGCGCTTTGAGTAAGCGTTCGGTGAGTTTGGCTTCTTGGTGCTTGAGCAACTCGGGCAGCTCAATGCGTAGCTTGGAGACGACCAATGCGATGGCGTCCAGACGCTCAAATATCGCTTGGCTCAGATGAGCGCCTTCTTGCTGGCGGCTCAGGGTGAATTGGGCGAGCGCTGCTTGCGTCAATGCGTCAATTTCATTGCCCGTCACTGCTGCCAAAACTTCGCTCGCACCCACGCTGCTGGGGAGAATGGCAGGGGCATTCATCAGCGCGTGCACACTCAGGGGCGCTGCGTTCGGCGCGTGCGCCAGCAAAGCATTTTGCACCGCCAAGAGTTGTTGTAAGGCGGTGGTGTTGATGAGGGTGTCTTGTGCGTTTGCGTTATTTGCACCGGTGGATTCAGAGGGCAATAAAATTTGCCAGTTCAAACGCGCTTCGACTTTGCCGCGTTTGATTTGACGGGTGATGTGTTCGCGCAACTTGCCTTCAAACACGGCCAGCTCATCGGGCATCTTGAGGGTCAAGTCCAAATAGC
The DNA here is from genome assembly GCA_964506355.1 of uncultured Hydromonas sp. GTDB lineage: Bacteria > Pseudomonadota > Gammaproteobacteria > Burkholderiales > Burkholderiaceae > CTSOIL-112. The sequence continues at coordinate 9,799 of CAZDLD010000035.1, forward strand.
GGCTGTTGACGCTTTTGAGCTGAAGATTGAGGCGGCAAAGTTTCGAATCCACTTGCGCTTGACCAAACCCCGTCATGCTGCAAACTTCAATCGAATTGTTGGATTTTGTAGGTGCGTCTGTTGGGCTCATGTACAATCTTGTCTGTAATAGTCACCAATAATGGCGCGCGATGTGCGCCCATCAATGATTCAGTAAAAGGAAAGCATAATGATACACCGACAAGACCAGCGCGCGCCGACAAGTTTGCGCCCTGTGACCATCACCCGCCAATTCACCAAACACGCCGAAGGCTCGGTGCTGATTGAATTTGGCGACACCAAGGTGCTGTGTACCGCCAGCGTGCTCGAAAAAGTCCCACCGCACAAACGCGGCAGCGGCGAGGGTTGGGTCACAGCTGAATACGGCATGCTGCCGCGCTCGACCCACACGCGCAGCGACCGCGAAGCCGCTCGCGGCAAACAGTCTGGCCGCACCCAAGAGATTCAACGCCTGATTGGGCGCTCATTGCGCACCATCGTTAATTTGGAACAACTCGGCGAGCGCAGCATCCACATCGATTGCGACGTGTTGCAGGCCGATGGCGGTACGCGCACCGCGAGCATCACGGGCGCGTATGTGGCGCTGTGCGATGCGGTGAACTGGCTGATTGCCGAGGGCAAACTGAGCAGCAGTCCGATTACTGACGCGGTGGCGGCCATTTCGGTGGGCATCGTCGATGGCGTGCCCATGCTGGATTTGGACTACTCAGAGGACTCGAGTTGCGACACCGATATGAATGTGGTGATGACAGGCAAGGGCGGTTTTGTGGAAATTCAAGGCACAGCCGAGGGCGTGCCGTTTGATATGAGTGAGCTCAATGCACTGCTGGAATTGGCTAAAAATGGCATTTCTGAGCTGGTTCAGATGCAAAAGGACGCATTGCTAAAGTAAGCTAATTTTTTAAAACATTGCAATTTTTAGAGTGATTTGGCGCCATTTTCATTTAAAAGTCCGAAATCACTGTAAGTCTCGCGTATGCTTTGTGTTCGAATTGTGTATTTATGGGTTGCACCCATGCTAAAACTCCTTTAGTATTCAACCACACATCATTAAATTGAGTCGTGTTATAAGTACAAATGATGTAATCGATTACATTTTCACACTAGGAGAAGTTATGAAATTCGGAAAAATGAGCTTGGGCGTAGCGGCTGTATGTGCCGTATCTGCGCTGATGGTTGGCTGCGGTAAGAAAAACGAAAACATGGTGATTAAGTTTAACTCAGTGACCACGGCGGACACGCCTAAGGGTAAAGGCATTGAGTTGTTCAAAAAATTGGTAGAAGAGCGCTCTCAAGGCAAAATCAAAGTAGAGGCCTACCACAACTCAACTTTGTACAAAGACAAAGAAGAAACCGAAGCCCTGCAAAATGGCGCGATTCAATTCGCAGCGCCGTCATTGGCTAAATTTGGTCCTTTGGGCATCAATGCATTTGAATTGTTTGACTTGCCATACTTGTTCAAAGACTTCAACGACGTGCATAAAGTGACTCAAGGTCCAGTGGGCGAAGAGATGATGAAATTGACCGAAGCCAAAGGGATTAAAGCCCTGACGTTCTGGGACAATGGCATGAAGCTCATGAGCGCGAACAAACCTTTGAAAACGCCTGAAGACTACAAAGGTCTGAAAATGCGCATTCAATCGTCAAAAGTTTTGGACGCTCAAATGCGCGCCATCGGCTCTTTGCCACAAGTGATGCCATTCTCTGAAACCTATCAAGCATTGAGCACTGGCGTGGTTGATGGTACAGAAAACCCACCATCAAACATGTGGACGCAAAAAATGCACGAAGTGCAAAAACACGCGACCCTGACCAATCATGGTGTACTCGGCTATATGGTTGTTGCCAACAAAAAATTCTACGATGGCTTGACGCCTGAGCAAAAAACCATCATTGATGGCGCTTTGAAAGAATCAACTGCATTGGCAAACAAAATTGCTCAAGAAGAAAACGACACGTCTTTGGCCAAAATCAAAGAATCGGGCAAAACCACGATTTACACCCCAACTGACGCAGAACGTTTGGCTCTGAAAAAAGTGATGGTGACTTCTCATGCTGAGGCCGATGCACGCATCGGTGGTGGCTGGATGAAAAAAATCTACGATGCTGTTGCTTTTGATCCAGCAAAATAATCGTGAATTGAATCTCGATATGATTTGTATGATGAATCAAAAATCACGATTGTTGTTGGTGGCTTGATTGTCCACCGTAATAAAAGCCCGTAATGCTGTAACCGAGTTGCGGGCTTTTAATATTTAATGATTCGCGTTGTGCGTTGCGCAACAAACAGGCGTGCAACGCGAAGCTGAAATTTCACACACAAAGGAGCTTTCCATGTTACTTAAATGGTTAGACACATTAGAAGAACGCATCATTATGTTCATGATAGCGGGCGGGACGATCATCATCGTGTTGTCGGTGGTGCATCGTTATTTATCGGGGATGCCGCTGGGCGCATTCCAAACTTGGCTGGTGTCACTGGATGTGAGCTGGGCGCAAGAGTTGTGTATTTATATGTTTGTGTGGATGGCTAAATTTGGCGCGGCCTACGGCGTGCGCACGGGCATCCACGTGGGCGTTGATGTCTTGATCAATCGCCTGTCAGACGCACGTCGCAAGCCTGTGATTTTGTTCGGCTTGCTCGCAGGTGCTGTATTCACCAGCATCATCGGCTCGATTGGCGCTGAATTCGTGTACGAGCAGTATGAGTACGCTGGCGTGACCGCGGTGTTGCAATGGCCGTCTTGGATTGTCTATTTGGCTTTGCCTTTGGGTTCGTTTTTGATGTGTTTCCGCTTCTTGCAAGTGGCTTGGACCTTCTACAAAACAGGTGAAATTCCGCATCATGACCACGCACATGTGGATGATGTTGAAGTTGAGACGGGAGCACGACTATGAACGGTATGATTATTCTGATTTTGCTCATCGGCTTGATGCTCACGGGCATGCCGATTTCTATTTCTTTGGGTCTGACGGTATTGACCTTCTTGTTCACCATGAGTGACGTGCCGATGCAGTCGGTGGCGATGAAATTGTTCACCAGCTTGGAAAAATTCGAAATCATGGCGATTCCGTTTTTCATCTTGGCGGGGAACTTCTTGACCCATGGCGGCGTTGCGCGGCGGATGATTAATTTCGCCACCAGTTTGGTGGGGCATATTCACGGTGGTTTGGGTTTGGCTGGGGTGCTCGCTTGCGCCTTGTTTGCAGCGATTTCTGGCTCTTCTCCTGCAACGGTGATGGCGATTGGCTCAATTTTGTTGCCAGCGATGGTGAAAAATGGCTTCCCAAATAAATTTGGCGCGGGCATCATCACCACCTCGGGTTCATTGGGCATCTTGATTCCGCCTTCAATTGTGATGGTGATGTATGCGGTGGCGACCAACACATCTATCGGCGCGTTGTTTATGGCGGGTGTGATTCCGGGCATTATGCTGGCGCTGATGTTGGGCTTTACCACATGGTACATTGCGCGCAAAAATGACTATGTGCGTTACAGCGACTTTCCAACCCATTCGGTGTGGCGCTCGTCTTTGAACGCGACTTTTGGCTTGTTGTTCTGTACCGCGTTTACCTTCTTGCCACCGATTGTGGTGGGTGGTCTGCTGGCTAAACTCTTGAATTTGGGCAATTTGCAATCTTTGTTCATGGTGGTGGGTTTTGTCATCTGGCTGATCATTGCCTATCGCTTGGTCAAAAACGATGTGCAAATCCCATTCTTGAAAGACGAAGCGAAAAAAGTGTGGAAAGCCTATTGGGATTCAATCTGGGGCTTGATGCTGATTATCGTGGTGATTGGCGGGATTTATTCGGGCATCTTCACCCCGACTGAAGCGGCTGCGATGTCGGCGGCTTATGCGTTCTTTGTAGCGGTGTTTGTCTACAAAGATTTGAAAATGCGCGATGTGAAAAAAGTGCTGCTGGGCTCGGCCAATATGGGCGCAATGCTGCTGTACATCATCACCAACGCGATGTTGTTCTCATTCTTGATGACCAGTGAGCAGATTCCACAGATGTTTGCTACGTGGATGATAGACCAAGGTTTGGGTACGATTACCTTCCTGTTGGCGGTCAATGTCTTGTTGCTGCTGGCGGGCAATGTGATGGAGCCTTCTTCAATCATCTTGATTATGGCGCCGTTGTTGTTCCCTGTGGCGATGAAGCTGGGCATTGATCCAGTTCACTTCGGCATCTTGATTGTGGTGAATATGGAAGTGGGTATGTGTCACCCACCTGTGGGCTTGAACTTGTACGTGGCCTCGGGGATTACCAAAATGGGGATTACTGAGCTGACGGTAGCGGTGTGGCCATGGC
>CAZDLD010000036.1:0-6661 GCA_964506355.1 uncultured Hydromonas sp.
GTTAGCATCTTGCAACAAACTTTGTAAATCATGTCCAAAGAAAATATTGTCGCCCAAGACCAAGGCCGCAGGACATCCGTCCAAAAACGCCTCGCCCAACAAGAACGCCTGCGCCAACCCATCAGGCGAGGGTTGAACCTTATACTGCAAGCTCAGCCCCCATTGCGCGCCATCACCCAGCAACTCTTCAAAACGACCAATGTCCTGAGGGGTGCTGATAATCAAAATATCCTGTATGCCCGCCAACATCAACACCGACAGCGGGTAGTAAATCATCGGTTTATCATACACTGGGAGTAACTGCTTACTCACCGCCTGTGTGATGGGGTACAGGCGTGTGCCTGAGCCACCGGCAAGGATGATGCCTTTGCGCTGATGGGGATTTAATGTCACGTTGGGGGTCAAATTCAAGGTCATGTTTGTGCTCACGAATGTATGAGTTGAAAAGCATGGCGCACGCCTGCGCGCCAATCGGGTAAATTGAGGTCAAAGGTGGACTGCAAACAATTGCTATCCAACACAGAGTTGGTAGGGCGAGCGGCTGGGGTCGGATATTCACTGCTCGGAATGCCGACGATGTCTTGTGCGTGGACGGTCAGTGGCAGGCCCGCTTGTTCTGCAAGCTCGGCGATAAACTGCGCGTACTCAAACCAAGTGGTCGCGCCGCTCGCGCTCAAATGATAAGTGCCGTATGGATTCGGCTGGGTCATTTGGGTCTTTTCACTCGTTGCATTGATTTTGTTGCGCCACGCATCACGCACGATGTGCGCCGTGACATCCGCCAACAAAAACGCGCTGGTCGGCGCACCGCGTTGGTCGTTAACAACGCTCAAACGGTCTCGGCTCTGCATGAGTTTGAGCATGGTTTTTAGAAAGTTCGATCCGTGCGCGCCGAACACCCAACTGGTGCGGAAAATAAAATGCTCGGCACACGCAGCGCGAATCAGTTGTTCGCCCTGTGCTTTACTCGCGCCGTACACCGATTGCGGGGCGATTGCGTCAGTCTCTGTGTAAGCACTCACTTTAGCGCCGTCAAACACATAATCGGTTGAGTAATGGATCAACATCGCGCCATGCACCTGCGCCCACTGTGCCATGATTTCAGGCGCTTTGGCGTTCACTGCATAGGCGGTGTCCGCATCGGTTTCGGCTTTGTCCACGGCGGTGTAGGCTGCTGGATTGACGATAATGTCGGGCTGGTGATGATTGAGCACTTCTGTAATGGCTGCGAAATCGGTCAAATCCAAATCCGCCCGCACCAAGGCAACCACCTCACCCAAGGGCGAAAGCGTGCGGGTCAGCTCGAAGCCCACTTGTCCGTCCGAACCTGTAATTAAAATCTTGGGTAAGCGATTCATGCTTGCTCTCTTTGGCGTTATATTGCGCACATTTTGTATTATGCGCCGTATTGTTTGCTGGTCCATTCACGGTATGCGCCGCTGGTGACGTTGCTCGTCCACTCGGTGTTTGCCAAATACCATTGCACAGTTTTGCGTATGCCGCTCTCAAACGTTTCCATCGGTTTCCACCCAAGCTCGCGCTCCAATTTGCGTGCATCAATGGCGTAACGACGGTCGTGCCCTGGTCTATCGGTCACAAAACTGATCTGCGCTGCATACGACTGCCCGTCACTGCGCGGCTGCAGCTCGTCGAGTAGAGTGCAAATGGTACGCACCACATCGATATTCGCCTGTTCATTCCAGCCGCCGACATTGTAGGTCTCGCCCAAAGCGCCAGCTTGCAACACGCGTCGTATCGCACTGCAATGGTCTTTGACATACAGCCAATCGCGAATCTGCTGACCATCGCCATATATTGGCAAAGGCTTCCCAGCCAGCGCGTTGAGTATCACCAAGGGAATCAGTTTTTCAGGGAAGTGATAAGGGCCGTAATTGTTGCTGCAATTGGTCGTCACCACTGGCAGGCCATAAGTGTGGTGCCACGCACGCACCAGATGATCGGACGCTGCCTTGCTCGCGGAATACGGACTGTTCGGCTCATAGCGATGCGTCTCCGTGAACGGCGCATCCTCAGCGCCCAGTGTGCCGTACACTTCATCTGTGGAAACATGCAGAAACCGAAAATCCGCTTGCTTGGCTTCAGGCAAATCCGACCAATACGCACGCACCGACTCGAGCAAATTGAAGGTGCCCATGACATTGGTACGGATGAAATCCGCAGGGCCATGGATCGAACGGTCGACATGCGACTCGGCCGCGAAATTAATCACCGCTCGCGGGCGGTGCTGCTGCAACAGCTGCGCCACCAGCTCAGTGTCGCCTATATCGCCGTGCACAAAAATATGTCGCGCATCGTACTTGAGTGCATCCAGCGTGTGCAAATTGCCCGCATAGGTCAATGCGTCCAAATTCACCACCGACTCGTCCGAGCCCGCCAGCCAGTCCAACACAAAGTTGCCGCCAATAAACCCAGCGCCGCCTGTAACTAAAATCATAATTTCTCCAGTTATAATTTAACATTTTACTACCGAACCATTTATAGCGGCTCGATAGTTGCTTGGATATTTACCACTTCACTTATTGTTTCCGGTTTAAACTTTTGCCCAAAAGGCATTTGCAACCACCTTCAGCTTGCGCACTTGCCTGCGCGCCCACCCCGAGCGCAGTCGCTCCATCCGTCCCGAAGCCGTCAGTCGCTCGCGTTGCGCCAACAACTGATTGAGCGTGGTCTCGCAGGTGGTAAATCCCTTCAATTCCCAATCAAAATAAATTGGATAGCGCAACAACGCCCCCGCGACCAACTCGTCCAAACTGAGCGTGCTCACACGGCGACCATCTGGGAACTCAGCACCTTTGTCCTCGGTCAATCCCCAACCCGCATAAAATGGACGACCGTAGACCACCACTCGTTTGCCGCGCAGCAAGGCATCAAAGCCCGTCAATGAGGTCATGGTGTGCACCACGTCGCACGATTGGATGCAGCTGATGACCGAGGTTTGGGTTTCGATGACATCGGCATATTCACGCGCGGCTTCCAGCCCCACGTTGCCGATGCGGTTTTTGGCCATCACGTCGGGATGCGGTTTATAGACGATTAGCGCCTCTGGGTGGGCAGCGCGAGCCGATTTGAGCAGGTCTAAATTGGTTTTGACTGTTGTGCATCCATATTGAATCGAGGCATCGTCCTCGACCTGCCCTGGGACAAACACCACTTCTCGTCCTTGGGCTTGTGACAACCATGCGGGCGTCTGCACCCGATCGATGTTGTATTTGGAAATATTGTGCATGACGATGAATTCACGCACCGCCTGAGCGCGCCGCACATCCTCCGCGCTGAATGCTTCAAAATTAAGCATGTGCTCCAAGTCAGACGGCGCAGTCGGGTCAAAGTAAATGCCGCGACTGTCGAGCACCAATGAATGCGGCAGTATCAAATCCGAGCCCAAGCCCACCGAGCGAACGAAGCCGTCTTCCATGCACCATATCTGCGCGCCCGCCTGAATCGCCAACTGATGCAAACCCGCAGGGATTTTTTTGCCCCAATGTATCAATTGATCAGCGGCGTTTACATCGACCTTCTGCAGCTGCTCGGCACTGCGCACAAATTCAAACCGACTGGTCAGTGCATTTAACAAAGGCCGCACATTAAACCGTCGCCATTGCGGGAAGCCCACGGCATAGATGCGTCCTGCAGTTTGACTCGTGTGTGCCTGTGCGCACTGTGCAAAGCGCGCCACGGCGTTTTTTTGCACCAACAGCCAATCGATGGCATCAAACACCGTACCTCGCTCATGGGTGAGCGGATTGATGTAGCGCATGTAATGAAAGTTGGCTGCAGCAAACAGCTCATCCACAGTGCGTGTGCGTGTTCGGCGGCTGCGCCAATCGCTCTCAGGCGCTAAATGCGCCTGCATTTTGCGTACACTGGTGTGTTGCAAGCTTGGGTCAGGCACTGAGAAATCTTGATACTGCGTGGCGCGGTCATCGGTGCAGCCCCAGCCCGCGTACCACGGCACACCAAACGTCACCACCGATTGCCCCAAGGACAAGGCCTCAAACCCCATGGTGGAAGTGACGACATACACCGCGTCCACGGATTGCAACAATTGAATGGGGTTGACCGAATCGCGCAACACGCAGGTGCTGTCGTCGTCTTGTACTTCAGACAAATAACCCCGTTTGGCGCCTGAACTCACTTCTGGGTGGGTCTTCACCACCACCAAGGCCTCAGGGTGGTCCGCACGTGCTGCCGCGAGCATCTGCTCAAATCGGCGCCCGTCCGCACCGCCATAGACCGTGCTCATATCGCCAGCGGTCTGATCGATGACGAGTATTTTTCGTCGTCCGCGCCACACATCGCTCCACGCCCCGCGCTCAAACACCTCAGGATCGAAGTCAGGCGCATGGTTGTATTTGCTCAAATGGTGCTGAGCAATCAATGCACGCGCACGGCGCACATCCTCTGCGCTACAATCGTCAACGTTCAGAACCTCCGCATCACTGTTGAGCAGAGTTTCCAAATCCGACGGTCGATGACAGTCGTAATAAATGCCTGTTGTATCCACCACGATGGACAGAGGTGGTGACGACTGCCCTGGGCGAAACGAGCGCAAAAAACCATCTTCCAACGCCACAAATGGCAATTTGTTTCGCAGCGCATAGGCTCGTGCGCGCTGTGTGGTCGGGCGCAGTCCCCAGCCCAACACCGTGTCAACATCAGCCCCCTGCGCTCGCGCAGCCATGCCAAACGGCCGCCAGACCACCGAACTGTGGTCAAGCAACTGCGGCATAAAAGGCAGTTTTGCGAGGGTTCTTGAAAAAGTGAGGTAGGTGCTCATGATGTGCGGTCATTAAACGATACAAAGGTGTGCCATTGCACACCTTTGTATTGTACCTAGTTTAGGCACCATCTTTGTTAAATCGCGCCAATTCATTGGGACACAATTTATTTTGATAATGTTTGTTTCCGAATTATTTTGGCCAAAACCGTCTCAATTGACGTTTGATTTTTACCCCAAATTTCGAATCGCGCTCTCGATACAGCGCACGCATCTCGTCTCGAACATACAGCTGATGTTGCTCGGGCTGATATTCACCTGCTGCAAGCGCTTTCAGAGCATCGATGGCTCGTTGTGTCGCCCCATTCTCCGTGACGAATAACTCATCCCGAAGTCCTGACACAGCCTCAACGCGCTCGATACAATGGCTCAACGCTTGTTTCAGAGTGGCGCGCAGTAACTTGGGCTCATTGACCTGCCAACCCAACTCGCTGCGCCGATGGTATTCCAAACTAAATGCGTCCATCTTCACGCTATTGAGCGCTGATTTGCTTGAATTGAGCAGCGCCACAGGGCGTTCGCACAAAATCGCATCAAATATGGCACCACTGTAATCTGACACCACGACATCTGCAACTGACATTAATTGCAGTAACACATCATTTTCGCCAAAAAAATGCACTTGCGAATGCTCGCCCACCAATTGCTTTTTCACTTTATCCAACAATACGGCATTGTGATGCAACTTAACCATCACATTGAACTCATCCGCCAAAGCGGCAATCTCGCGAATATACTCTCGCACACTCGACAAGTCACCCCAAGTGGGCGCGTACAGCAGCGTGGGTTTGCTTGAGTCTAAGATGTGATGAAACATTTGAGCGCAGGTCAAATGAAATGCCGAGTCATACCAGTCGTCAAAATTTGGATTGCCAACCGCAGCGACTGGAGAAAAATGGGCCATGCGTGCAGCCGCATAACCACCATAGGTCAAATTCAAATCGGCGAAGGAGCGCCAAGCGCCATAGTTGTGTGGTTCTTTTGCATAGCCGTACTGCAGCATGGATATTGGAGTATTAACAATTTTGTGGATATTTTTAAAAGGCGTTTGGCATAGCAAAACCTCGAATTGCCCTTCGATTGCACATATATCCTCTGGATTATCTAAACAAATGACCCTATCATCATTGATTCCAGATAAAAATTCATTCATTGAGTTCGTTGCTTGCCTTTTATGCTCTAACAATAACTTTGCATTCGGCAACTGCTTCAAAAAAATTTTTATATGATTAAACTGAAAAGGATTCCAACCAATGAAGCCAATGCTAAGACTATTCGTCAAGTGCGTCATTAATCTGCCCATTCAAATTTCACGTATACGCCCGTATGATCCGAAACATATATGCCTTTATACGTTTGTTTTATTATTCCTGTTGAATTCACTTTTATTTTCCCTGATGGATCATACAAAAATATCCTGTCAATGCATTTTTCGTCAGCACACTCAGATACCTGACGAAATCCGGTCGGGTTATCCTCATCGATTAATAAAGAAGACATAATCTTGTGCGCATTAATATGCTGTTTTGTAATATTAAAATCGCCGACGAGGACAATCGGCAGTTCGCTATCTAACGATTTCAGATATGTAACCAACTGCAAAAGTTGTCTACTTGCAATTTGTCCTTCCATTTCATACGCCAAATGTGTATTTACAAACCAGAAGGATTTATCCTTGCCTATACTATGCTTCGTTCCCAACATAACCCTTGATTCGCCACCAAACAATCTTCTGTTCTGATTATTCCAATTGTAGTTGTAGGTAAAACCCATCGTTTTGGGCGTTGAGTATATACTTGCAATCCCATACTGGCCACCTTGCAAATTCATCGTAGGCGCAAATTCCCCCAGCCAGTTACGGCT
>CAZDLD010000036.1:6671-13644 GCA_964506355.1 uncultured Hydromonas sp.
CATGAAAACTTAGCTTGTCAGACCTATCGGCCCCTACATCCATCTCTTGCAGCCCTACAAAAGAATACTTATCATTTACATGTGTTTTTAGAATATCAGAAAGAACCTTACACATTGCAGTTGAGCCTACAGGATTCTGACCTTCGATGGTGTATCCCGATGCTCCACTGTGCCACACGTTAAAACTCGTGGCTGAAAAATTGACACTTGCGACAACGTTTCCACCCATTAGGTATGTAACAAAAAAAACCACGCGCAATAAAACCGCAACAAGTCTCTTATTAGAAGTCTCAATTTTCATCCGCAAATTATATTTTCCTTAGTCTCAGTCGTTGAAATTCCACGCGTTCTAGGCAAGTAAACCACCTCACAGTATTTTGACAAATAATCAAACTTTCCCGCCCAGTCGTCCCCAATAACAAAAACGTCAATTTGATGTTGTTGAATGTCTGTAATCTTTTGCGACCAATTGCTTTCTTGAATAACCTCATTTACATACCGAATAGCGCTAACAATTTTAACTCTCTCATTGAAAGTGTATATGCTGCTTTTGCCTTTTTCTTGATTAAATTCGTCGCTGGAAATTCCAACCACCAGATAGTCTCCAAGTTTTTTTGCTCGCTCTAGAATGCTGATATGCCCAATATGGAGCAAGTCGAACGTGCCATATGTTATTATTTTTCTCATAAAACCTCGCATATAAGTACATGATCGATTGCCGTAGCAATACACCATACAATAATCTATCTAATTTTTCTGAATTTATAGCAATAACATGGAAGTTGTAATGACATTTGGCAATCCCGCATCCCGAGACCAAAAGAACCCAGAGTTAGATTTAAACGCGAGCTGTGATAATATTCAGCACAATGCATCTCTAACATTACTAATTAACGTGTGGTCGATTTTTCAACTTTATTATGCTTAAATAATACCCCAAACGGACTCTTTAATCCAGGGTGCAGGAATATATTACAACTAGGTAATGTTAAGGCGTTTAATCCGAATAATACTGAGCCAACATATTTTTAAACTGTTTGTGATAGTCTTTGTTCGCTTCAATTTTAACTGTGAAATCGTTGGCGCAAAACGAATGCGGCTGACGTCCTTGCTGCTGTTTTTCGAGTAGTTTACGGTACTGCATAGGAGCATGTGGCGAACGTATATTAAAGTAGTAACAAACATCCAAACGCTCCGTCGCTCCGCCTTCAATATATGTCAGCCATGGCACAAGATATGTTGCCATATTTACATCATTATCTCCTCGAAACTTGTTTGCTAAAAAAGCTCTTATTTCTTCTGTGTAGTAGCTCCATGCCCGTCGATACATGCTCTTTTTAAGTGGCTGATACGTATGGACTAATTTGTTATGTATCTTGACCTCGTATTTTTGGTACAGTAGCGATTGTGAATTTAAAGAAGCGTCTCTTGTGGGAGACTGAAATTTTTTCAATTTCGTGTCTTTTGTCGCGATTAATTTATCCGATACAAACAGCGCTGCCAAACCATTAGAGCCAAAAAAATGACCTTTCGGTAGCCATCTTGCTACAAATACGTCATCATTAAAGTAGATAAAATGCTCCGACAATCCTGGAATAAGATGGAGGTGTGCTTCAATCACATGAGAATTAAATGTTGGTAAATACTGCGGTTCAATCACATCATGATGAAAAACTATTTCAATTTGTTCATCTGCTTTATACCATGCAGGTATCTGTTGATCAGTTAATATAAAAATTTTCCTTACCCATGGTAAATGGCGCTTAACTGCGGCAACTGAGTAATATAATTCATCATGATTGGCAAATCTTGCATCGTCTGTTGCGAAAAAACTAAAGTTTCCACCAGTGCTTTCTTTTGCTTGAGTGTATTTTTTTTGCCAATTCACATCTGAATTATCAACCCAAGTAAATACCACATCTACCGGGAAATTGGCAATTCCAATTTTATTTTCAAGTGCAATTCCCTGCTCTATAACAGGTAGTTCATCCTGCTCATTGATAATGAGTTCTGTGTTTAAATAAGGATATTTATTGATAAGCATATCCCTTAGAAATATCCCAGGATTATTTATCAACTTCCTAAACTTCCGAAAAAACACAAGCGCTTTCACTCTATAGCGAAACATTTTATCTCCTGACTACAACTAGGCAAAGCCATCTGCACTCGGCCAGAAAGAGCATTAAACATTGTTTTCAATAATTAATACTCTTGCTGTCCACACATCAAATTTGTGAACCAACTAATGTGATGGCTCTAGGCGCATCATCTCTTGTATTTCGTTGTAAACTCGCTCAGAATTTTTTCCATCTTTGTATTTGAATGTTTTTTGCATCCGCTCAGCGTAAACCGCGTCTGGGGCACAATTGTTTTTAATAATCGCCTCCACATTATCTAATAGCATCTTTTCATTCGACACCACTGGTCCGAACCCGTCGGATTCATAGTTGAAATAGCCACGTTGCCATTGGCTGCGGTGAAAATCATCGAAATCAAATTGATAATAAATTACTGGCTTATTTAAAAATCCCATTTCAAATGCCACACTGGAATAATCCGTTATCATTAAATCGGTTGTTTGAAATAGATGTTGTATTCCCACACCACTATTAGTGGTCCATGTCGTTACATACGAGGGCACATCGAAGTCTTGAATATATTGCTCAACGTTTTTATGGGGTGCAAAAATGATTTCATATCCGCTCTCAAGTGCAATTCTTTTAATACTTCCGCTATTTAGCATTGATCGCCATGCTTGAGCGTACACTGAGTCTGCAAACTTGTCACTCTTAATCCATTCGCCTGACATTGAATCAAATTTACCTACTAAATCCTTTCTCCAGGTTGGCATAATCAGCAGACGTTTATTGTCAGTTTTATTTCCTGACAATAATGAGTCATGTCTTGGAAAGCCTATCTGTTTAGTAACCTTATTGCCATAGATGTAATGGTTGTAGTTGCCGGCTATCGACTGATGCTCCTTGTCTGTTGTGGTAATCAACAGGGACATAATTTTGGATTTGCTATTCATCCATTTGTGCAAATCATTTTGAAATATCCCATGCGGCAAAAATACAAAATCTTTCCCGACCAATCCCCCATCGCCAAAGTAATCCACAATGTAATCATCTGCGTGCGAGCTTACAATGACCGAACACGACTTCAGCAAATTTTCAAAACTTCTTGATCCAAAATCTAACATCTTGAAACCTTCACCATGCAAGCGCTCCCAATCATGCGAGTCTTTGTTTAGTGCAAAATATGCTTCAATCTCAGGATGCGTTTGTTTCAAATAGCGATAAAAATGTTCTGCATTATCGTCAGCCTGCACGTTGCGGTCCATAACAATCCAATGGTCTCCACGATTTTGGTACTGCGAATTAACCTTTTGAGGCATTTTCAAATGTTTTACAGCCACGCCATCTCTATATCGATTTCCGTTTGCGCCTATTTGAACCTCATGGCCATCTATTTTAACGGTCAAAAATGACTCATTTGAACCTAGTGGAATCCAGAATCGATATTCAAAAATAAAGTCCTCATCCAAAAAAGTATGCTTCACTATTTTTGTATCTGTCGGCGTTATTGTTTCGCCATCTATTGTAAATTCAATCTCACTATTTTTGGGGGCGAAATAATAGAACCAACCTTCATTTTTATATTTGTCATATTTATCAAAGTAGCAAACTTGCAGTTCTTCACTGAGTGCTTTCTTTTTGTACAAATTCAGCATGCCAGATTTTTGGTATAGCCATACACTGGCCAAGCCGAAGGAGTCAATAACGTCATCTTCTATATGTTTGAATATTTCTCGTAATAATTTAAGATACTCTGACTTCTGTTCGTTTGATAAAAAACTCAATGCTGAGTCATCGTTTACGATTCTATGTATTTGCCAAACGTGATAGTACAACACTGTAGTCTGTACAAATTTAGGAACATATCCCAAGCTCATCTTAAATGATTGCAATGCATGTAAGCAGCCGTATCTCAGCACCTCATCATACCCACTTGGCTTGGTCCACGCTGTATCTAACGCGCTCGTACCATCAGATCGTTTTCGGTAAAAATACTTTGCATCTTTAATAAATGCCACCTGCGAATGCTCCACTTCGTGCTGAACCAACGAGTATTCCAACATGAAAGTTGCATCCTCAAAGGAAGGCTTTACTCTTGAATCGAATTTCAATTCGTTTCGTTTAACTATTTCTGTTTTTACAAATGATGAATTTACTGAGAGCTGAATATGCTGATTCTCGTCGGTTACATCAAAAATTTTAATTTTGTCTTTGAATCTGTAATTTTGGGGATGGTTGTTCTTGAACATGTTTTTATCTTCATAATAATAGATAAAATTACATGACACCATGCCAACGTTAGGATGGTTGACTAATGTACGGTCAACTTCTCTGAAATAGTTTTTATCCAGAAAATCGTCGGGGTCCATGAATGTACACCAATCCGTATGAATGTAATGAATGCCGACATTCCTTGCTGAGGCCTGGCCGCCATTTTCTTTGTACACATAGGTTATATTGTTAGGGTATTGTTTTTGCCATTTTTTTATAATCTCAGCAGAATCATCCGTCGAGCCGTCATCAACTAAGACAAGAAATATATATTTTTCGAAAGAAATACTCTGATTTACTATTGTCGTAAAATATTCTTCAAGATATTTACCAACGTTATAAACTGCCGAAACAACAGTGAATTTATGCTGAGCGGGATAGCTTATCGGTGACAGATATTTCGCTTCAACCCCATGTTTGAAGAGCATATCTCTAACAAATAATATTGGATCTTTTCTTAATTTCTGTATTTTCTTTTTGATGCTTGGATTCATTGTCTTTGTTCCTATTGTTCTGTGTGTTTATGCCAACAAATCATAAATCGTCTCAATGACCCGGGTCTGATCATCAGGAGTCATTTTGGTGTATAGCGGCAACGAAACTTGTCGCAAGAACAATTTTTCGGCCACCGGGAAATCTCTTGCATCCAATTGATATTTGTCTTTCCATACTGGATGTTTATGAAGCGGGATAAAGTGAACAGAACAACCTATGCCTCTCTCCGCCATTTTAATAATAAACTCGTCTCTCGTTATCTTTTCGCTCTGCAACTGAATGGGGTATAAATGCCAAGCATGCTGATTTCCTTCTTTGTTATCCGCTCTTGGTGGAAGCGAAATTGGCATCGTTTGCAATTCTTGATCATACACGTTCGCCAAAGCTTCCCTTTTGCGTTGAAACTCATCAATTCTTTTGAGCTGATGCAAACCAAGTGCCGCGCATATATCTGGCAGGTTGTATTTAAACCCAGGCTCAATTACTTCATAAAACCACGCTGGTGTTTTTGATTGATAACGCTCAAAAGCATCTCTGCTGATTCCGTGAAGGCGCATTATTTTTGCTCTAGAAATAATATCTGGATTTCTAGATACCAACATTCCGCCTTCGCCTGTGGTCATTGTTTTGTTTGCGTAGAAGCTAAATACCGTGGCATCACTTTCTAATGTGCCGATTAATTTGTTTTGGTATCGTGTCGGAAATGAATGTGCGGCATCTTCAATTACTTTTAAATTATATTTCTTGGCAATTGATAAAATAGCTTGCATATCGGCGGCCATCCCTGCAAAGTGCACTGGTATTATGGCCTTGGTTTTAGGTGTTATGGCCTGCTCTATTTTTTTTGGATCAATACAATAAGTATCAGGATCAGAATCGACAAAAATGGGGTTTGCGCCTAAATATCGCACAACCTCAGCGGTTGCCGTAAACGTATAGGTTGGTACTATTACTTCATCGTTTTCACGCACACCAACCGCCTCTAACGCCAAGTGTAATCCTGATGTTGCCGAATTAACTGCGATAGCCTCTAATGTATTGTCGCCTAAGTATTCGATAAAATTTTGTTCGAATTTTTTGGCTTTTGGGCCTGTAGTTACCCAACCAGACCGCAAAGTTTCAACGACCTCATTAATCTCAAGTTCGCTAATGTCCGGCAGTGCAAATGGTAAAAATTTCTGATTCATTGGTTCCTCTTAGTATTGATCGTTGATGTCATTGGTGATTTCTATGCTCTGCTCATACCCATCAACGTGTTTATTTATAATTTGCATCAGTGCCACCAAGTCATTTTGAGCATGTGCTATCTTCAAGTTTTCAAGCACCTGCATGAAATATCCCCTACCAAATTTACTCTCAATAGTCCTCATAATTTTCGGGTGCTCTGTTCTCGTAGTATGTTCTGGCGTTATTAGCAGCTCTTCAAACAATTTCTCCCCTGGCCTTAATCCGCTGTATACAATTTTTATGCCTTCATTTTCAGACTCTTCATACAGTTTTTTCCCGCTCAAATGAATCATTTTTTTTGCTAAGTCTACAATTCGTACTGAATCACCCATATCCAACAAGAACACCTCTCCGCCACCGCCACTACCCAAAGCGCCAGCCTGAATAACCAACTGTGCGGCTTCGGGTATTGTCATAAAGTACCTGGTTATCTCTGGATGCGTTATAGTTACAGGACCACCTGCTTGTATTTGCTTTCTGAATAGCGGCACTACAGACCCTGAGGATCCGAGTACGTTACCAAATCGAACCATGTTATACTTTGTCTCGCTATTCTCAGCAAAGGCCTGACAGATTAACTCAGCCATGCGTTTTGAGGCGCCCATAATATTTGTTGGTCTTACTGCCTTGTCTGTAGAAATCAGTACAAATGTCTCAGCTCCAGTTTTTTCAGCGGCCATTGCGCAGTTTAGAGTGCCCACAACATTATTAATTACTCCTGAAAAAGGATTCGACTCTACTAATGGAACATGTTTATAAGCCGCGGCATGATATACGCTTTCAACTGAGTACTTTTGCATTACCTGCATAAGCATTTGCTCATCCAAAACGCTACCTAAAGTGTAAATTATTTTTAAGCTTTTATCTGCTATTTGTCTAAACTCTTGCTCTAACGTATACAA
>CAZDLD010000037.1:0-13011 GCA_964506355.1 uncultured Hydromonas sp.
AGGCGTACCGGGCAAACCACCCGCGATGTGCGCGCCATGGTCATAGAAAATTTCCGAGCACGGACCGCACGGACCTGTGTCGGCCATCATCCAGAAGTTGTCCGACATGTAGCGGCCACCCTTGTTGTCGCCAATGCGGATGATGCGGCTCTCGGCGACGATGCGCTCTTGGCTAAAGCCTGCGCTCATGAAAATCTCTTCCCAGATGCCGTAGGCTTCATCGTCCTCGATGTACACCGTGGCGTAGAGCTTGTCCGCAGGCAGGCCGTACACTTGGGTCAACAGCTCCCACGCCCAGTTGAGCGATTCGCGTTTGAAATAGTCGCCAAAGCTCCAGTTGCCCAACATTTCAAAGAAGGTGTGGTGACGAGCGGTGTAACCGACGTTTTCCAAGTCGTTGTGTTTGCCGCCTGCGCGCAAGCAGGCCTGTACGCTCGTGGCGCGTTTGTACGGGCGTTTGTCCTGACCGAGAAACACGTCTTTGAATTGCACCATGCCTGAGTTGACGAACATCAAAGTCGGGTCATTCTGCGGCACCAGTGGTGACGATGCGACGATGGTGTGGCCTTTTTCTTCAAAGAATTTTAAAAACTCGGAACGAATTTGAGCAACTTGCATGGGAATCCTAACGAAATCAAGTGAATTGAGTGAATTTTAACCCGTGCATTATAAAGGATTCGAGCGCGCTTTGATACCGCTGCAGCGCAAAGAATACAGGGCAACAGCCATGCTCAGCATTCCACTCGATTGACCGTGACACTGAGTGCCAACCCACCTTTGGAGGTTTCTTTGTATTTGTTTTTCATGTCCGCGCCTGTCTCGCGCATGGTCTTGATCACCATATCCAGCGACACATGATGCGTGCCGTCGCCATGCAGCGCCATGCGTGCGGCGTTCACGGCCTTAATCGCGCCCATGGCGTTGCGCTCGATGCAGGGGATTTGCACCAGTCCACCGATGGGGTCGCACGTCAGTCCCAGATTGTGCTCCATGCCGATTTCGGCCGCGTTCTCGACTTGCGTCACTGTGCCGCCCATCGCCGCCGCCAGTCCGCCCGCCGCCATCGAGCAGGCCACACCAACCTCGCCCTGACAGCCGACTTCCGCCCCGCTGATGGAAGCGTTGAGTTTATACAGAATACCGATGGCGCCTGCTGTGAGCAGAAAATCACGCACGCCCTGCGCGCTCGCGTTCGGCACGAATCGGTCGTAATAATGCAGCACGGCAGGCACGATGCCCGCAGCGCCATTGGTCGGCGCAGTGACCACGCGCCCGCCTGCGGCGTTCTCCTCATTCACCGCCACCGCATACAAATTCACCCAGTCCATCACCGTCAATGGGTCGGACAGGCCGCGCTCGGCGTGACGCGTCAATTGTCGGTACAGCTCGCCTGCGCGCCGCTTGACGTTCAAACCACCGCCGAGCACGCCAAAGGCATCGGGGTTGTCAATGCCGCAACCGCGCGCCACGCAGGACTGCATCACCGCCCAAATTTGGTCGAGTTTGGTGTTCACTTCAGATTCCGTGCCCCAAGTCAATTCGTTGGCGAACATCAACTGCGCGATGCTGATGTTGTGCTTCTGGCACAGCTGGAGCAACTCGTTGCCACTGTGAAACTGGTAGGGCACTTGCGCATACGCTTCTAGCACTGGCGCGGGATCCATGCCCACCGTGACCACGAAGCCACCACCGACCGAGAGGTATTTGCGCTCAATCAGCTCCACGCCCTGCGCGTCAAACGCTGTGAACTTCATGCCGTTGGGGTGCTCGGCCATCGCCTCGCGGCGGTGCATGATGAGGTCGCGTTTGAACACAAAATCCACTTCGTGCGTGCCCAGCAACTTGATTCGCTGATCCAGCAGCACGATGTCCAGCTCAGACTGGATGCGCTCAATCGGCACATCATCGGGGTTAAACCCCATCAACCCGAGCAACACGCCCTTGTCCGTGCCATGCCCCAAACCCGTCAAACCGAGCGAGCCGTACAGCTGCACCGACAGGCGCGTGGTGCGCGCCAATAAGTCGTGTTTGCTCAAATATTCGACAAACATTTTCGCCGCACGCATCGGGCCGACGGTGTGCGAGCTGGATGGGCCGATGCCGATTTTGAATAGGTCAAATACTGAAACTGCCATAAGGTTCCCCTGCGTGAGTGTGATTGTGTGTGCTTGCTTGTTGTTTTGGTTTTTATAGTTTATCGATGCTGTTGTAAATACGTCCCCAACCACGACATAAACTCAGGCGTGGTGCGCGAGACATTAAAGCGCATCATCGTCGATGCACCCTGTTTGGGTGAGAACAAGGACCCCGGCGCGACCAGCCAGCCATCGTTCTTGGCCTCCAATGCCAGCGCATTGGTGTCCACACCCGTGTCTATCCACAAGAACACGCCCTCTTGCGCGTGCTCGGGATAGCCCAAGCCAATTTTGGGCAGCGCGGTTTTCATATACGCGTGCGCGTTCGCCAGTCGGGTGCGCAGCTTGTCCAGATGGCGACGGTGCTGCCCGTCCACCAACAGGCGCTGCACGATGCGCTCGTTCATCTCTGAGCAGACCATGGTCGAGAGCATTTTGCGCATCATGATGCCCTGCACGTGCTCGGTCGGACAGCAGAGCAAGCCCACGCGCAAATCCGCACCCAAACACTTTGAAAAACTCGCGATATAAAACACCCGCTTGAGCTGGTCGAGCGCGGCGTAACGCAAGGCTGGCGCGCCTTTGGACAGACCCGCGTGCAAGTCGCCATAAATATCGTCCTCGAGCAAATACGCGTCATACTCGTCGAGCAGGCGCAGCACCTGATAGGCACGCGCAGGCGTGATGCCGTATGAAGTCGGGTTGTGCAGCACGCTGTTGGTCACATAGAGTTTGGGGCGCTCCACCTGCATGATGCGGGTCAGTGCTTCGATGTTCGGCCCCTGCTCGTCACGCGGCACCGACACCACGCGCAGTCCCTGCGCCTGCAGGCAGCCATAGAGCCAGAACCAGCACGGGTCATCGACCACCACCGCGTCACCCGGATTGAGGAAGTAGCGCGCGACCAAGTCAATCGCCATCGACACGCCGTTGGTGGTCACCACTTGATCGGGTTGCGCGTGTATGCCCAGCGGATGCAGCTGCACCACAATCTGCTCTCGCAGCGGCGCGTAGCCCGCGACATTGCCGTAGTCATAGATATGCGCGTCCGAGACCCGTGTCGCAGCGCGCACCGCCACGCCCATGCGCTCGTTCTGCAACCACGAGCGCGGCAAAATGCCACTACCGGGGGTGCGGTCATCGGGCAAATCCGAGAACAAATGCCGAAGCAGCCACTTCGCATCGACCACTTGGGTCTCTTGAAACGCGAGCAAATTGCGCTGGGCGGTGTCTGGCTCAGATTTGGGCACGTGTACGGGCTGTGCCACATAAAAACCCGAACCCGCACGCGACTGCAACACCCCAGAGGCGACCATTTTTTCATACGCATTGACCACCGTGAAGCGCGAGACTTCGAGCTTGTCTGCCAACTGCCGTACCGAGGGTACACGCGCACCGGGCGCATAAAAGCGCATGTCGATGCGCTCGCTCAACCACGCGGCAACCGCATCCACTTTGTTGTACCGTGGGTCAAGAGCCGACGGGCTCATGCCCATGGGCGTGACTTTGTGCTCGCTGGTGGCGACGCCATCGGGCAGCTCGTGTTGCGAAAGTGTATTGTGTTCCATATCAGTACAGTTCGATAATTGTTTATGAAATTGTATCGTTACTGTACTGCATTTTTCGGGTATCGTGTCCATAAATTATTGACAACCACCCGCTGAATCCAAGCCTACGACTGAACCCATGAGCAAAAACCATCACAAACACACGCACCACCATCACAGCCACACCCACAGCCACACCTCTCATCTGTCCGAAGCCAGTATCTATTTGATTGGCCTTGTGGCGGTGGTGATTTTTGCACTGACTTTGCCGATGAGTAAACTCGCAGTCGGCTCCATCGACGCGCCTCAGCTCACCCCGTGGTTCGCCAGTTTGGGACGGGCGGCAGGTGCGGGGCTGCTCTCGATTGGGTATCTGTTGTACACACGGGCGCGTCGTCCGAGCGGTCATGAGTGGGGTAGCTTGGCGGCAATGGCGCTGGGCAATGGTCTGGGATTTCCGCTGTTGCAAAACTGGGGATTGCTGTACGTGTCCTCCTCACATGCGGCGGTGTTCAACGGCGCGCTGCCGCTGATGACCGCAGCGATTGCGACGTGGGTGTTCTCACAAAAAGCCCCGATTAAATTTTGGATGTATTCGCTGCTCGCGGCAGCTTGCGTGATTGCCTTTGCCCTGCTGCGCGCTTATCAGAAAGACGGCGTGGTGCAGTTTCACATGGCCGATGCCCTGATTTTTGCGGCGGTGGTGGTTTGCGGTTATGGATACGCCTATGGCGCACGTCTGGCGCGCACCCTGCCTGCGGCGCAGGGGCTGTGCTGGATGCTGGTGTGTTTGTTGCCGATTACCCTGCCGATGTCGGCGTGGCTGTGGCCCACGCATTCGGTCAGTACGGTGGCGTGGTGGGCGTTCGGTTATCTGGCGGTGTTCTCTATGTGGCTCGGCATGATGCTGTGGTATTACGCTTTGCACGAGGGCGGCGCGGTCAAAATCAGTCAAATTCAAATTGTCCAACCCTTCATGACGGTGCTGTTCGCCGTGCCCATTTTGGGCGAGTCGCTCGAGTTGTGGACCGTGCTGTTCGCGCTGGTGGTGATGTGGCTGACCTATCTGGGCAAACAAGTGCCGATGCAGGCCAAATCTGCAAAATAAAGCTGAAGGAGTGTGTATGAATACCGTGGGATTATTGGGTGGCATGAGCTGGGAGTCCACCGCTTTGTATTACCAACATCTGAACCGCATGGTGCGCGAAGCGCGGGGCGGCTTGAACAGCGCACCTGTCATTATTGACAGTGTGAACTTCGCGCAGATGGCTGATTGGCAACGCCAAGGCCAGTGGCAAACCGCTGCCGATGATTTGGCGCAACGTGCGCGACATTTGCAAAACTCGGGTGCGCGCGCCATTGCCATCGCCACCAACACCATGCACAAAGTCGCCGACACCATACAGGCGGCCATCGATATCCCGCTGATTCACATTGCCGATGCGGTGTGCGACGCGGCACTGGCGCAGGGTATCACGCGGGTGTTGTTCATGGGCACGCAGTTCTCGATGAGTGATGGTTTTTTGGAGCAACGCTATGCGGCGCGTGGTGTGCAGTGGGTCTTGCCCTCAGAAGCAGAACGCGCTCAAATTCACAGCATGATATTTGAACGCCTGTGTCAGGGCGAGGTGCTGGATGCAGACCGTCAGGTGCTGCGCGACATCGTGGCGCGCCATATTGAAGTAGCGAGTGACAACGCGCCACAAGCTCTCGTGCTCGGCTGCACAGAGCTGGTGATGCTGCTCAACGACGCACACCCCTGCGATTTGCCCTTGCTCGACAGCACTTTGATACACGCACAGACCATCGCTCAGGTGATTTTAAGTGGAGATTCGCAATGAACGGATTTACTTGGGCCAGTTTGAGCGCGATTGCGCTGTTTGCTTTTGTCTCGTCCATTACCCCAGGGCCTAACAACATCATGCTGCTGCATTCAGGGGCGCGCTTTGGCTTTGCGCGCAGTGTCGCGCATATGTGGGGTATTAATCTGGGCTTTGGTGTGATGCTGATGTTGTGTTGTTTGGGCGTGGCGGCGGTGGTGCTGCAAGTGCCGCAGACCCAGTGGGCGCTCAAAGTCCTCGGCTGCGGCTATATGCTGTGGCTGGCACATAAACTCTGGCGCAATGGCGCGCTGCCTGCCAACGGCACGCTGCCCGATGCGGCAAATAAAAATGCCGCTCAGCCGATGACGCTGATGCAAGCGGCACTGTTCCAATACGTCAATCCAAAAGCATGGATGATGGCGCTGTCTGTCCCCGCGACTCTGCTGCCACGTTCGGGCGATTTGCTCATGCATTCGAGCATTGCGACCGCGATTTTTATGGTGGTCAACCTGCTGTGTATCAGCGTGTGGGTACAGGGTGGCGTGGCGCTGCAAAAACTCATGCACTCGCCGCGATTGGCGCAGCTGGTCAATGTGAGCATCGTCGCCATGACGGTGTACTGTGCGGCATCGGTGTGGTATTAATTCGGCACTAACGTGATATTTATCAAATCTATTTAATAGGCGCAGAATATGAACCTAAACCACATGCCATTCACCACCACCGACTGGAACACCACCGAGCGCACAGAGCACACAGGCGAGCGCGGCATGGCCTATTGGCGTACACAATACTTCGGCCCAGCTGAAAACCGCATTCGTGTACGCATGGTTGATTACACTGCGGGTTATATCGCCGATCATTGGTGCGAGAAGGGGCATATTTTATTTGTGCTCTCTGGCAGTTTAACCACCGAACTGGCCGACGGCAGTAAAGTTGTACTCACTGCTGGGATGAGTTATCAAGTCGGCGATGATACACTGGCGCATCGCTCTCGCACCGAAGTTGGTGCACAACTTTTTATCGTAGATTAAAGTCCAAACACCATGAATTATTTATTCCTAAACGACTATTCCGAAACCGCCCACCCCGAGTGCCTCGCCGCGCTGAACCACGCGCCGTTGGCGCAAGAAGCCGGCTATGGCAACGACAGTGCATGCGTGCAGGCCGCCCAGTTGATTCAAGCGCGCTGTGCTGCGCCTGCTGCATCGGTGCATTTTTTAAGTGGTGGCACTCAAACCAATCTGACCTTCATTGCCGCCGCACTGCGTCCGCACGAAGCGGTCATCGCGCCGATGACGGGGCATATTTACGCCAACGAAACAGGTGCGATAGAAGCGACAGGGCACAAGGTCATCGCGGTTGAACACGCTCAGGGCAAAGTTGTTCCTGCTGCGGTGCGAGCAGTATTTGACAAACTCATCGGCGAGCACACCCTGCGTCCGCGCATGTTGTTCATCTCACAAGCGACCGAAATGGGCACGGTGTACTCATTGGCCGAGCTGACCGAGCTGCGCGCACTGTGTAACGAGCTGAATCTGTATTTTTACATCGATGGTGCGCGCATGGGCGCAGCGCTGATGAGCGCAGAATGCGACTGGACACTGGCGGACATCGCGCGTCTGGCCGATGCCTTTTATATCGGCGGCACCAAGAACGGCGCACTTCTGGGCGAAGCATTGGTCATCGTCAACCCGAATTTACAAACCGATTTTCGCTACGCCATGAAGCAACACGGCGCACTGCTGGCCAAAAGCCGCGTGATGGGCAGCCAATTTCAAGCCCTGTTTACCAATGACTTGTTCGAGCGTTGCGCCACGCACGCCAACCAATGCGCTCAAACCCTGCAAGCAGGACTGGTGGCGCGTGGCTACGCGCTGTGGGCGCAGTCCTCGACCAACCAGATTTTCCCAATTCTGCCCAATGATTTGATTGAGACCTTGCAAAGTCAATACGGCTTTTATGTCTGGCAAAAAATCGACGCGCAGCACAGCGCCGTGCGCTTGGTCACCTCGTGGGCCACGCCCGAATCGGTGATAGAGGAGTTTTTGGCACGCATCCCCACACACCCATGAGGCAAGCCATGAACCTTCCCTACTTCATACACAACGTATTTGCCGAGTCGACTTGGGGTGGCAATCCGCTCGCCATCGTGCCTGTGCTGGATGGCGCAGAACTGAGTGACGAGCAGATGCAACTGCTGGCACGACAGTTCAACCTGTCCGAAACAGTGTTCATCACCCCAGCCAAAACACCAGACAGTGCCGCGCACTTGAGGATTTTCACTCCAGAGCATGAAATGCCGTTTGCGGGGCATCCGACCATAGGCGCATCGGCGTGGTTGCACACGCATTTAAACCTACCCAATCAATTTAAATTAAGCACTCAGGCCAAAACCGTTACCATCCAGCACAACGATGGGGTCTATCAATTTGAGTTGAGTGGCTATGAATCTGCCCCCTGTGCGCTGACACGCGAGCAATTGGCGAGCGCACTCACGCTCAATGTGGCGGACATCGCTGCGGATGTGCGGTGGATGAATGCTGGGACGTGGCAGCTCATCATCCCCATAGACTCACGCGCTGCCGTGCTCAAAGCCCACGCACACGTGGCGCAACTGCGCGATGCGAGTGTCGATGCCGCGCACACCAATGCCTACATCTGGCACGAGGTCGATGGGCAAGTGAGTGCTCGCTACTTTTTTGACATCCATGGCGCTGGGCTCGAAGATCCCGGCAC
Organism: uncultured Hydromonas sp.; assembly: GCA_964506355.1. Taxonomy (GTDB): domain Bacteria; phylum Pseudomonadota; class Gammaproteobacteria; order Burkholderiales; family Burkholderiaceae; genus CTSOIL-112. The sequence continues at coordinate 8,245 of CAZDLD010000037.1, forward strand.
AGGCTCGGCCTGCGCCAATCTCGGCGCATGGGCGCATCTACACGGACGCGTCCCCGCAGGCGCACGGCTCAACTGGCACATCACCCAAGCCGAGACCATCCACCGCCCCAACCACCTGTACCTTAAAGTCCAAGCAGATGGACGCATCGCCGTCGGCGGTCGAGTTCAACACTTCGCCCAAGGGCATTTTTCAATTTAAGCCATCCTTCCCATGTTCAATTCATACCACCCGCCCACCCTGCGCCAAATCCAAGCGGACAGCAGCCCATCGAATTTCATTGCACCCTTGATTGCCAACCTCGCGGGCTACGGCGGGCCTTTGGCCATCGTCATCGGCGCGGCGCAAGCAGGGCATCTGAGCACCGAGCAGACCACTTCGATGTTGTGCATTTTAAGTTTGACCTTTGGTCTGGCGAGTTTGATTTTGACCTATTTGACCCGAGCGCCCATCATCACCGCGTGGAGCACGCCCGGCGCGGCGTTTCTCATCTCCGCCCTACCCAGCGTCAGCTATGCCGAGGCGATTGCGGGGTTCATCATCGCCAATGGCATTATTTTCGCCATCGCTGCCTCGGGGATGTTTGACACGGTGATGGAGAAACTGCCCAAGAGCATTGCCGCCGCACTGCTGGCTGGGATATTGTTTCGCTTTGGCATCAACACCTTTGCCAGCTTGGGTTCGGACACCGCACTGATGCTCGCCATGCTGCTGACCTATGTGCTGTGCAAACGCTTTTGGGCGCGTTATGCGACCCTCGCGGTGTTGATTGTGGGCTGTGTCTTCGTATTTGGTTGGCAGGGCGCATCGGTGCCGCACGTGCCGCTGCACTGGGCGAGCGTGGTGTGGACCACGCCTGTGTTCACATTCAACGCGCTCATCAACATCGGCCTGCCGCTCGCGCTCATCACTCTGACGGGGCAGCAAATCACCGGCATCGCGGTGCTGCGCACATCGGGCTATCCCGCCAGTCAAGCGCCAGCAAAGCCTTTGGTCGGTCTGACCGCGCTGCTCTCGACCCTGACCGCGCCTTTTGGCAACTTCGGCATCAATTTGGCCGCCATCACCGCGGCCATCTGCACCGAAAAATCCTGTCACCCCGATGTGAACAAGCGATATGTCGCAGGGCTGTGGTACGGCGTGTGGAACTTGGTCATCGGTGCGCTCGCGGGTGTGTTGGTGGTGTTTTTCTTGGGTTTGCCCAAGGCGTTGATTACCGTGCTTGCGGGTCTGGCGCTGCTCGGCGCGATTTTGTCCAACATCAGCAATGCGTTCAACGCGCAGTTCTCCGCGACCGACCGTGAAGCGGCGCTGATCACCTTCATGACCTGCGCCTCGGGCGTGACCCTGTGGCAGATGGGCAGTGCGTTTTGGGGCATAGTGCTCGGTTGCATCAGCTACTTGATATTTCACTGGCGCGCTGCTACTGCACCACATCCATGATTTTTCCACAGAGCCAGTCGATACTGCAGGTGTCAACCCAAAGCGCAAGGCAATCATTATGCTCAAAGCTGCGGATTGCGCACCGAAATGTTTTATAATGCGCCGTTGCTAAGAACAAACCGCTCGACCCCATTGAATTTAAGGACACACATGAACACACGCATCAAATTGGCATTGATTGCTTCATTAATTAGCACTGCCGTTGCCCCAGCTTATACGTCTGCCCAGGTTATCATTGACAAAACCGTGGCGGTGGTCGCTGGCGAACCGATTTCACAAAACGAGCTCAGCGAGCGTGTAAAAATTAACCGAGCAGTCGCCAAACGCAGCAAACAAAACCCCAGCGACGCTGAATTATTGACCTACTCACGCGATGAATTGATCAACGAGCGTCTGCTGTTGAACAAGGTTAAAAATTCCAGTATCAGCATCAGCCCCGCGCAAATCGATGAAACCTTACTCAGCATGGCGCAAAGCAACGGCATGAGCATCGAGCAGTTCAAAGCCCGTGTTGAAAAAGAAGGCGGCGCTGGCGCGTGGGACGCACTCGCACGCGACTTGAACAACCAATTGGCCATCGATGCACTGATGCAAAAAGAAGTGTTGAGTAAAATCAAAGAGCCGACCAGTAAAGAAATTGACGCTGAAGTCGAACGCGTCTCAGCCATCACCGACGGTCCGATGTCGCCTCAACCTGCCGCAGTGGCGCAGCACATCTTCGTTCAAGGCGCCACGCCCGCTTCACTGAAAAAAATCAAAGCGATTAAAGCCCGCTTGGACAAAGGCGAGGACTTTGGCACCGTGGCCAAGGAAGTGTCTGAAAACCCGCAAACCGCACCCAATGGCGGCGTGGTTCCCTACGTTCTGCTCAACGACACACAGGCCGACAGCAGCATCGTGAGCTTGGCCAACACCGCCCCGCTGGACACCGTGACTGCACCGGTCAAAACCAAAAACGGCTACCACCTGTTCAAATTCAACGAGCGCGTGACCTTGACCCTGAACGACGATGAGAAAAAAGCCATGGCCAAAGAAGCGCTGCTCGCAATGCGCCAAAAAGAAGCGGCCGACAAGTTCTATCAAGAAATCGAAGACAGCAAAGCCAACTTGGTCGAAATCAAAAACTAAGCGACCATTCAAACATAAACAAACACTTGAATTGAGTCGTTATCAACAAAAACCGCAGCGCGCACGCACTGCGGTTTTTTGTCGCCACAACCATGTTAAAATGCGCCCATGAACCCTAATTCAACCCCAGAAAACCTGCCCATCGCCATCACCACGGGCGAGCCGGCGGGCATCGGCCCGCAAATCAGCCTACTCGCAGCACTGGCGTGGCAAGCGGCGCACCCTGAGCAAGCCATCGTCCTCATCGGCGACTTGGCGCATATGCGTCACGTCGCGCAGCTGTTCGCCCCCACCGCGCAACTCATCCCCAGCGCGGAACTGGCGCAAAAAACACTGATGAGCGCGGATGAGCAAGCGCGCACCATTTCGGTCTGGCACTGTCCGTTGTTCGCGCCCGTTGAGCTGGGCACGCTCAACCCTGCCAATGCGAGCTATGTGCTCAACACCCTCGACATCGCCCTGCATGGCTTGAGCCACGGCACATTCAGCGCCATGGTCACCGCACCCGTGCACAAAGGCATCATCAATCAAGCAGGCGTGCCGTTCACAGGCCACACCGAATACCTCGCCGAGCACGCAGACGTGGATCAAGTGGTGATGATGCTCGCCGATGGGCGCGAGGTGGCGCACCCCTTGCGCGTGGCTCTGGCCACCACGCATCTGCCGCTCGCGCAAGTGGCCTCACACCTGAATTTCGCAGCGCTCTCGCGCACCATAGACATCATTCACCATGATTTGCAACAGCATTTCGGCATCGCGCAGCCGCGCATCCTGCTCACGGGGCTGAATCCACACGCGGGCGAAGACGGCCACATGGGGCGCGAAGAAATCGACATCATCAACCCCGCCATCGCCGCCGCGCAAGCACGCGGTATCAATGCACTGGGCGCCTACCCTGCGGACACCCTGTTTCAACCGCATTACCTCGAGCAGGCCGACGCAGTGCTGGCGATGTACCACGACCAAGGACTGCCCGTGCTCAAATACGTCAGCTTCGGCCACGGCATCAACGTCACCTTGGGTCTGCCCTTCATCCGCACCTCGGTCGATCATGGCACCGCACTCGATAGAGCGCTCAGCGGCGCGGTCGATGCGGGCAGTATGCAGGCGGCCATACGCACCGCCGCACAGATGGCACAAGCCAAACAACGACCATACGCTACAAAAACAACGACCCCAGACTAAGGACGCCCCATGAGCGCACACATTGCCCGTAAACGATTCGGCCAAAATTTTTTACAAGACCAAAACATCATCGCCAGCATCGTTCACGCCATCAACCCGTCTGACGACGACTGCTTGACCGAAATCGGCCCGGGTCTCGCCGCACTGACCGAGCCGATGCTCAAATGCATCAGCCACATGCACGTGGTCGAGCTCGATCGCGACCTCGTGGTGCGACTGGAAAAGCAGTACCCACCCGAGCGCCTGACCATACACAGCACCGACGCGCTCAAGTTCGATTTTCTTTCCATCCCCGCCGAGGGCAAAGTGCGCAAAGTCGTGGGCAACCTGCCCTACAACATCTCCAGCCCGCTGTTGTTCCATCTGGTCGAATTCGCACCGCACATCGCCGTGCAAGTGTTCATGCTGCAAAAAGAAGTCATCGAGCGCATGGTCGCCGAACCCTCGAGCAAAGCCTACGGGCGACTGTCCGTGATGCTGCAATACCGCTATCAGATGGAACACCTGTTTGACGTGCCGCCGCATGCCTTCGTCCCCGCGCCCAAAGTCACCTCCGCCATCGTGCGCATGACCCCACGCCCAGCCGAACAACTCCAAGCACGCGACGAAGCCCACCTGTCCAAACTCGTCACCATGGCATTTAGCCAACGACGAAAAATGCTGCGCAACACCCTCGCCGATATGGTCACACAAGAACAAATGCACGCCTGCGGCATCGCGCCAACGGCACGCGCAGAGGAGCTGTCCGTGGATACATTTGTCAAGTTGTCGAATTATTTATTGGGATGAGTTGGGGGGCGCATGAAGTCTGCACGCTACGTCCGCATGGGCAAATCTAAGTCAAAAGCATTTGTCCTCCCTACTTGCTGGTACTTGTTTCTCATTTAAGTGAAGTTTGTAGGGTGGGCAAAATGGTTTATCTTTTGCCCACGCTGTCTGCACGCTACATACGCGTGGGCAAATCTAAGACAAAAGCATTTGCCCACCCTACTTGCTGAGGCGCCCCCTTTGGT
>CAZDLD010000038.1:0-12911 GCA_964506355.1 uncultured Hydromonas sp.
GGTTAAAACTACCGTTAATCATATTAAACGTATCATACGGGTCAGAAAACACATCTTCATACTTATAGTTTATAACGCCTTCCACATGATAAGTTCCATTACTCTCTGGTGTCACTGAACCTGAAAATGTACCCGACAAAACCCCTGAACCCATCGCCCACACCAGTTCCGAACCAAAATCATAAGTATTAGAAAAAGTATGTTTGCCATCCAAAATATTATCAATAAATCTGGATTGAATACTCTTGGGTTTGTTAAAAAGATTATCTATTGTGACTGTTTCACGTAAAGCATCAGATAAGTGCATGTCTTTAAGTGATACGGGGGCACCTGTTCCTAAAACATAATGCCGATACATCACCCATGAGTTCCAAGCCAAAGGGTCTTTAATTGATAACTTATTATTATCCACCTCCGCCTGCGCCGCAAACGCCGCCCCAGCCGCCGAATCAGGGTTTATACCCGTGGCCACACCACCAATCAAAGTTTGTATCAGATTTGAATAGTCGTTCTTCTGCTCTTGGGTCATTTTTTTGACATCCATGTCCAGCAAGGTATTCAACGCCACGGTCGAGGCCGCTGCACCTGCCGCGGTGGCGCAGTCGCCACCCTTCATCGCCGCCCCGCCGCAGCTCGCGAGCGCGTGCAAGGCCGCTCGTACACCAGCCGCAACAGCATCGTCCTTGGTCGCGCCTTGTGGACGGAATCCGTCTGCAATCACCTTGATTTCTTGCGCGGTGTACTGCTGCGCGACATTGACCACTGCACTTTGGATGAATTGCGAGGCATTGCCGGTCACATTGCCATTGGCCGCGCCCAGCAAGGAGGTCAACACCACCCGACCCCAACCGCCCGAGCCCCAAGTTTCCGCAGTATCCTTGTACGCCTGAAATTCGGTTGTACTATAGGCGTAAATATATCTTGGATCATCAGGCGGCAGCTCCGACAATTCTTTCACAGTCATCTTTACTTCTTTACCATCTTTATCCTTGGTGGTGATAACAACTTGGCCTTGTGTATCCTGCTCTTTGGCTCGTAGGGTCAAAAAGGTGTTCATATTCTCGCCCGCCGTGGTGGCGATGTCGAATCCCGTTTGTATGTGTTTCAGGTCAAAAATCTTGTCCAGCGGTTTGGCCATGCTGGTGTCCACACTGGTGGGCACGACGTTGGCGATACCTGCGTTGTTGATGATGGTCACGCCGTTGTCGTCCAAGATGGTCTTTGTGCCCTTGGTGTAGATGCCGCTGTCGCTGATGGTGGTGTCGCCATCAATCACCAAATTACCCGCGGTGGCGATGCCTCCCGAGATTTGGGTGGTTCCGTTCAAGGTCAGATTGCCGATGGAGTTCAGACCGCCCTTGACATTGATCAGTCCAGAGGCGGTGACATTGCCCGTGACGGTGCTGTGTACTTTGGCATCCGCATTGTCCGAGGCGTGCATCACCGAGGGGAGATTGGCCTTTAGCCCGCCCGCCCCCGCTGTAATCGACATTGAGAACGAGTTGGCGGTGTAGGCGGCGCTGTTCTTGATGTCGCCGTAGATGGTCAGGTATTTGGTGATGAGGTTCTGATTCGCCATCGCTGCGTTTGACACGATGGCGCTGCTGGTCAGACCCGTGCTGCCCTTGACTTTGATGGTATGCCCCCCTTTGCCCGAGTAGATGCCCGCCTGCTCCATCACCGATTTGTAATCCGAATCGATATTCGAGACGCTGCCCGATACCGTGCCGCTCACAGCATTTGAACCGTACGCAACCGTAAGGCTGACACCGAACGATTTACGGTTGCTGTCATAGCGATAGCGGTCTTGCAAACTTTTTATCGTCAGTGAGTTGCCAATATCGGCATAGACTTTGTTGCCAAACACTTGACTGCCGATGATGCTGACATTGTCACCCGCTATGATGCTGGTGTTTGAGTTGGTCCCGCCGACCATGGATTCATTGTTCACCAACTCTTCATTTTTGCTGTAACTTTGGCTGCCGTTATAGCTCGCGGTGACAGAGACAATTTCACCATCGAGAATATCTGTGCCAACGCCTACGCTGACGCTGCTGCTGTCACTGGTGTTGACGACATCAACCACGCTGGTACCCCCAAGGATGTGAATGTCGTCCGCGGCCTTTAGATTGGTGGCGACGTTACCCGTCACCGTGGAGCCCTGAATCAAAATATCTGAGCCCGTGTTGGCCAGCACGGTGTCGGCTGTGGCAGATTTGGCAATGCCTGTAGCGGTCAGATTGACCGTACCGCCCGCAGTCACCTTGGTCGCTTGGCTCAGGCTGCGGTTCTCTGAGGAGGTGTTGAACACGGTGTCCTTGGTCAGTGATATGCTTGCGCCTGTATTACTTGCGTCTTTATTGGTAATACTGTCATATGCGTTGTATGCGGCCATGACACCCGATAGCGCCAGCATCCCCACTTGGGTGGCTCCCTTGGCATCCTTTGATTGATTGTAGAGTTTGTATCCCATGCCCGCCGCATTGAGTATGGGCGAGGAGGAGGCCACTTTTAGGCCCGTGAATTCATACTTGGAGGTCAGTTTGGTCCACGAGCTTTCGTTGATGTCGCTGATGCGGATGTTGCGAGCGGCGATATTCACATCGCCCGCAATCGAACTCACCCCTGAGGACTGCTCACTGTAGGTGTTGGTGCTCGGGTCGAGTGCGACGTTGCGGCCAGTCTTGATATTGACATCGCCCTTGGTCGAGCCAATGTTAACCGAGCCGCCCAAGCTGCGAACACTGGAGCCTGAGAATGAGGTTTTGCCACCTTTCATCGTGGTGTCTAAAGTCGATTTACCAAATTGAAATCCAGTGAGCGATATCGACCAGTCGTAGTAGCGGGTTTTGTTGTACTCATCGGCTTCTTGTTGGGTGGTTTTTTTGGCAACGATGTTCACATTACCCGCTTGAGTGTACAGATCTGCGCCAAGCGTACCAAAGACTTGACTGCCGCGCACATCGATGCCATTGTCTGCGGCGATGGTGACCTTTTTGCCGGCCATGACTTGACTTTGCACCACGTCTTCGTTGCGCCCTGAGTTCATCCAATATTGGGTGCTGGTGGTGATGCCGAGCCAGTTTTTATGCTTCGCACTTCTGGCGTTGTAGTAGTCGTGGGCGGTTTTGCCCGCATCCAAGCTCACTTTATCCCCCAATAGCGTCACATTGCCCTTGTCAGAGATGATATTGCCCGCAGTGCTGCTGATGTTTTTTGCCGCGCTCAACAGCACATCGTCCTTGGCAGTGACTATCGAGCCTGTCTGTATCTGCAGTGATTCGATGTCTTTATTGGTACGGTTGCGGGTGTCGTTGGTTGCGTCCTGCAGTGTGACGGTTTTTAGGTTGATGTTGTCCGCGTACAGCTTCGCACTACCGCCCGTGCTCGAGACGGAAGAAGCGGTCAAATCGATGTCCTTGCCTGCATTGAGCACCAAAGCAGATTGCTTGTAACTAATTTTCTCGCCATCTTTATCGGTGAAGCTGCTGGTTGTGTCTGCGCCGTAGGCTTTGATGGTGCCCACTTTGTCGATTGTGGATTTGTAGTGGGTGGGGGTGTATACGTTCCTATTGACCTTATATGTCCAGGTGGAGGCAACATGCTTGCAATCCTCCCCGTAGATTGGATTTTGAGTGCAAATATTGTACCCCTGTATTGTATCCTTGACTAATCTGTCAAACTTTATTGCATCGATCACCTTTATAGTTTTACCTGTACTATCGATCTGAGTCGCTGAACCATCCGTATCAGATATTTTATAGACAGTTGTCTTGCCAGCCTCATCTTTTTGGGTAAGTACTTTATTAACGCCGTCGCCGGAATTAATAGTTACGGGGTCAGTGAATATACCGAGAGAACCTTCCGTATCGCTGAAAGTTCTGGTTACATCACCAGTAAATGTTTTTAATATTTTTCCCGTTTCAACATCACCCAATTGATCCACTTTTAATGTAGAGCTGTTATTGATGTCGCCATCGGCATTGACGTTGACGTATCGGCCGATCATCAGCCCGCCGTTGTTGTTGATGTCGGCGCCGCTGTTGATACTCAGACTGCCAGTACCTGTACTGGTGACGTCAAATCGTTTGTACAAAGCGGAGTTTTCGCCACCGCCGCTGATGGTGCCTGTGTTGGTCAGATTGCCGCTCACGTCGATTTTGAGACTGGCTGCGCTGCCTTTATCGCTTTGCGATAGGGCGATGTAGCCCGCGTTGTTGATGCCCACGCCTTTTTCGGTGGCAATGATGTTCATCTGTCCCGCATACATCCCGCCCAGTTCGCTCACATCGATGGCATAAGCGGGCGAGGTGGTGACGCTACGCTCGGTGATGCTGCTCAAATCCGCCGCTACCGTGTTTGCACCCGTGACCACATCCAGCTGCTGACCATCTGCGCGCACGTCAGCGGCGATGGTCGCGGCGCGTGTGATGAGGGCGAGTCGCTCATTGGCGCGACTGTCGATGCCCTCGCCCGACACGGTGATGCGCCCGCCCGTCACCGCGTATGATGACAGGGCACCATCGGTGCCGAAGCTCGGACGACCCGTGGTCAATGTCACTTCAGGGCTATTGATAAACCGAACAGGTGCGCTGCCGTTGACGGTGATGCCGTATGGGTTGGCAATGACCAGATTGGCCGATGGCCCTGCCACTTCGTGACTACCCGCAACCGTGGTCGCAGTCGTGCCTGTAACCTGATTGATGATCAGACGCGCTGATGTTGTCCCCAGCGACAGGTTGCCTTTAATCGCGCCGCCGAGCACGGTGTTACTCCCTGCTGCGGTGTTGTTCAAAATGATGCCTTGTTTGGGCACTTGATAATCTGTGTAGTAGTTTTTGGATACGCCTGCGCTGTTGGGGGCGGCGATGTTAATCACTGGGACGTTGTTTTTCGTGGATACGCCGACAGTTGGGTTTGTGCTCGCCGCTGCAGTATCTACCTTGATGCCCGCAAAGTCGGCTGCTTGGGCATGAGTTGCGCCGATAATGCCCGCAATGAACAAGCTGACATAGAGTTGAGTCTTGTGAATTGTGCTCACAGGGGCGGAGCTTGTGTTGGCGCTATTGTGTGTTTGGGATTTTGTCTTGCCTTTGCCGATGGTGTGCTCAGAGACGACTTGCCAGCAGGCCAGTGTGGTGTTGAAAATGACTCGGTAGATATTTTGGTTCATTTGATGCCCCTTCTGAGTTGGTTAGGCCATTGATAGATAGTGTGTTCGGTTTTAAACGGGCTATAGATACCCGAGTGCTTAGAAGGTTTGTGCCTGCCTGCCATGAATCGCATTGCTGGCACATCGTTCTTTCGTTTCATACTAATTTAAATTGTTATAAACATAATAACGAGGGTTTAGCTATGGGTGACTTGTGACATTCGTCAACCACGGGTGGAATCATCTCGTGCGACACATCCACACTGCCCGTTCCAGCGCTGGTGACGCCAAATCGTTTGTTCAAGGTGGAATTTTTGCCGCCGCTGATAACACCGTTATTTATCAGCTGTCCATTTAAGTTTATACGGAGGGTGGCGGCGTTGCCCAATGCGCTTTTTGACAAGGCAATATAGCCGTTGTTATTGACACCCACCCCTTGTGTCGTCGCTATCAGGTTCATTTGCCCTGCAAACATCCCACCCAAGGCACTTACATCTATGGCATATGCTTGCCCACGAAGATCCCCTGAATTTACAGTGATGGCCTTCAGGTCATTTTGAACTGTGTTTTTGCCAGTCACAACATCTAATCGCTGTCCATCTGCTCGTATGTCTGCAGCTATCTTGGCTGTATGGCTAATTAGCATGAGTCGCGAATTCGCTCGACTGTCTATGCCTTTGCCCGCGACGCTGATGACACCAACATCAACTCTATATGTCGCAATATTGCCCAAAATATTATAGCTTGGGATACCCGTCGTCAAAGTCACTTGTGGGCTGTTGATGAATCGAACAGGTGCACGTCCATTGACCGCGATGCCGTAGGGGTTGGCGATTACGAGGTTCGCTGCGCGTCCTGCCACTTCGTGACTGCCCGCAATTGTGCTCGCCTTTTGTCCTGTGATTTGGACAACAATCAGGTCAGCACTTCGTTTACCCACCAACCTTTCATTTCCTTTAATCGCACCGCCCAACGTTGTATTGGTTCCTGCCGAAGTGTTGTTCAAAATGATGCCCTGTGCTGGCACTTGGTAATCTATAAAGTAGTTCTTCGATACGTGAGCTGTTGTATCGCCTGTATAAGTCGGCGCAGCGATGTTAATCACAGGAACATTGTTTTTGGTTGACACACTTACAGTGGGCGCATTTCCTCGTGCGCTTGGCTGTACGGTTATTCCTTTAAAGTCTGCGGCATGCGCTTGTGTCACAACGGTAATGCCTGCAATCATGAGGCCAATATTAAGTTGAGTCTTTTTCATTTTTTGTCCTTTACATTAGTAAATGAGCCCGTTGTGCGAGGCTCTATAGATTCAAAAACGCCAATTGATACTGCTGGTCAGTGCTATTCCGTGCTGCGAACGTTCATTGGGCTGGTGCAGCGCCCTACCCACTGCAATATCATAATTGAGGCTGTGGTATTGGCCGCGCAGCCCTACGGTGCTGCCGACTATGCTTCTACCCGTCTGTCCTGCGTTGGCGTACTGGACTGAGGGACCGTGCACCACCCCCCAATCTAAAGTGGTGTATATTTGATGTGCACTTTGTGACTGCGTCCACCAATAGTACGAAAGCTCGTTGCGCAGTTGCATGCCGTCTTCTGCCATTAAACTGAAGCTTTCATCCGTGCCTCTGATGTTATATCGACTGCCGATGCTGTACATTTCGGACGCGGGCACGTCTCGACTGCTGTATTGCATTTTGAGATTTGCGCTGTAGTTTAATTCGGTTTGCTTGATTTGCAAGGGCAGATCCGCGCTGAGCGAGCCTGTCCAGACATGAAATTGATTACTCCATTGGTGTTCGCCGTTGCGCGTCTCTCCGAGTATGTTCGATTTGTAATTAAGATTGAGTCCATACTGCTGAGCACCTCGATAATAACGGTGACTCACACCCAACTGAGTGTAGAGATAGTTCCTTCGCTCCACATCTAAGTCATTGCCATCCACATAAAGATTGTTCTTAGATTGCGCCAATTTCAAACTGACGCTATTGGTATTGTTGGTATCTCGATACAGAACTCTATTGAACGTGATGGAACGCTCACTGCCCTTGCCCTGATTCTTGACATCGGTGCGACCGTAACCTGGCGAAGTTCGTTTGTAGGTGTTTTGAGATGCAGCAAGCTGAATGCTGTTGTACCCGATGGGCAGCTCCCAATAGACACCGTAGCTGCGATTGTTGTAGCCTGTGGCATTCATATTGGCGTTACTCCCCAGATTAAGGGTCAGTGAATCGTACAATCCAAGCGGTGAGTCTATGCCGATGGTGGCATTGGTCTGATATTTACCCGATCCGTCATTCCCGCTGTTGTCTATGCCGATGCTGCCATTGACACGATCTTTGAACATGACTTCTGGAAGTTGATAATTCAATGTGCGTGTATTGTACTGCTCTGCTGGTGCGAGCTGAATTTGTACAGCTGATTGACTGGGCAGACGTTTTAGGTTTTCTAAAGCTTGGTCGGCATCTCTTTGGTTGTATTGTCGCCCTTGCCAATTGGGCATAAGCATGCCCAATTCGCCAATTTGACGGCCTTGTGACTGTATCTGCCCGACAACGCCCACCTGCATTTCAAAATCAAGCATCCCCGCATTCAAATTCTGATCTGGAACCACTACCCGTGAGGTGATATAGCCCTTTTCGAGCAAGGTGCTGGCCAATTTGTTTTGCAAATCAATGATATTGCCCACACTTAAGCAGTCTTTGTGCATATCTTTAAAGAGTTCTGCTTCGGATTGAAGTGCACGCCAAGTTTGATCAAGTCGAGTGTTATGCTCCGATTGGATTTTGGGCAGGATTCTGATTTGGTGTATCGCTCTGCACTCGTCCTTAATGTTGTCAGTCTCTTCTGTCGGTTTGCCCACATCAATAACCGTGCCCGTTCGCTGACGCTCTAATTGCTCGTTGATTTGCAATTCTCGTTGAGTTTGTGCTCGTTCGTTCTGACGCTTTTCAATTTCTCGCGCTTGCTGTGCAATGTCTACATCCGCTGCGCGCGCGCAGCAGACGACACCCAGTCCAAGACAAATAAACAGGTTTTTGTAGGCGTGTGCTCGACGCATTTCTAGATACCTTTGACTGTTACAATCGGTTACATTTGTATAATGCCTAAGACTTTATAATCATGAACAATTTGAGTCAATGCATATATCTTAAAATGCTAAATTTATGCGCATTTGTTGCATTTGCGCAATTTTAAGTAAATTATTCTTTTTTTGAAGTAATTAATTGGTTTATGTTGGCTTTTGTTTTATATCGCTGACTTATTCGCATCTCGTGGCACTAATTTTTCTGCAGTGATCAGATGCTGTCTAGTTTGACGCGTTGGTGAGTAACTCCTACCCATCATTGGCGGAGAACATCAACTCACTGATTTTACTGATTCAAGCATCATCGATTCTTCTTGAATCACTTTTTCAATTTTGCAAACGCCGCAGCAAAAGCCGTCTCGCCCGCAGGCGCGCTGGCTTTGCGCTCAGTTGGTCGGGCGTTGTGTCGCTCTCGCACCGCGCCGTTAGCAGTACCGCTGGACCCACCACCGCCCATGCTGCTGGGCACATCGTCCATGCGCATCGACAGCCCAACGCGACCACGCGCGACATCGACTTCCATCACTTTGACTTTGACCAGCTGGCCCGTCTTGACCACTTCGCGCGGGTCTTGCACGAATTTGTTTGAGAGCGCGGAGATGTGGACGAGGCCGTCCTGATGCACGCCAATATCGACAAACGCACCAAAATTCGCAACATTGGTGATCACGCCTTCGAGCACCATGCCGACTTGCAAATCTTTCAGTGATTCGACGCCTTCGCTGAATGTGGCGGTTTTGAACTCGCCCCTTGGGTCGCGACCCGGTTTTTCCAGCTCGTTGAAGATGTCCATCACCGTGGGCAGACCGAACTGCTCGTCGGTGAATTCTGCGGGCGAGATGCCTTTGAGTGCGTCTTTGTCGCCCATGACTTCGCGGATGGATTTTTGGATGCGTTTGAGGATGCGCTCAACCACGGGGTAGGCTTCGGGGTGGACTGAGGACGCGTCCAGCGGATTGGCCTTGGCCTGCGCACCCTCACTGTCGTCCAGACTGATGCGCAAGAACCCTGCGGCTTGCTCAAAGGTTTTTTCGCCCAGACGCGGGACTTTTTTCAGCTCGTTGCGGTTGATGAATGCGCCGTTGGCTTCGCGGAACTCGACCACGTTTTTCGCCAGCACCGCGTTCAGCCCTGAGACCCGTGCGAGCAGCTGCACCGAGGCGGTGTTCACGTCCACGCCCACGGCGTTCACGCAGTCCTCAACCACCGCGTCCAGCCCGCGCGCCAGCTCGCGCTGGTTCACGTCATGCTGGTATTGGCCCACGCCGATGGATTTTGGGTCGATTTTGACCAGCTCAGCGAGCGGGTCTTGCAATCGTCGGGCGATGGACACCGCGCCGCGCAGCGATACATCAAGGTCGGGAAACTCCTTGGCCGCCAACTCGGACGCGGAGTAGACCGACGCGCCTGCTTCGGAGACGACGATTTTTTGCACGCCGCTGCCCACGAGTTTAATCACGTCGGCGGCGAGCTTCTCGGTCTCACGACTGGCGGTGCCGTTGCCGATGGCAATCAGGCTGACTTGGTGCTGTTTAATCAATTTGAGCAGCGAGTTCATCGAGCCGTCCCAATCATTGCGCGGCTGATGCGGATAGATGGTGTCGGTGGCGAGTAGCTTGCTGGTCGCGTCGATCACCGCGACTTTCACGCCCGTGCGGATGCCCGGATCCAGCCCCATGATGGCCTTGTGCCCTGCTGGTGCGGCGAGCAGTAAATCGCGCAAATTTTTCCCAAACACGTTGATCGCTTCGGTCTCCGCGCCCTCGCGCAGGGTGCTGAGCAGCTCGGTCTCAAGGTGCAATTGCAGTTTCACGCGCCACGCCCAACGCGCGCAGTTGAGCAAGAACGCATCCGCAGGACGACCCATGTCCTTGATGTTGAACTGGTTGGCAATGCTCACTTCGCACGGGTGCGGCGTGAGCCCTTCCAAATCCTCGCCCAGTCCCAGTCGCACGCTCAGTATGCCTTCGTTGCGCCCACGGAACATGGCCAAGGCGCGGTGCGATGGAATCCCTGAATAATTTTCGGAGTAGGCGAAGTAGTCTTGAAACTTCTGCCCCTCGGTCTGCTTGCCCTCAATCACTGCGGCATAGACCACGCCGTGTTTGTTCAAATAGCCACGCAGTGTGGCGAGCAGCTCGGCGCTCTCGGAGAAATTCTCAGCGAGGATGTCGCGTGCGCCGTCCAGAGCGGCTTTGGCATCGGTGATGTTCGCCTCGGCGTTGAGGTAGTTCTGCGCTTCGGTCTCGGGTACGAGCAATGGATTGGCCAACAATGCCAGCGCGAGCGGCTCCAGTCCCGCTTCACGGGCGATTTGCGCACGGGTGCGGCGTTTGGGTTTGTACGGCAGGTACAAATCTTCCAGCACCTGCTTGGTCATCGCGCCCTCGATGGCGGCGGACAGCTCGGGGGTGAGCTTGCCCTGCTCGTCAATTGATTTGAGGATGGTGGCGCGGCGCTCTTCCAAGTCACGCAGGTAGGTCAGACGCTCGTCCAAGTTGCGCAGCTGGGTGTCGTCCAGCCCAAAAGTGGCTTCTTTACGGTAGCGCGCAATGAAGGGCACGGTCGCGCCTTCGTCGAGCAACTGCACCGTGGCAATCACTTGCTCGGCACGAATTCCCAAATCACTTGCGATTTGGGGGATAATACGCATCTTTAATACAGTCTGATCACTCATAGCCATTCCATTTATGTTGTTTAAAATCAAACAATTGTTTTTATCTCGAACGATGTTCGCTCATCTTGCTGCACAACCCACAGTGCACGCATCTGAGCACGCACGCGAGCGAGCGTTAGCAACACTGTCGCTGCGAAAAATAGTCGCGTATTGTGCCACATCTGTATGGCTTGTGGGCTGTGCCAGCTCGAATAATCAAATCATCAACAACGACCCGCTCGCCAGCGCACAGCTGCAAGCGCGCGCCAGCGAAATCCACAGCCCCGCACAAGCGCAAAAAATCGAAGCCAACGCCAAGTACTTGCAACAAGCCGCTGACGAGACGCTCGCGCAAGAACAAGCCGCATGCTATCGTAAATTCTTGGTCAATCGCTGTTTGGACAACGCCAGCCAAGCGCGCAACGACGCATGGGACGCGGCTCAAATCGACCTGAGTGCCGCGCGCCTGTACACGCGCCAGCAACAAGCACAAGCCCAACGCGCCGAGTTGAGCGAACGAGTGAGCACTTACAATCAGCAAGAGCGAGAACAAGCCCCGCAGCGCGCTCGCAACCGCGCCGCGTTCAACGCGCGCCAACAAGCGCATCAAGCAAAATTGGCGCAGGCCAAACAACAAGCCGCCGCCAACGCCAACCAGCGCGCACAAAACGTCGAGGACTTCAACGCGAAGCTCAAACGCATTCAAGCCATCAAACAAAAACGCGTACAGGACGCCGCCAAACAGGCGCCTTAATTCAACCTGCCGCAGAATCAATTACCATGGCGTTCCCTTGAATTGTGCGCATCTGCACCCACATCCGTATTGGGTTATGATGCGCTCTGGTGACAGGTTTACGCTGTTGTTCCAACCGCCCTTCGATGTGATGACTATTAAGTTCACGCACAGGCAATTAATTTTCTAATGAGGTAAGCAATTGAAATCATTTTTTAAACACTCGATATTGGCCTGCACTGTGGTGCTGTTTGGTTTGATGAGCGTCGCACCCGACGCCGATGCGGCGCGCTTGGGTGGTAAAAAATCCAGCGGCATGCAACGCAGCAGCGAGCAGTACAACGGCAGCCAAGGCACCAGCACCGCGCCACAACGCACACAACAGCAAGTCGGTGCCAATGCGCCGAACAACGCACAAAAACCTTCTTTAGCACGCAGAATGATGGGGCCTTTGATGGGGATTGCTGCGGGCTTGGGTATCGCCGCTTTGCTGTCGCACTTGGGTTTGGGCGAAGGTTTGGCCAGTTTGGTGACGATGTTGTTGTTCGCTGGTTTGGCCTTTATGGCCTTGCGGATGTTGCTGAGCTTTTTGCGCCCAAAAACGCAATCTGCGAGCTATCCCTCGTATGGCAACCAACAACCCACAGGTTTTCAGCGCAAAGACGCCGCGCCCAATGTGTTTGGTTCGCCCAGCGCTGCGCCTGCAACTACTGGCTCTGCGACCAGTTCGCTAAAACCCGCCTCCAACGTCAATCCCGATGAATTCTTGCGCTTGGCCAAGGGCTTTTTCATCCGCATGCAGGCGGCGAATGACAAAAAAGACATGGATGATTTGCGCCGATTTTTGACCCCAGAAATGTTCGCAGAAGCACAGATGCAAATCATGGAACGCGGCTCAGAAGTGCAAACCACCGAAGTCGTCAGCCTGAACGCCAACTTGCTCGGTCTGGTCAACGAGGGCACGCACGACGTGGGCTCGGTGCGCTTCACGGGTCAAATCAAGAGCAATGACGCGGTGATGGCTGAGGATTTTTCGGAAGTTTGGCATTTCACCAAATGGAGCAACCACAGCACCGAGTGGTCGCTCGCTGGGATACAGCAGGATTGATACACCAGGATTAACGCGGCTCAGCCCCGTCAGTTGGCCTCAAAAATTCCCAGACTTGTCTGGGAATTTTTGCATCGGTGCCCTGAACGCACCGTCCACTCGGTTTATGCGGTTCAGTCCAAACTGCCTGCGCCACTTGGGTTAAAATGCAGCTCGCAGCGCAACTGAGTTCAG
>CAZDLD010000039.1:0-12735 GCA_964506355.1 uncultured Hydromonas sp.
CGGTTAGCAATAAAACCCGCATAAACATTGAGTTTAGCGGGTTTTTTGTCATCTGTAGTCAACGATAGCAAACCCACGCAATAATATAATTGTGTACCAAGCGGCATCCCTCACATTCTGCTTGTAGAATTTTCATTCGCTCGCCTTGAAATTTTTTCTCATTTTCATACGCAAAAATCATATATCATTTAACAAACCATTCGTTTTTGCAGGATACTGTAACTATATTTGAACGAGCTTGAGCGCAATTGTTGTGCTTTTATCGGATTTACCCAATGTCATCGAACACACCCAATAACTTTAATCAACGTTTCACTCTCATTTTGGCTAAGGCGAAGCCTTGGCAGATTATTGTGTTTACGGTTTTATTTGCGGTGGTGCAGGTGGCGGGTGCGTCTTTACTCATTCACGGTTATATCCGTAAAGATTTTATGGCAACTGCTTTATTTGTCGCCACCACCACAGCGTACATCATCATCAAGACCTTGCTCGCCCTGCAAGAACAAATCCAGATTTCAGAGCAGGAAGCGATCAAGGCCAATCGTTATAAGAGTGCTTTTCTGCTGAACGCTTCCCACGACATCCGTACACCGCTCAATGCAATTATTGGGTTCACCGATTTGCTCAAAGAAACTGAACTCAATGTAGAACAGTCAGAGTACGTACAGCACATCGGTAAAAGCAATCAGATGTTGCAGCATTTGATTGATGATGTTTTGGAACTGAACAAGGTGGAATCGGGCAGTTTGGAAATTGTTGAGAGTACTTTTTCACCCAAACAAATGCTCGACGAAGTGCATGCGATTATGTTGCAGAACTCACATTTTGCGAACAAATCAAGTGTTGAACTTTTGGCTCCCTTGGTTGAAAAAGATGTCCCTGCTTGGGTGCATGGGCCTGTCTTGCGCATTCAACAGATATTACTTAACCTGATTTCCAATGCTTTAAAATTCACGTCTGAAGGATTAGTGCGTTTTGGTATTCGCCCCATTGGTCCGGGGGTTTATCGTTTCTATGTTCAGGACACGGGTAACGGCATCCCCAAAGAAATGCATGAGTTGATTTTTGAGCCATTTTATCAAATCGAGACCAATCAGCCCGAACGGGGTAGCTCGCCCTTATCTCGCAGTGGGTTTGGCTTGGGATTGTCGATTTGTAAGCAGTTGTTACATCGGATGGACAGCATCCTACACCTGACTTCTAATCTGTCTGGTTCGAACAGGGGTTCAATTTTTTATTTTGACATCAGATTAACCGATGCGAGCGTCGTTGCGCCACAACCCGACCAGAACGCAAACGATTCACGTCTCGCGACTCAGGTGAGTGCCGGCACAGCTCAAGGTGATGTTTGCCTGCTGTTGGTCGAGGACAATGAAATCAACGTGAAACTCGCTCAAATCGTGCTGACTCAAGCGGGGTATTTCGTATACATCGCCCGCAACGGTCTGGAGGCCATTCATCTGTGGCAGAACCACCCAGAAATTGCGCTGATTTTGATGGACCTACACATGCCACAGATGGA
Source organism: uncultured Hydromonas sp. (assembly GCA_964506355.1). GTDB lineage: Bacteria > Pseudomonadota > Gammaproteobacteria > Burkholderiales > Burkholderiaceae > CTSOIL-112. Next base: position 1,523 of record CAZDLD010000039.1, read on the forward strand.
TGGAAAAACCGCAACAGCTCAGATTCGCGCACTCGAGAAGCAACGCGACACCAGCGACACCAGCGATTCCAATCAATCTAACCAACATCATGTGCCGATTGTGGTGTTCAGCGCGTCCACAACCTCAGAAGAAATCACCCTTGCACACCAAGCGGGCTGTGATGATTACATCAGCAAGCCCTTGGATAAAGTTAAATTGATTGAAACCATCCGAAAGCACCTGACACATCAGCCTCATGAACCTCATGAGCCTCATGGTTCTGAAGTGCCATAGGACAATGAAAATACCTATACGGTCAACTTAACTTTTTGATCACTGATAGGCACATTTCTGACACTCAAAAATCGCTCAAAGTACTTTCGAGCGCAATCGATACTCTATAATTTCCCCTTAAAGCGGCAAAGCCGATGTGTTGTGCACGCATCCTGCGGTACAATATCGGCTTGATTATGGGGCATGATTTATGAGTATGGACACCATCGCGACACGTTATGCAACGGTTCTGGCGAATGTAGCACAGGCGTGTAGCGCCTGTGGGCGCGCGCCTGAGGATGTGTTGCTGCTCGCTGTGAGCAAAACCCACCCGATTGAGAGCGTACTTGAGGCGTATGCCGCAGGTGCACGCGACTTCGGCGAGAATTACGTGCAAGAAGGCGTGGACAAAATTGAGGCGTTTGAGTCCTCGATTGCAGCGACAGCATCGGATGCGGTGTGGCACTTCATCGGTCCACTGCAAAGCAACAAGACCCGACTGGTCGCTGAATATTTCGACTGGGTGCACAGCGTGGATCGGTTGAAAATCGCGCAACGCTTGAGCGAGCAGCGCCCTGTGTCACGCGCACCACTCAATCTGTGTTTGCAAGTGAACATCAGCCTTCAAGACACCAAGAGCGGTTGCTCGCCTGATGAAGCCTTGGACTTGGCATTGCAGATGACAGCGTTGCCGAATGTTCGTCTGCGCGGGCTGATGGCTATTCCTGCACCTGTGGACACTGCACTGGCAGTTGAAGCGCAACGCGTGCCATTTGATGCCCTGCGTGCATTGTTTGACAGCATACATGCTCAGTTGCCCGCAGCACAAGCAGCCGAATTTAACACCCTCTCGATGGGGATGTCGGACGATTACACCCCTGCGATTGCGGCAGGCAGCACGATGATTCGCGTGGGCACCGCTATTTTTGGCGCTCGCAATTATTCTAAGGAAAATACTTTATGAACACCCACATCGCATTTCTCGGCGGCGGCAATATGGCCACCGCCATCATCACTGGCATGATTAAAAAAGGCGGATTCACGCCCGCACAAATTTCTGTGGTCGAACACAACGAGACCCAACGCGAGCTACTCCATCGCGATTTGGGCGTGACCTGCTATGAGAGCATCGCCTTTGCCCAAGCACAAATGTCGACAACCGCAAGCGTGTGGGTGCTGGCGGTCAAACCGCAAAACATGCACGAAGCGCTTTCTCAACTCGCACCGCACATGCAGAGCGAACAAATCGCCTTGAGCATTGCCGCGGGTCTGACGATGAACACCTTGCAACAGTGGCTCAACGGCCATGCAAAAATCGTGCGCACCATGCCGAACACCCCCGCACTGGTCGGATTGGGCATGACGGGCGTGTACGCACCGAGCTTAAACGACGCCGAGCACGACTTGGTGGAGAAAATTCTCAAATCCATCGGTCAGGTGGTTTGGGTCGACAACGAAACGCAGATTGACGACGTCACCGCAATTTCTGGTTCGGGTCCGGCTTATGTGTTTTACCTGATGGAGCAACTCACGCAGTCGGCTATGGACTTGGGCTTTGACGCTGATACCGCAAAACAACTGGTGCAAGCGACCTTCGCAGGCGCGGTTCAGCTCGCTGGCGAGTCGAGCGACAGCATCGCCACCCTGCGCGAGCGCGTGACCAGCAAGGGCGGCACGACTGCGGCGGCGCTGAATGTGTTTACTGAACAAGGTTTGGACAGCGCGTTTAAAGCGGGTGTGAACGCGTGTAAAGCGCGTGCGCAAGAACTCGCAAATGAGTTGAGCCAATCTTAACATTCACAACTGAATCTCCATAAATTAACGAGCACCCAAGCCATGGCCAAAGCAAAAAAATCCAAACCCCTACCGATATACAAAGTCCTGCAAAATCAAGGCTTTGGCACGCGCGCATACTGCCGCGCGTTGATTGAGGCGGGCGATGTGATGGTCAATGATGCCGAGTGCTTGGACGCGGATGAAGTGTTCGACTTGGATGGTTTGCATTGGCAGATTGGGGACGAGCGCTGGCGCTACCGCGAGCACGTCTATGTGCTGATGAACAAACCCGCGCCATACGAGTGCTCACAAAAACCCCAACACCACCTGAGCGTGCTCTCAGTACTGCCCTCACAGTTGCGCGAGCGTGATGTTCAATGCGTCGGACGACTGGATGTCGATACCACGGGGCTGCTGTTGCTCTCGGATGACGGACAGTTCATCCACAAAAACACCTCACCCAAAAAGAACGTCGATAAGGTCTACCACGCCACCTGCAACGAGCCACTCACAGAAGCCATGCTCAACGCACTCAAAACAGGCGTGCTGCTGCACGATGAGAACGAGACCTTGGCCGCGGTGGATGCGCGCGTGTTAAGCGAGTTGGGGGACAATGTGTTGGAATTGGTGCTGCGCGAAGGCAAATACCATCAGGTCAAGCGCATGGTCGCCGCAGCAGGCAACCACGTCGAAAAATTACACCGCGTGCGCGTGGGTGAATTCACCTTGCCCACAGATTTGGCCGAGGGCGAGTGGGTGTTCTTGGATTTGTAATTTCTATAGCTGAATCAACGTTAGACAAAACGCTTAGATACAACGCTTAGACACATCGCTAAAACACAGCATTTAGACAGCGCACACAAAATCCATGCGCACATCATGCGCCTGTGCATCCAGTTCAATTTGCGCCAAGCCATCCGCCACGCCGATGAGGGTGGGCAGTTTGAATCCAGCGGACAACCAATGCGCACAGGTTCGGTCGTAATAGCCGCCCCCATAGCCCAGACGATAACCCTCGCGACTAAAGCCCACACACGGCATGACCAGTACATCAATGGATTCGGGCGTCATCACCAGCGCCGCATCGCTGTCCACTCGCGGCTGCTTGATGCCAAACGCCCCCACCTCTAAATCATCCGCCCCCATGTATCGTGCAAAGCCCAAGGGCGCATTGCGCGCCACCACCACGGGCAGCAGTACCTTTCCGCCCTGTGCGCGCCACGCATCGGCCAATGCCATCAAATCTGGTTCGTTTTTGAACGGGTGGTACAGCACGATGCACGCGGTCGGAGCGCAATGCGCATCGAGACACACCCTCAACTCCTGCACCATCTGCGCATCTCGTTGAGCGCACTGCTCGGGACTGAGGCTCAGGCGGGCATGGAGTAATCGTTGGCGTTGTTCGGCGCGTGTATCATTCGATGCTGAGTTAATTTTTGTCACTGCAGGTGCAGTTTCTCGCACCATCTCTGGGCTCACAGCGCGATTTATCGGTACAATCATCATATTATTTCCACAGGGATGGCCTAAGCTGTCCATCCCGACATCAGCCAGTTTAAATTAGTGTCCATCTTTGGAGAACCCATGTCTCGTTTCAAACAAATTCGCGTCAGCGCAACCGCCCTCGCAGTATGCACCATCATGAGCAGCACGACAATCAATGCCTTTGCTCAAGAGTCCACACCCGTTGGTTCAAGCAATGCCTACAGCGCACTCACCATCGACGCGCATTATCAAGACGACACATTCAAACAACTCCAAGCCGCGTCCAAAGCCAACGACAGCGCCCGCGCGGCAAATCTGGCCGACCAGCTCAGCGACTATCCGATTCCCTCGTATGTCAGCTACTATCGCCTCAAGCCCCAATTATACAACAGCGATGGCAGTGGCAATGTCAATGCGCCTGATGACGAAATCAAATCATTTCTGAGCGCCAACGACGGTCAAGCGATTGCCGATCGCCTGCGCAATGATTATCTGTACGTTCTGGCCGCGCGCCGCGATTGGACGCATTTTAACCAACAGTACAGCCAGTTCGCGCTCAAGGATGACGTCGCTATCAAATGTTACGATCAAATGGGTCAATTGGACAACGGCACCAGCACCGCCACCGTGGTTAGCAACACCAAAAAAATCCTGATTGACAGCAAAGCCGCCAACGCCAAGGCCTGCCAACAACTGGTGCAGCAGATTGCCTCGCGCGGCGCGGCGGAAGAAGACATCAACTACTTTGCCGCACTCTCCGCCTACAACAGCGCCAGCCAAGGTCAAGCCATCGCCGCTTACAGCCGACAGTCCTCTGGTGCGGCTCGCATGAGCAGTTTGATTAGCCAAGCAGGCAATGATTCCAGCGCTTCTGTGGGTGGCGCGGCGTCCGCAGCAGCAGGCGGCATGAGCGCGCAACAAGGCGCATTGACCCAAGCCTACGTGGGCTACGCGCAAGCGCGCCGTGCCGCATCGGATGCATCGAGCTACTTCAACAACGCCTATGCCCAATACAAGCAATTGCAACTGCCCGACGACATCCTCGGCTGGCAAGCGCGTGCAGGTATGCGCGCTGGCGACTGGGCGCTGGTGGGCAATGCCATTGACAAAATGAGCGACACCGAGCGCAACACCTCCATCTGGTTGTACTGGCGCGGTCGCGCCTACTCGGAACAAAACCAAGACACCCAAGCGGCGCTGTTCTACGAGCAGGCTGCGGCGTACAAAGGTGGATTTGATTTTTACGGACTGATGGCGCGCGAAGCATTAGGTCAAACCATCACCCTCCCCGCCAAGACCAACCCAACCGAAGCCGACGTGGCCGCCATGAGCAAGACTCCAGGCTTTGCCCAAGCGCGTAAATTCTATGCCATGGACATGACCTTTGAGGGCAACCGCGAGTGGAACTTCCCGCTGCGTCAGCTGAACGACAGCCAATTGATTGCTGCGGCTGAATACGGTCGCCGCGTCGGGCTGCTCGACCGCATGATCAACACCTCAGATCGAACCAGCAGCGTGTATAATTTTCAGCAACGCTATCCGACCCCCTACCTCTCCATCATGGAGAACCGCGCCGAGCAAGCAGGCATCCCAGCCGCATGGGGCTACGGCATCATTCGCCAAGAATCGCGCTTCGTGACTCTGGCCAAATCCTCCGCCAACGCCAACGGCCTGATGCAAATCATCCCCAGTACGGCACGACTGGTCGCGCGCTCATTGGGTTTGAACAACTTCACATTGGACCAGTTGGGCGACATCGACACCAATGTTCAGCTCGGTACGGCCTACTTGGCTCAGACCCGCGACAGACTCGATGGTTCATTGCCTCTGGCCTCAGCTGGCTACAACGCAGGCCCCGGTCGTCCACCACAATGGAAAAACACCCTCACGCGCAGCGTCGATGGTGCAATTTTTGCCGAGACCATTCCGATTGCTGAGACCCGTGGTTATGTCAAAAATGTCATGGCCAACACCATCATCTACCATCTGGTGATGAAACAGCGCGCACCCAAGCTCAAGGATTTGATGGGCACGGTCAGCCCGTATTGATGCGCTTCAAATCCACAAAAAATGGCACAGTTCAATACTGTGCCATTTTTACGTGCGCCGCATCAACTTTACGATACCATCGCTACGCCCGCAACATCACCTCAGTCGGGTCAATCTGCGCCACATTGCGACAGTACGGTTGCACCGCTTTGAGCGCATGGGTGTAATTCGGCAGTTTTTGCAACGTCGACCAGTTGGCAGCTCCCGCCTGCCCGCGCAGCTGCACGATGCGCGCCTGTGCGGGTTTTTTCAGCGCCTGCTTGAGGTAACGCGCAGGCAGTCCATCGAGCGCCGCGTCCAAATCCTCAGGGCGGTTGCACACCATCGCCATGTCGCAACCCGCATCCAGTGCAGCACGCACGCGCTGCACCACATCGGGATAAATCATCGCCGCACCCGCCATGCTCAAATCATCGGTGACAATCGCCCCCGTGAATGCCAGCTCGTTGCGCAGCATATTCAGCCACAGCGTTGAAAAACCAGCAGCTTGCGCATCCACTTTGGGATACACCACATGCGCGGGCATGACCGCGCCCAAGTCCTGCGTCAGGTGTGCGTATGGGCGCACATCATCGGTAAGGATATTACTCAAACTGCGCGTGTCCACAGGCATGTCCACGTGCGAGTCCGCCACCACAAAGCCATGCCCCGGAAAATGTTTGCCACAGCCGACCATGCCCGCTTGCAGCATTCCGTGCAGCAAAGCCTTCGCCAGCAGCGTCACCACCTCAGCCGAAGGCGCAAAGGCACGATCGCCGATGACCGTACTGCCGCCATAGTCCAAATCCAACACAGGCGTGTAACTGTAATCCACGCCCACTGCGCGCAACTCAGCCGCCAGCACATAGCCCACCTGTGTCGCCAGCTGCACCCCTTGCAAGGCATCCTTGGCATAGACCGCACCCAGCTCGCGCATCGAAGGCAGATGGGTGAAACCATCGGATTTGAAGCGCTGCACCCGTCCACCCTCGTGATCCACGCTGATGATGATGTTGGGACGGATTGCGCGGATGGACTGAATCAATTTGGTGACTTGAGTGCGCGACTTAAAATTGCGCCCGAACAAAATCACCCCGCCTGTGTTCGGATGCGCCAAGCGGCGCGCGTCATCACGGTTCAAGGTCAAACCGCTCAAATCAACGATCATCGGCCCCAATGCCGTCACCACCTGCTGCGTCACCTGCTGCGTCACCTGCTGAGTCATGAGCGCACCTCCGCCACCACAAACGCGCTGACCATGTCCGCCTCGTCGGTCATACTCACATGAAAGGTCAAACCACGTTGCTCGCACCACGACTTGAGCGGCTCGTTGAGCACCACGTCAGGCTTGCCCGAGGGCGCATTGACAAACTCCGCCATGCGCCAGCTCATCGGCTGACGCATGCCCAAGCCTATGGCCTTGGACAAAGCCTCCTTGGCGGCAAAGCGCGTGGCGAGAAACAACAATCCGCGCGACTGATGGCGCGAGAAACGACGCTCAAAAATCACCAGTTCACGCTCCCCCAAAATCCGCTGCGCAAAGCGCATCCCACGCGCCTCATACGCCGCATGAATGCGCGCCACGCCCAATAAGTCTGTACCGACACCATAAATCATAGATTCGCTTTCAACTGAAACTTACATACCGTAATTCATCTCAACTCAACCGCATCAACTCAACCGCATCAACTCAACCCCAGCGCACCTTAAACCTGCTGCAACTGCTTGAGCTCGCGCAGTATCGTGCGCGTGAACAAAGGCCGATTGCCCACATGGTGCGCGAGCATGGCCTGAAACAACAGCTTGGCCTCGGACTGCGTGCGGCTCGACTCGAAATTCTGCGCACGGATGTCCGCCACGGTCTGCGCGCTCAATTGCACCCACGGCACGGATTGCGCCTGCGCGACAGCATTCGAGACCGCATCCACATTCAACCAGCGTTGCTGCGCCACATCATAATAGAGCGCCGCCTCGGGTGCAAGCGCCGCACCCACCGTGCTCAAATCAGGCGCAAAGCCCAATTCGGTGAGCAAAGCCAGCTCAAAACGACGCAACACCTGTGCCTGCTCGGCGGCACTCGCGGCGTTCAAACTCAAATCCGCCAAACTGTGCTGATACGCATCGAACAAACCCGCGTGCGCATCCTCGCGCGCCAGTGAACGCATCAGCCACTCATTCATATAATAACCCGACATCAAGGCCGCACCCTGCAACATCGGAATCCCACCGACCCACTCGGCATCAAGCAGCGTGCGCACCGCGCCCTTGCCCGAAAAGCCCATAGATAAAGTTTGGAATGTTTGAAAAATACTCGCACGCCAGCGCGTGTACGGGCGCAGCGCCCCCTTGGCCATCACCAAAATGCGCCCGTGGCGGCGCGTGAATACATCGAGGATTAAGCTGGTTTCGGAGTGTGGTTGGCTGTGCAAAATATAAGCAGGCTGGTGCAAAATCTTCGCGCCTGCGCGCGTGCTACTGCCCACAACCTTATTCAAAGCCGCAGCCAGTGGCGCATCCAGCGATGCGATGGGTAGGTCGTTGATTTTGGTCATAATCTATCGTTGCTTGGTGCTGTGCGCTGTGTGAACCACATCCTGTCGGTCAGTGTGGCTATTGAGATTCATCAAGACCCAAGCCCCAACCGACCTGAAATTAAATTGGATACCTGCTTTAGGTCACTATGAGCGATTTGCGTGCTACCAGTTTTTATTAGCTTTCCATACGTCGCTACGCGTTAGAGGTACGCGGTTTGACAATGCCGTTTATAAACCAAATAGATAGAAAACAGGGTCATCTCCTCCTATCATAAGCAATATCGCATTTATAGCAATTATTCCAACAAAAACAATTCCCCACAAATGCCAACCGAAAAATGCAAATCCACATAATCCGTGCCACACAGATATAAAAATTAAGCGCGTCAAAAAAAGCCAGGATTTACTGCTGTATAACTGAACAAAAAAAACTTCAGCACACCATGTGATAAGAGTGTGTCCTGCTGAATATATAAGGCAGAATAAGAATAAGTACCACATAATCACTTTTTACCCTTCTTTAAGCCAGTAGGTACGCTTAGCAGTTTTATCGCGAATCGTACCTACAAAACGCGTTTGGCTTATTCATACCCCAAATTCTTCAATCCAGCCTCATTCTCAGCCCAGCCCGAGCGCACCTTAACAAACACTTCAAGAAACACTTTACAACCGAACAGCTGCTCCATGTCCTGACGCGCTTCGCTCGCGATGCGTTTCATGCGCTCGCCGCCGTGGCCAATGATCATGGCTTTGTGCGCGTCGCGCTCGACCAGTACGGCGGCGGCGATGCGGAACATGTTTTTCTCTTCGGTAAACAGCTCGATCATCACCGTGCAGCCGTAGGGCACTTCGTCGCCCGACAGGCGAAAGATTTTTTCACGGATGATTTCGGTCGCCAAGAATCGCGTCGGGCGGTCGGTGATGTCGTCTTCGTCAAAGAACGGTGGATTTTCGGGCAGCAGTGGCTTTATCTCATCGAGCAGCACTTGGGTCTGTACGCCTTTTTTCGCGCTCACGGGGATGATGTGCTTGAAGTTGAAGCGCTCGGCGACTTTCTGCACGAATGGCAGCAAGTCGTTCTTTTTCTCCAGCTGATCGACTTTGTTAATCACCAGGATTACAGGCGTTGAGGTTGGCAGGATTTTCAGCACCGCTTCGTCCTGCGGCGTGAATTTCATCGCTTCTATCACCCACACCACGGCATCGACTTCGCCCAAAGCTTGCGAGACATTGCGATTGAGCACGCGATTGAGCGCGCCGCCGTGCTTGGTCTGAAAGCCGGGGGTATCGACAAAGATGAATTGGGTGTTGTCCTGAGTCAGCACGCCGTTGATGCGGTGGCGCGTGGTTTGGGCTTTTTTCGAGGTAATTGAGACTTTCGCGCCGATGAGCTGATTCATCAGGGTGGATTTGCCCACATTGGGGCGGCCAATAATCGCGACGAAGCCCGTGTGGTACGGGGTGTCAGAATTTGATTCGGCGGCTGCTGGCGGGGTGTGTTCTGTGGTCATGGTTTTTTCTTTGTGTGTGCGCCATCCAAGAGTGCCATCGCTGCGCGGGCAGCTTCTTGCTCAGCGATGCGGCGCGACGCGCCTGTGCCTTGGGTGGTGATGTTCAGAGATGCAATCGTGCAGCTCATGGTGAAACTTTGTTCATGCGCCGCGCCCTCGATGCTGATGATGTCGTATTTGGGTACGGGGCGTTTTTGCGCTTGTAGTCGCTCTTGCAATTGGGTCTTGGGGTCTTTGCCTGCGGTGTTCGGGTCGAGCTCGTCCAACATCGGTTGGTACAGTCGTGTGACCACGTCCTGCGCGGTGGCAAAATCGGCGTCACAAAATATCGCACCAAAAATCGCTTCGACCGCATCGGCCAAGATCGATGCGCGCTCCAGCCCACCGCTCTTGAGCTCGCCATCGCCCAAGAATAAAAATCGTTGCAACTGCAATCCTTGGGCAATGACCACCAAGGCCTCTTGGCGCACCAGATGCGCACGGATGCGCGAGAGTTCGCCTTCTTTTTGCCCCTTGAACTGCTGATACAGGCAGTAGGCGATGGTGCAGTTGAGCACGCCATCACCCAAAAATTCCAAACGCTCGTAGTGCTCTGCCGCATAACTGCGGTGGGTCAGCGCTTGTTGCAGTAGCTTGGGCTGGTTGAAGCTGTAGTCCAGTCGCTCTTGCAGGATACTCAGTGACAATTGACGCGTGCTCATAGGAGTTTAATCATTTCACAGACGAGCCAATGCGCGATGGGTGGCTAAAGTTCATCCAAACAAAAAAAGCTTTGCCAATGATGTTGGACTCAGGCACGAAGCCCCAGTAGCGCCCGTCGGTGCTGTTGTCACGATTATCACCAATCATCAGGTATTGACCTGCTGGAACTTTACACTCCAGACCTGTGTTGTTCGGGAAGTAGGTGCACGCACCTGTGGTCTTGCTGAACGGGTATTCAATCAGTGCATTTGGATTGATGGCGGGTTGTTTCTCTATGGTGAGAATGTCGTGCGGCACCGCGCCCGTTTCAACCGATTTGTTCATAATCACGCCGAGTACGGGGCGATTGCTGTTCGCATAGGTGGGGTATTCGGCTTCGGGGATGGTCTCAGACTTGGGCATTTGCTGGTAAATTTGACCGTTGACCGTGAGGATTTTGTTCTCGTAGCGCACCACGTCGCCTGGGGTACCGACCACACGTTTGATGTAACTTTGGCTCTTGTCCACTGGCCATTGAAACACCACCACGTCGCCTTTTTTGGGTTGGTTCATCGGCACGAGGGTGTGGTTGCCAATCGGCGTGCGCAATCCGTAAGTGAATTTATTGACCAAGATGAAGTCGCCCACGTACAGATTTGGCAACATCGAGCCCGATGGAATGCGAAACGGCTCTACGATGAACGAGCGCAGCACGAACACCAGCGCAATCACACCGAACAAACCTGCGGTGTACTCCAACCACGCTGGACGCATCATGGCGTTGCGCACGGCGTCGTCATAGCCGCCTTGACCACTGGCCTTGGCCTTGTCAAAAATCGCTTCTGCCACGCGCTTGCGCTGCGGGGCGAAGTGAAATTTATCCGCCAACCACGCCAAGCCCGTCACCACAAACAACACGGTCAACACTATTCCAAACCACATACC
>CAZDLD010000040.1:0-1831 GCA_964506355.1 uncultured Hydromonas sp.
CGGCGGTGTGTGCCAATGCTGAAGAAGCAGACCGCATCTTGGGTCAGCTCAAACTCACCATTCGTAAAATGTACTCTAGCCCAGCATATCACGTCGGCACAATTACCGCCAATGTGGTGAATACGCCTGAATTGCGCGCCATGTGGGAAGGTGAAGTCACCGAAATGCGCGTGCGCATCAAAGCCATGCGTCAAAAGCTTTATGACGTACTCTCAGCCAAAGTACAAGGCAAAGACTTTTCATATTTGATCAAACAGCGCGGCATGTTCAGCTACACGGGGCTGTCTCCAGAACAAGTGGATCGTCTGCGTGAAGAATTCGCAGTGTACTTGGTCAAATCGGGTCGTATGTGCGTGGCAGGCTTGAATAGCCAAAACGTTGAATACGTGGCCGATGCATTTGCCGCTGTGATGGCATAATTGCAGACATCCGTGACTTTTTAGAAGCCCCACCGATTACACTGAGTCAATAAAAAGAAGGACAGCTTTAGCTGTCCTTTAAAACTACTGACCGGGTTGAAGAGTCAGCAGGCTTTCGCAAATGTTTGAATCAAATTCATTACTCAAACAATCACGAAATCTTGTGCGCTGATTGGCGCCAAATTGACCAATATTGCGAAACACTGTGCCACCAAAGCCCCACTGCCATCGACGTCGTAATAAAGATAGCCGGAGCTGGTGTCATAAATCAGATGGTGTTCAGCGGAATCAGCACTCGTGGTCCCTACGCCCGCTAAGAAGCTTTGCGCATCCAATACCCCCGAATCAGTCCCCATCCCAAGCGCACTGAAAATACTGGCATCCAGTACCAACTTCTCCCCTTGTTTGCTTGAAAAATCATTGATGCTGTCTATATTGTGTAGATCTAGTTCAGCATCGATAACGAATGAATCTGCGCCCAACCCACCTCCCAAAATGTCATCGCCCGCACCCCCTGCCAATCGGTTATCTGCGTCGTTACCAAGCAACTCATCATCGTGTTTTGACCCGATGGCATTTTCAATCAAATTGATGACTTGACCATCGACTTGAACCGCGTAGGCCATGGCCAAATTGTCACGCACATCGGTTTTCCCATTGCTAAATGCCACGCCTATGGTAGAAAATGTGCCTGGATTTAAATCAATATGAACCCCCAACAGTTGCTTTGTCGCATCAATCGTGTCGATACCACCCGCGTCGTATATGGTTTCATAAATTTTGTCGTTACTACCCCAGCGGTACACCGTATCTTCAATGTGAATTTTTGTGTTCACGCCGTATAGATATTGAATCGCAGCAATGTCATTAAGCATCATCGAACTAGGTAAAATTTGTGATTCACGACTGTCATTCAGATCACCAATATAATCGTTGTAGCTCATAATCGAATACTTAACGCTGTCACTATTGGGTAGTTTAATAGACGTTTCGTGTGGATGCTCTAACCCTAAGGTGTGACCCAATTCGTGCATAAATACGAAATGAACATAGCTAATAGCCCACTCCCAATTTGGGTTTTTAATGTAATCATAGTTGGATTCAATCCAGATATCCCCACTGATACCTAAGTTCTGGCCGTCACTACTCCAGTCTGGGTAATGTGAAAGTGCAGCATAATTATTCATGTTTTGGGTATTCGCCCAACGAATATCCCCTGTTTGTGTTGCTGTATCATTTGCGTTCAGAGGGTCGCTCGATTGTGTATGGGGTGTGAATTTCACGTTCGATACATCTGCAAAATGCCCCATTGCACTGATGGCCAGGAGTTTTTGGGCATCAGTAAAACTTTGTAATCCGTTGACGTAATTGACTTTGGCGACAATAGTTGTATAAGGACCTACAAACTCAGA
>CAZDLD010000040.1:1841-12726 GCA_964506355.1 uncultured Hydromonas sp.
TAAGGTTCACGCCATGACCAATACCAGCGCCCCATTTGGCGCCTTGTCCTTGGCTATTATAGACCGCCAACAAGTCTTTCACCTGATCATTGTCTGTTCTAACCTGTGACTGACTGTACATATTTGCATTAACGATAGACGAGTATATACCATCACCTCCGCCAAAGCTCACACCTACAATCACATTAGAACTCGAGCCACCAGAACTTCCAGCACCTGCTGCACTGATGCCACCGCCAAGAAATAAACCCCCAACAGTTTTAATTAGATAGTTGTGAGAAATGTCATCAGAAGAAGATGGTGTTGTTGGAACAAGAGTTCCAGCGATATAAGCGTTTGAGACACTTGATTCAATTGATGCAATTTCATCAACTGCTAGTAACTTAACAGTCGCCATGTAATTAATAGTATACGCATCTTGAAAATTTACTGAATTTTTAAGCACTTGCTTTTCGTTAACCCACCCATTAGTAGGAGTTGTTTTCGGTTGTTCCCTTGTTAAAGTAGAAAAATTTTCCAAGGATACCGTATCAACCCTTTGACTTTTTAACTGAGTACCATGGTCGGTCAATTGACTGAGTTTTGTTTTTTTCCACATGATTATCTCCATTATCGGTTGCATCGTTCTGGCATTCATTCGTAGCAATTGGGATTACATAATCTGCAACATTTAAACCATTTTTTATTATTTCCTAGAGATAGAAATCAAAAATTATTTGTACAGCTTTTCAGCTAAAAGCTTTAGGTATATTTTACTATTTGATTTTTTTAAACCCTTATATTTGTTGACTTAGCGGCATTTTTTACTGTGAAATCCAACAATACAAATGTGGCTATTTTTAAAGTTATGGACTTTGATTTTTACTCATTTGAACTACATAAATATCAATTATTGACAGAGTTAAAATTATTTCTATGTACCCATTACATAAATCAATATCCATGCACAAAAAAAGCATCCCTACAAAGAGGGATGCTGTCCAAGGAATTAAATGCAGCAAAAAATTAATTTAATCTTGCTTGAATTATTGATTTCAGAAAAGTAGAAATTTTGAGTATGAATTGCGTGTAAAAAAAGCCCTTAACATCAAAGTAAAGGGCTTTTAAAATCAAACTAAGTAAATCAAATTATTCAGCAGAATTTTCTTGTGAAGGTGTATTTTCTTCACGAGCAGGTCGATCAATCAATGCTTTCATCGATAATTTCACACGACCACGGTCATCAGTTTCAGTTGCCTTCACTGTCACCAGTTGACCTTCTTTGAGGTAGTCAGACACTTGATTCACACGTTCGTGGGCAATTTGAGAGATGTGCAGCAAACCATCTTTACCTGGGAACACTTGTACAATCGCGCCAAAATCCAAGATTTTCAGAACTGGGCAGTTCTCGTACACTTTACCCACTTCGATTTCCGCAGTCAGCTCAGAGATGCGACGTTGTGCATCAGCCGCTTTATCCGCGTCATTTGAAGCGATGGTGATGGTACCATCTTCTTGAATATCAATGGTGGTACCGGTTTCTTCGGTCAATTGACGGATGGTTGCGCCACCCTTACCAATCACGTCACGGATTTTGTCCGCGTTGATTTTCATGGTATACAGACGTGGCGCGAATGTAGACATTTCTTCACGACCGCCCGTAATGGCAGATTGCATTTTACCCAAGATGTGCATACGACCTTCTTTGGCTTGTGCCAAGGCCACTTGCATGATTTCTTTGGTAATGCCTTGGATTTTGATGTCCATTTGCAATGCCGTGATACCAATCGCAGTACCCGCCACTTTAAAGTCCATATCGCCCAAGTGATCTTCATCACCCAAGATGTCGGTCAAAACTGCGAACTTACCACCATCTTTAATCAAGCCCATTGCGATACCTGCAACGTGCGCTTTCATTGGCACGCCTGCATCCATCAAAGACAAACAGCCGCCACAAACAGACGCCATTGATGAAGAGCCATTTGATTCGGTGATTTCAGACACCACACGAATGGTGTACGGGAATTCTTCTGCTGATGGCAAGCACGCGATGAGCGCACGTTTTGCCAAGCGGCCATGACCGATTTCACGACGTTTAGGAGAGCCTACGCGGCCTGTTTCGCCTGTTGCGAATGGAGGCATATTGTAATGCAACATAAAGCGATCGCGTGAGTTGCCTTGCAATGCATCTACGATTTGCTCATCTGTTTTGGTGCCCAAAGTCGCCACCACCAAGCCTTGAGTTTCACCGCGGGTGAACAATGCAGAACCGTGGGTGCGTGGCAAAATGCCCAATTCGATTTCGATTGGACGCACAGTGCGAGTATCACGACCATCGATACGTGGTTTGCCGTTCAAGATTTCAGAACGAACCACTTGCGCTTCCAAATCAAACAAGATATTGCCCACGTCAACAGCATCGGCCTCTACGCCCGCTTCTGTCAATGCAGCCAATGTTTTTGCAGTCACGTTGCGCAAAGCCGTAGTACGCAATTGCTTGTCACGAATTTGATATGCGGCTTGAACATCGGCTTGAGCGATTTCAGTGATTTTGCTGATCAAAGCATCATTTTTCGCCGGTGCAGTCCAATTCCATTCAGGTTTGCCACCGTCACGAACCAACTCATAAATCGCGTCAATGGCGATTTGCATTTGCTCGTGACCATAGACCACAGCGCCCAACATCACGTCTTCTGGCAATTGTTGTGCTTCAGATTCAACCATCAACACAGCCGCTTCAGTACCCGCCACCACCAAGTCCATGCGCGATGTTTCGAGCTGAGCAAATGTTGGGTTCAATACGTATTGACCATCAATATAGCCCACGCGTGCAGCGCCCACAGGGCCTGCAAACGGCACGCCCGAAATCGCCATCGCTGCTGATGCCGCGAGCAATGCTGGGATGTCTGGATTCACTTCAGGGTTAGATGACAACACTTGCACCACCACTTGAATCTCATTGTAAAAGCCTTCTGGGAACAATGGACGCAATGGACGGTCAATCAGGCGGCTGACCAAAGTTTCATTTTCTGAAGGACGGCCTTCACGACGGAAAAAGCCACCCGGAATACGACCTGCTGCATAAACTTTCTCAATGTAATCCACAGTCAGTGGGAAAAAGTCTTGACCCGCTTTGGCTTGTTCTTTGGCAACCACAGTGGCCAGAACCACGGTGTCATCCATATTCAACATCACAGCGCCAGAAGCCTGGCGAGCGATTTGACCAGTTTCCATGGTGACGGTGTGTTGGCCGTATTGGAAGGTCTTGGTTACTTTATTAAACATACTCATAAAACATCCTTTATAGGTTGGACATTCTTGACATGCTATTCCAACAAGGCGCTTAGACAACCGCCCTCTTGGAATAACACCTGCCATAGAACATCCGAGTTAATCAGCAATATTAAAATTAATATTGTTCAAACACAGCGTAAACAAAAATGCCTGCATCATCGACACAGGCATTCTCATAAACGTATTATTTACGCAAGCCTAAACGTTCGATCAAAGAACGGTAAGCATCAGCGTCTTTGCGTTTCAAATAGTCGAGCAGCTTACGACGGCGGCTAACCATTTTCAACAAACCACGACGTGAGTGGTGATCTTTCTTGTGTGCTTTAAAATGCTCGGTCAAATCATTGATGCGAGCGGTCAACAAAGCCACTTGAACTTCTGGAGAGCCTGTATCGCCAGCTGCACGTTGGTATTGTGCGACGACTTCAGCTTTTTGTGCTGCAATAGACATAATCAATTCCTTAAAATAAAATCACTTGCGGACACGCTGGTCTAACAACGCGCCGTGTGCTCAAAATGAGCAACCAGCATTGTACAATAATTTCGTTTGTATTTAAACAATTACGTTAAATTTCCTTCAAATTTTACGTCAAAATTTTCGTCAAGGTCATGATCATCAAGGTCAGCAACACAAATATCATAGAGCGCCAGAATATCCCCACCCCACTGTTCAAAGTACGCACATCTGGTTCTGCGCCAAAGCCAATTTGACCCGCATTGGTGACCGAGTCGGCCTTGAGTGCCACATCATCACCATACAATGACAATTCATGCTCGTCCATCATCTCATTGGTGCGCTGTACCACACCGTCGCGCAAAGTTACACCGAGTGCTCCTGCACCCGCTGTCAAAACAACTGAAGCCGCATCAGTCTCGCCCAACTGACGCAGATTGGTTGATTGGGTACGCCATGCAAACAAAGCATCTTCAAAGTTACCAACCACCGCAAAAATCACCGCAGCAAAGCGAGCGGGTAAGAATTCAATCCAGTTCATCATCTTGCGAGCATACATCGTATAGGCATCTTCTTTGCCATCAGCGCGCAGATGCCAGCGACGTGCGAGCAAATCGGACAGACGGTAAAACACCACACCCGCCACACCCAATTTGAATGGCACCAACAGCAAATACCAAAACAAGCCCGCAAATACATAGCGCAAGCTGGATAAGATGGCCATTTCTAAGGTTTGGCGAATCAACTGAGTTTGAGTCAATTGTGCCACTTGAACGCTGCCGCGATAGCCCGTCAATTCGGCTTCTTCATGCAACCATTCGACCAAAGAGCTACGCGCAACGGCATCATCGCCTTGAGTCAAGGCGATGCGAATTTTGCTATAAAAGTGGCTGACTTGACGAATGCCGATGGTCAAATACAAAACCGCAATGGTGAAAACCAAACCCACCATTGGATGAATGGCGTAAGCACCCACCGCCAATAATCCTGCAACAATCGCGCCCAGCAACGTAATGAACCAAAAGGTTTGCCAAGGTTTGACTTGGTCCATTGACAATGCACGCTCGACATAATCAATTGTTTTGCGCAGATTCACGCGCAGCTGGGTGTAGCTGGACAGTGGAAACAACTGCTCTAACAACAAAGCACCTAAAATCGCGATTAAGCTCATAAAATGTCCTTTAAAAAATCATACTTTACAACGTACATTGTAGCGCAAACCGTCTATCCATAACGAACGACTGTGCACAATCATTTGCTTACTGAGCGCTTAAATGTGCCCTCAAGATTTGATTCAAATTATTCAACATGGCCATACTGGCACCCCATATGAAATATTCCTGCGAGTCAATTGAATCCGCTGATTCCTTGATCTCTTGATGCTTCAGGGATATCGTCTGCGCATGATCCGCCAAATAGGTGACGCTCAAAAAATTTCTTTGATGATTCTGATATTCGAATGTATGACGTCGAATTTGGCTGTCATCAAAAATATGCTTTAGCGGCACAGTAAACACCTCATCCACTTCATCTCTATCAATTACAATGTTTTGTTTGCGCCAATCCGCACCATGCATCACCCCCAGAACGGGCGCGACACGGAACCCAGTGATTGTGTGATAGTCGGGCAATACGCCTAATATTTCAACTGCTTGCACATCCAAATTGATTTCTTCAGCGGCTTCGCGCAATGCCGCTTCGATGACTCGCTCACCCTCCTCCACACCACCGCCGACGAAGCTGACTTGCCCTGGATGGTGGCGCAGGTGCTGAGCACGAGTGGTCAAAACCAGCGACCATCCGCCCTCTGCCCCACTCTGCTCAATCAAAAGCATCAGCACCGCCGCATCGCGCAATTGCTCATGCTTGATGGCATCCTGTCGCAACAAACCTTCAACCCCTTCTGCCTGAGTCAGCGCAGTGGCGATAAACTGTCTTTCAAGCTGCTGCCATTGCGATGGTGTCCACTCGGCACGCACCTGGGTGTCTGTATAGCGCACGCTTGGTACGTCTCGTGGGTTTAAAATGGGGATATGAGATTGGGGTTTGGAGTTTGCCATGCGTCATTCTACCTTAGATTTCGCCCACAAAAAAACGCGACCAAAGTCGCGTTTTTTGCTGTTGCTGTACTGGCACATCGTACCAATTAAACTGCAGCCACTTTAACTTTACGTGCTGGCAATTTTTCTTTAATACGTGCAGATTTGCCTGAACGATCACGCAAATAGTACAACTTAGCACGGCGAACATCACCACGGCGTTTGACTTCGATACCAGCGATGACTGGAGAGTACAATTGGAATGTACGCTCAACACCCACGCCAGATGAAATCTTACGCACAATGAAAGATGAATTCAAACCGCGATTGCGGCGTGCAATCACAACACCTTCATAAGCCTGAACACGTTTACGAGTACCCTCGACCACGTTCACGCTAACAACCACTGTATCACCAGCAGCAAATACGGGAATTGTTTTTCCCAAACGAGCAATTTCTTCTTGCTCTAAAATCTGAATCAAGTCCATTTTTCACTCCAAACACCATCGTTTGTCATCGGTTTTTATTGTAGATGACCAGAGGATGGAAGATGTTTCATGCCGCGGCACGTCCCATCAATTTAAAAGTTCAAACCATTTCTGATTCGAACACCCAAACAGCAAAATTCAAACTAAAGCCTAATAAATTCAAAGGCCTGCATCATCCAATTGCTGTAAATATTTTTCATCAGCCGCATTTAAAAGCCCCTTACTTCTTGCCAAGACAATTAAGTCTGGGCGTTTGGCCAAGGTGTTTTTCAATGCCATTTGCCTACGAAAGACCGCAATTTTAGCATGGTTTCCAGATAAAAGCACCTCTGGAACGGTAAAATTCTCAAAATTCTCAGGGCGTGTGTAGTGTGGACAGTCCAAAAGACCATCCAAACCCTCGGAGAAGGAATCCTGAACCGCAGACAACTGATCGTTGAGTACATCGGGCAAGCAGCGTAACAAGGCATCAAACATCATCATTGCGGCCAACTCCCCGCCAGATAGAACCACGTCGCCGACGCTCAGCTCAAGGTCAATCAAGCCCAATTTGAACAAGCGCTCATCGATGGCCTCATAACGTCCGCACAGCACAATTAAACTACGCGGTTTGGACGATGTAGCATCTGCAGTGACTGTATTTAATGTATCACCCTGCATCAGCGCTAATTGTTGCGTAATCCATGTTTGATTCAAGGCCACGCCCTGTGGCGACATGTACACCACATATGGCGCGCAACCTTGCTCGTTATGTCTGGCTTGAGCTGCGCGAATTGCCGCTGCAATGGGCGGCGCCATCATCACCATGCCAGGGCCGCCACCATAAGGGCGATCGTCCACGGTCTTATAGGCATTGCTGGCAAAGTCACGCGGATTGACTAAATTTAATTGCACCAAACCCATTTCAAATGCACGTCGAACCACACCCTGCTCCGTCAACGCACTGAACATTTCTGGAAACAGGGTAATCACATCCAACAAGATGGGCGAACGTGCTTGATTCATAAGCAATCAATTCTTAATCAATAATACAAAAATTAAACAATACGAAGATTTTGGTGCGAGATGATGCGGATTATGCCGTGGCATCAACATCCCAAGTCACCGCAATGGTTTTGGGATTGGCATGTACATCGACATCGCCCACAAATGCGGACACGAACGGAATGAGGTATTCGGTTTTGGCTGCGGCGGTTTGATTGCCGTCGCTTGTGATTTGAGAGCTCGCAGAATTTGTAGAATTTGCGATTTGCATCACGGTGTGCGCTGCATTCTCTATCAAGCCATAGACCTCGCCCAAAAGCACACCGTCTTGATTGCGCACTTGAGCGCCCATCAAATCGGTCCAATAAAATTCATCGGCATCAGGTTCTGGAAAATCACTGCGCGCCACAGCCACTTGCCATCCCTTGATGTTCTCAGCTTCAGTACGGCTGAGCCATGTACTGCAATGCGCCACCCATGTATCTGAATGCGGTTTGATTTGAGTGGGAAGAACGGGTTGCCAAGCAATGCTGTCGGCTTTTTGATTCGGAATATAAGGTGCAATCCACCATCGTTTGGCATGAATCAGCGCATCGGGAGAATGCGAAAAGGGATGGATTTTCACCCACCCCTTGACACCGTAAGCGACACCGATGCGCGCCACAACGATTAGATCGTCTGGTTGGCTCGATGTGTTACTGCTGGTCTGTGCACTGGTATTATGCGTTTGATTCGGTTGTTGCGAATTTCCAGCAACCTGCTTTTTTTTCGGAACAAACGAAGACATAAAATTGTGACAGACTATAAAGAGAAATTAATTTGGTATTACGCTGGTTTAACAGATTTAACCAAACGTGCAACTGCTGGGCTCAATTGAGCGCCAACGCTTTGCCAGTGAGCCAAACGCTCTTGTTCGATACGCAAGCCTTCAACGCCTTCAGCTGCCAAAGGGTTGTAAAAGCCAACACGTTCGATATAACGGCCATCACGGCGATTGCGTGAATCAGCAGCGACGATGTTGTAAAAAGGACGTTTTTTTGAGCCGCCACGAGCCATACGAATTACTACCATTTTTAAAACCCTTCAAATAAATTTGAGATGATTGCATAACAATTATGACAATCATGATGAACCACGACCAAAGCCTATTAGCCGTAAACGCGCAATTATACTGTCAAACTTCGGATAGTGCAATGCTTGTATTGTAAATTAAGCCAAATAGTCAACCGGTGACTATGCACCCAATGCCAGCGCCATGGTTTCTTTCACTTCTTCCATCACCACATAGCTTTTGGAGTTGGCCACACCGGGCAATCGCAGCAATACGTCCAGTAACTGACGGTATTCGCTCATTTCACGGATGCGTGCTTTGATTAAATAGTCAAAATCTCCTGAAACCAGATGACACTCCTGCACTTGTTCCACTTCAAGCACGGAGCGGCGGAATTCTTCAAATTTGCCATTGGCCATGTCGCGCAAGCTGATTTCAACAAACACCAGCAGCCCAGCGCCTAACTCCTGAGGATTTAAGCGCGCGTGATAGCCCAAAATAATGCCACCTCGCTCCAATCGACGCACGCGTTCGATACAAGGCGTAAGCGAAAGCCCGACTTGCTCAGCCAGCTCCGTCATCACGATTCGACCATCTTTTTGCAAAATACCAAGAATTTTTCGGTCAATTTTGTCTAAAGTTTTACTGGCTTTTTTTTCTACACGCATATTCACCTCGTGGTATTAAACCCATTATTTAATAAATACGTTCATAATTTCAGCAAGTAATTCTAACATTATTTCAAAGATGTGAAATAAATTATTGCCTTCATAACACCATGTGTACAGCGCAGAAACACTCAACGCATTTAGGCTTCCCCAACTCTTTAAGACTGAGTTAATTCGCGCTGTGCTACAATTCGGCAAATTTTTTTGAAAGGCTTTTCATGTCCAATACGATTACCGTACTCCCATCGAACACCACATTCCCCATTGAAGACAATGAATCCATCTTGGATGCAGCTTTACGCGCCAACGTGGTGCTGCCGTATGGTTGTAAAGACGGCGCGTGCGGCTCATGTAAAGCCAAATACGTGTGCGGTGACATCGACATTGGTATGAACAACGCGATGACGCCTGACGACCATCAAAAAGGTATGATGATTACATGCAAAACCACAGTCACATCGGACACCACCATCGAAGCCACCATTGCGGACGCGGCATTCCCAGTGAAAAAAATTCCTTCGCGCATCTTGGAGCTCAAGCGCGCGACCGATGACGTGATGATTGTGCAATTGCAATTGCCTGCCAACGATGATTTTAAATTTCGCCCCGGTCAATACATTGATGTGATTTTGCGAGATGGTTCGCACCGCAGCTACTCGATGGCGTGCGCACCGCGTTTAGAAGAAAAAACCGTAGAATTACACATCCGACACATGGTCGGTGGCGTGTTCACCGATCAGTTGTTCAGCTCGACCAAAGAGCGCGACATATTGCGTCTAGAAGGCCCACACGGCACATTTTACCGCAATGAGGCGTCCAAACTGCCGATGATTTTAATCGCGTCTGGCACTGGTTTTGCGCCGATCAAGGCCATTGTCGAGGACATGCAGGCCCTCGGTGTGGCTCGCCCGATTCATCTGTATTGGGGCACGCGCCTGCCGCAAGACTTGTATTTGAATGAATTGGCAGAGCAATGGGCGCGTGAAATCCCCAATTTCAAATACACGCCCGTGGTATCGGACGCCCTGCCAGAACACAACTGGAGCGGACGCACTGGCTTTGTTCACATGGCCATTGCAGAGGATTATCCTGACATGAGCGGCCTCGAAGTGTACGCGTGTGGTGCGCCCGTGGTCGTGCGCTCGGCGCATGAGCTGTACACCACTGCGCACAAGCTACCCGACACTGCATTCTTCTCAGACGCATTTTTGAGCGCCAAAGACAAGGTCTAAACGCCCTTCATGTCCGCATACATCGCACCTTTCATTGCAGGTTTTGTCACTGGTTTGGGCTTGATACTGCCCATCGGTGCGCAAAATGCCTTTGTGCTGAAACTGGGATTGCTGCGCCAGCACGTCTTGCCCATCACCCTGCTCTGCGCGCTGATGGACGCGATTCTAATTGTCCTCGGCACGGCATTTGTGGGCGTGACTTTTGGCCAGAGCGCGTGGGCGTTACAGCTGGTGCGCGTGATTGGGGTCGGTTTTTTGCTGGTGTATGGCGCACGGGCTTTTTGGAATGCGTTTAAACACAGCCAACCGACAACGGAAAACCCCAGCCAGCAAAGTGTATCGCTCAAAGCAGCCGTGTTGACCTGTCTGGGCTTTACCCTGCTCAATCCACATGTATATTTGGACACATTTTTCTTACTCGGCTCCATCAGTGCTCAGTATGCGCCGGCACACTGGGTGTTTGCACTTGGCGCGTGTTGCGCGTCATTTTTTTGGTTTTTGAGTTTGGGTTTTGGGGCGCGTATTTTGACGCCTATTTTTCAAAAAGCCATCACTTGGGTGCTGTTGGAGCTGGCGATTGGGCTGATAATGTGGTCAATTGCTTATAAAATTTGGTTAATGCCACTTAATTGATGACTTTAGCGCTATTTTTCATGATTCTGACTGTGTTTTTGCATGGAATTGGCAGTATAATCA
>CAZDLD010000041.1:0-1619 GCA_964506355.1 uncultured Hydromonas sp.
TTTACACCGCTGCTTAAACCATTTTCAATCACAGGTAAATTCACAGGATCGAGTACGATGATGGCGTCTTTTTCCATGCGCAAGGTCGAAGCCGCATCGACCCAATAGCCGTTCCAGCCGCTCGCACGAAGTTTGCCAAACATTTCAGTCGTATAGTCACCACCTTGGCAGGTCACAATAATGTCACAGGTTTTCAAATCATCCACGCTGTTGCCATCGTGCAATACGCCATCGGACTTCGCAAAGCTCGGCGCTGCACCGCCCGCATTGGATGTACTGAAAAAGACTGGCTCAAAATGTGCAAAATCATTTTCAGCCACCATGCGATCCATCAACACTGAACCGACCATACCACGCCATCCGACTAATCCCACTCGTTGCATTTCATTACCTCATTACATTAAATTAAAAATTTGATATCTAAAATTTCTTATCTATTAACTATTAAACTTTAAATGTTTAAAACTTCAAAAGTTTAATAGCTTAAAAGTTTATACTTTTACATGATTATTTGATAAAACTCGACAGTTTGACTTTCTGCACCACATAGCTGTTCACCTGAGGTGAGGCCAAGCGCAAAAACTCATTCGCTTGCTCCACGCTCTTGCCCGATTTACTGTACACATCAATCAATCTCCCGCCAAAAGTCGTGTCATCAAAGTACATGTTCAACGGCGAATTGAAGGTCTGAGCCACCATCAAATCAATTTTCCGAGCAGCCAAATCAAAGTACAAACAGCGATTTTGATTGGTCTCGAGCGTATAACAACGCTCAGAACCTTTTTGCAAACCATCCATCCCCAACTCTTCGTGCAAATTGACCGCACGCTTGACCTCGGAGATGATGTCCTGCTCGGATAAATCTGCACTGTCCACCACAGTTTTTGGCTTTGGCATGACTGCTGCACTGGGCACCACGTACGGTTCAGCATCTCGCTGGACCGTTGCTTTTTTGGGTGTAGAAGGTTTAAGCACCGTCTTGGTCTGTTTATCCTTACCCGAAGCATTGGTTTTGGCCGCTGTTTTTACATCCTTGGCCTTGTCCGTACTTTTACCCTTGCCTACTTCTTTGGACTTGTCCGCTGATTTCACTTTGTCCTTGGACTTGTCTTTGCTTACAGTCTTGGCATCTTTCGATTTGGCCTTGTCTGTGAGTGTTGATTTGTCGATTTTTTTGGCTTTTTCTTGTTTGAGTTTCTCTTGCTTGAGCTTATCCTGCTTCAGTTTCTCTTGCTTCAGTTTCTCTTGTTTGAGTTTGTCTTCTTTGAGTTTGTCTTCTTTGGCTTGATTCAATTTGGCCTTGGCATCGGACTTGCTTTTTTCCTTGGCTTTATCGTTGGCCTTGTCGTTGATTTTGGCTGCGGACTTTGATTTGGCTTTCAAATCTTCTTTTGCGCCCGCTTTGCCTTTACTCTCAACGGTTTTTTTGCTTTTATCATCCAACTTTTTGACCACTTGGGTCTTTGCTGTGGTCGCGACTTTGCTACTGGTGCTCGTTGCCGCTGTGGCTGACGTCACCGTAACAATACTCAGAACAAACAATGCCGATTGCACCGCCCATTGTTTGTAAATACCACGCAAAAATTGAATCATATTCAAATCACTCCTTAAAGAGCTGC
>CAZDLD010000041.1:1629-12709 GCA_964506355.1 uncultured Hydromonas sp.
CTCCACCATTTGATTGTTTCATTGATTAAGTGACAATGCCGCCAAAACCGCATCACCCATTTCGACCGTACCAACTTTACGACCACCTTCGGTCATGATGTCGCCCGTGCGATAGCCTTGCGCCAACACAGATTTAACCGCTGCCTCCACACGATTTGCTGCAACTTCTTGGTTCAAACTATGGCGCAACATCATGGCAATGGACAAAATCATAGCCAAAGGATTGGCTAAATTTTTGCCTGCGATGTCCGGTGCAGAACCATGAATCGGCTCGTACAGGCCTTTGCCATTGGCATCGATTGACGCCGAAGGCAACATACCAATAGAACCCGTCAGCATTGAAGCGGCATCCGACAAAATATCACCAAACATATTGCCCGTTACCATCACGTCAAATTGCTTGGGATTACGCACCAACTGCATGGCCGCGTTGTCCACCAACATGTGTGACAATTCCACGTCTGGGTACTCAGCAGACACTTCAATGACCACATCACGCCACAATTGCGTGCATTCGAGTACATTCATTTTGTCCACAGAACACAATTTTTTAGCACGTTTTTGGGCGGTTTTGAACGCACTGTGCGCAATGCGGCGAATTTCAGATTCGCTGTAAATCATGGTGTTAAAGCCCACGCGCTCGCCATCACGCATCTCAATCCCACGCGGTTCACCGAAATAAATGTCGCCAACCAATTCACGCACAATGATGATGTCCAAGCCCGAAACCACTTCAGGTTTCAAGGTCGATGCTTGCACCAACTCGGGATAGACAATCGCAGGACGCAGGTTAGAAAACACATTCATCGCTTTGCGAATACCCAACAACCCACGCTCAGGGCGCTGTTCGCGCGGCAACACATCGTATTGAGGGCCACCGACCGCAGCGAGCAATACCGCTTGTGCTTGCTCGGCTTTGTCCAAAGTCTCTTGTGGCAAAGGCACGCCAGTGGCATCCACTGCACAGCCGCCAATCAGCGCCGTGTCCCATGTGATGTCCAAGCCGTCAGCTTTTAATTTTTCCAGTACGCGCACGCCTTGTGCCATGATTTCTGGACCGATGCCATCGCCTGGCAGTAATAAGATATTTTGTGTCATTATATGTGTCTTAAAAATAAATTTATGTGTTTAAAATCAAAGAATTAACCAATTTTATTTGAATTCAATTGAGCGTTCGCCAACCAAGGATATTTCATCAAGTGTTGGGCTTCAAATGCGCGAATTTCGTCTGCGTGACGCAACGTCAAACCAATGTCGTCAAAACCATTGACCATGCAAAATTTACGAAAGTCGCCAATTTCAAACTTAAATACCGCGTCACCCGCACGCACCAATTGCTCGGGCAAATCGATGGTGACCTCGAAACCCACTTGCGCTTTGGTCATATCAAACAAATTATCGACTTCTGAGGCTTTCAGTACGATGGGCAAGACGCCATTTTTGTAGCAGTTATTGAAGAAAATATCGGCAAACGATGGGGCAATCACTGCGCGAAAGCCGTATTGATCCAAGGCCCAAGGGGCGTGTTCACGCGACGAGCCACAGCCAAAATTATCGCGTGCCAGTAGCACGCTGGCGCCTTGATAACGCGCTTGGTTGAGCACAAAGTCAGGATTCAACGGACGCTTTGAATTGTCCGCACCTGGTTGACCCACGTCCAAATAGCGCCATTCATCAAATAAATTTTCGCCAAAGCCTGTACGGGCAATGGATTTTAAAAACTGCTTGGGAATAATCGCATCGGTGTCCACATTTTCGCGGTCCAAAGGCGCTACCAAACCCGTATGGAGGGTAAATTGTTCCATCGTTTACTCACTAATCACTGAATTTTGTCTGGGCTCGTACTAGCGTACAAGTCCACACAAGTTAATTTTATTGTGGTTGAACCGCTTCAGTTGTCGCTGGGGCTGGGGCTGCGGTGCTGGTTTTGTCTTGCATCCATTCGCCTGCTTTTTGAGTGTCTTTACCCAGGCCATTGACCAAACCTTTAAATGTATTACAACCCGTCAACATGAATGAACTGATTACCGCCAAAATGAATAATTTACGCATCATAAACTCCTATTAAAAAACAATTAAACCAAAGCGCGGACATCAACAAAATGTCCTTCTATTGCAGCAGCGGCTGCCATCGCAGGGCTGACCAAATGCGTGCGACCGCCTGCACCCTGACGGCCTTCAAAATTTCGGTTTGAGGTCGAAGCACAACGCTCGCCCGCATCCAATCGATCGGCATTCATCGCCAAGCACATCGAGCAACCTGGCTCACGCCATTCAAAGCCTGCATTTCTAAAAATCACATCCAAGCCTTCTGATTCGGCTTGTTTTTTAACCAATCCAGAACCTGGCACGACCAAAGCCAATTTAACATTGCTCGCCACCGATTTACCCAAGCGTTTGACCACCCAAGCCGCAGCGCGCATGTCTTCAATGCGGCTGTTGGTGCATGAGCCAATAAATACCTTGTCCACCGCAATGGCGTTGATGGCGGTGCGTGGTTCCAAGCCCATGTATTGCAAAGCGCGTTCCATCGCGTCGCGTTTCACGGGGTCTTTTTCTTGCTCTGGATCAGGGACCTGCGCATCAATCGCCACCACCATCTCAGGTGACGTGCCCCAAGTGACTTGCGGTTTAATCAATTCGGCTTGCAATTTGAGTACACGGTCGAACTGTGCACCCTCGTCAGAGACCAGCGTGCGCCAGAACTGCTCAGCCACCTCAAACTCAGCGCCTTGAGGTGCGTAGGTGCGGCCTTTGAAGTAATTGATGGTGTTGTCATCGACCGCGACCAGACCCGCACGCGCGCCCGCCTCAATCGCCATATTACAGATGGTCATGCGACCTTCCATCGACAGCGCACGAATCGCAGAACCACCAAACTCAATGGTGTAGCCCGTGCCACCTGCGGTACCGATTTCGCCAATCACAGCCAGTACAATGTCTTTGGCGGTACAACCCGCAGGCAGAACGCCATCGATTTGTACCAACATGTTTTTGGCTTTTTTCATCATCATCGATTGCGTCGCCAGTACGTGCTCAACTTCGGACGTACCGATGCCGAAAGCCAAAGCGGCCATCGCGCCATGGGTCGAGGTGTGAGAGTCACCGCATACGATGGTCATGCCGGGCAGTGTTGCGCCCTGCTCAGGCCCAATGACGTGCACGATGCCTTGACGGATGTCTTTGATTTTAAATTCGGTGATACCGAATTCGTCACAGTTTTTATCCAGTGTTTCCACTTGCAAACGCGATACAGGATCAACAATCCCTGCATTGCCCTGAGCGCGGTCGGTGGTCGGCACATTGTGGTCGCACACCGCCAGATTAGCATTGATGCGCCAAACGGGACGATTGTGGATGGTCAGCCCTTCAAATGCCTGCGGGCTGGTGACTTCGTGCAGCAGCTGACGGTCAATATAAATCAATGCCATGCCATCTTGTTCCGTGCGGATGACGTGCATGTCCCATAATTTGTCGTATAGAGTTTGTGCCATAAAATTATTCAAAGTTAAAATTATTTTTTCGCCGATGCGTTGTATAAAGCGCGCACTTTACTTGCGTTAGCTTGCAAGGCGGCTTTGCGGTTTTCTGGGTCTGGGTGCGAGCTCAAAAATTCTGGCGTGCCCGCGCCTTCTGAGGCCAACATTTTGTCCCACAGTGTACTGGCCGCGTCAGGGTTGTAGCCTGCACGCGCCGCCAATTCCATGCCCAACAAATCCGCTTCAGTTTCATGCGTGCGGCTAAACGGCAGGTTAAAGCCCACATCTGCACCCAAAGAAGCGAGCTCACTCGCGCCTGAAATACCGTAGGCCTCACCCACCACGCCCAAAACGCCCGCTAAAAATCCAGTGGTTTGTTGGCTTGATGCCTGCTCGCGCGAATGTTCGCGCAGCGCGTGTGAAATTTCGTGTGCCATGACTTGGGCGATTTCGGCGTCAGTCAATTTCAATTTCGTGATTAAACCGCTGTAAATCGCCATTTTGCCGTGCGGCATACACCATGCGTTGGCTTCATCCACGTTCAGGACATGCACTTCCCAAGGCCATTTGGCAGCGTCAGGACGAATCGCTGGTGCCTTTGCGGTCAAATTTTTGGTGATATTTCTAACACGTGCCACCATCGCAGCGTTGGTGTCCAACATTTTTTTACTGCGCGCTTCGGTCAACACTTCCGAGTAGGCCTTGGCCGCCTCTGCATTGATCGCATCGCTGGAAATTGAGAACTTTTGCTGACGGTTCACGCCCGACGCACTTTCGTTTGTGGTTTGTTGCGCTGTACCGCACGCGGTCAAAAACACGGTGGATACGGCCAGAGCCATCATTTTAAATTTAAACATATCAATCTCCAATTTGAGTGAGTTTTGGGGTTGAAACTGTCACATCTGCATTTTGCGCACGGTGTAATAAAGCATGATCCATCAAGACCAGCGCCAACATCGCTTCCAAAATCGGCGTTGCACGTATGCCCACACAGGGGTCATGACGGCCTTTGGTCACCACCTGCACCGATTCACCGTTCAGATTGACCGACTCGCGCGGCAAGCTGATGCTCGAAGTCGGCTTAATCGCCACATGAACCTGTATCGGCTGACCCGATGAAATACCGCCCAAAATGCCGCCCGCGTGGTTGGTCTTAAAACCCATGGGCGACATTGAATCGCCATGGTATGAACCTTTTTGCGCCACCACTTCAAAGCCATCGCCAATTTCGACGCCCTTGACTGCGTTCACGCCCATCATGGCGTAGGCAATATCGGCATCCAACTTGTCAAACAGCGGCGCGCCCAAACCAACGGGTACATTGCGCGCTTCAACCATAAGCTTTGCGCCCACCGAGTCTTGAGCTTCGCGCAGCGCAATCATGTACTGCTCAAGCTCAGGCACAATTGCATCATCTGCTGCGAAGAATGGATTAAGGCTTGTCTGCGCCCAATCGTTGACCGGAATCTGCACTTCACCCAACGCGGTCATACAGCCGCGAATCTGTGTGCCAAACATTTCGCTCAACCATTTTTTGGCCACAGCGCCTGCTGCCACCATCGGCGCCGTAGTGCGCGCAGATGAGCGACCACCGCCTCGATAATCGCGAATGCCGTATTTTTGCCAGTAGGTGTAATCGGCATGTCCAGGTCGAAATTGAACCGAAATATTGCCGTAGTCGCCACTGCGCTGGTCGGTATTGCGAATCAGCAGCGCGATGGGCGTGCCCGTGGTCTTGCCCTCGAACACACCTGACAAAATTTCCACTTGGTCTGCTTCTTGGCGCTGGGTCACGTGGCGTGACGTGCCAGGTCGGCGTCGATCCAATTCGGGCTGAATGTCCTCAACCGACAAGGCCAATCCAGGGGGGCAGCCGTCAATCACGCAACCAATCGCAGGCCCGTGCGATTCGCCAAAATTAGTGACGCAGAATAACTGCCCAAATGTACTGCCTGCCATAGTCGTATACCTCAGAGACGCACAACCCGCGGTCGCACGTATAAAATTCTATAAGTTCGCATTGTAGCGGTTTTACGCGCAATACGCCATAAAAAGGGCGAAGTTTCACTGAAGAAATCTTCGCCTTTTTAGTCATTTAGCCAAATGCACATCGATGCGCTGAAGCCGTCATCGTCAATCGGTCTCAACCCGACTCACAATTCAACTCACAATGAAGAGTAATTCACGCGCAATTACCGTCCATCCAAAGTCTCCCAGCGCGCCAAAGCATTCATCAATTCATCCTCAATTTCAGCCAATCGGGTGCTCAATTGCACACCCAATTCGGGTTGTTTGACAAAAATTTCGCCACTGGACAATTGGGTTTCGATGTCTTTTTGCTCGGCCTCCAATTGTTCGATGAGCGCAGGCAGCGCATCGAGCTCGCGTTGCTCTTTGAAGCTCAGCTTGACTTTATTCGCCGCAGGTTTGGGCGCTGCGGGTTCGGTCTTGATCAATGTGGCTTTGCTCTCGCTGACCACTTGACTTGAGGCCAAGTTCAGCGCTTCGATGCCCACTGGAACAGTTTGTCCACTTTGGCGCTGCCAGTCATAAAAACCGCCCACGTATTCACGCCACTGCCCTGCCACGGGTTCTGCCGCAATTACGTCGGTGACCACATTGTCCAAAAACTGTCGGTCATGCGAGACCAAGAACACCGTTCCTGTGTACTCTTCGAGCAATTCTTCGAGCAATTCCAAAGTCTCAATATCCAAATCATTGGTCGGCTCATCAAGCACCAAGACGTTGGCAGGTTTGGCGAACAGACGCGCGAGCAACAATCGATTGCGCTCGCCACCCGAAAGGGATTTCACAGGCGAGTACGCTCGCGCTGGTGAGAACAAAAAGTCGGTCAAATAGCCCATGATGTGCTTGCGCGAACCGTTGATTTCGACCCACTCAGAACCGGGGCTGATGGTGTCGGCGAGTGTGGCCTCCATGTCCAGCTGTGAGCGCATTTGATCGAAATAGGCGATTTGCAGATTCGTGCCCACCTTGATGGTGCCTGAGTCGGCTTCGATTTCGCCCAAAATCAGTTTGAGCAAAGTGGTCTTGCCCATACCGTTGCCTGCGAGCAGACCGATTTTGTCGCCGCGCAGGATATTGGTTGTGAATTTATGCACGATGGTGCGGTCGCCAAAGGATTTGCACACGTCCACCAATTCGGCCACCACTTTGCCTGAACGATCGGCTTGCGCCACGTCCATGCGCACATTGCCGGTTTGATCGCGGCGACTGGCGCGCTGGGCGCGCATTTCTTGCAGTCGCCCGATGCGAGCCACACTGCGCGTACGGCGCGCTTCAACGCCTTTACGGATCCAGACCTCTTCTTGCGCCAAAACCTTGTCAAATTTGGCATTTTCGATGGCTTCGTCGGCCAATTGTTGTTCTTTGGTGGCCTGATAAGCGGTAAAGTTGCCCGGATAAGAGCGCAAAATTCCACGATCCAGTTCAACAATCCGCGTCGCCACATTGTCCAAAAAGGCACGATCATGGGTGATAAACAATACCGCGCCTTTGAACTGGCGCAATAAATCTTCCAACCACGCAATCGCACTCATATCCAAGTGATTGGTCGGCTCATCGAGCAGCAACACATCGGGATTCTGAACCAGTGCACGGGCCAGGGCCACGCGTTTTTGCACACCTCCTGAGAGCGCGCCACACAGGGCGTGTGG
Organism: uncultured Hydromonas sp.; assembly: GCA_964506355.1. GTDB lineage: Bacteria > Pseudomonadota > Gammaproteobacteria > Burkholderiales > Burkholderiaceae > CTSOIL-112. Next base: position 8,786 of record CAZDLD010000041.1, read on the forward strand.
ATCAAGCTTGAGTTGCGAGAGTGTCGCTTGCACGCGTGCTTGCAAAGTCCAGCCGTCACAGGCCTCGAGCGCCGTTTGCACCACGGACATTTGCTCGAGCAAGGCATCCGTATCATCGCTGTCATTGAGCTGTTCGGTCAATGCGTCGTATTGCTCCAATAATTCGGCAGCATCGCCCGCGCCGCTGGCAACAGCGTGCAATACGGTGTGTTCTTTGTCAAAAATTGGTTCTTGCTCGACATAGGTGCAACGCAAGCCCTGTTGACGCGAAATCAAACCATCATCTGCCGATTGGATGCCTGCGATGATTTTGAGTAGGGAGGATTTGCCCGTGCCATTGCGGCCAATCAGCCCAACGCGCTCCCCTTCTTCCAATGCGAAATCGGTGTGATCGAGTAAGGCCACATGGCCATACGCCAGCTGTGCATCGGATATTGTAAATAATGCCATTTTGAATTCTGAATTCTATAGTGATGAGGATGGGCTCGAAGTCACATCAATCGAGCAAGGCGCAATTGTAACCGATAGCGCCGATTGATTTCGCATTACCGAGCATGGCAAAGGGCGTTAAAAAAGCAGACCACCGTCTGCTTTAACCAATTCACTGCGATTATTAAACTGGTGTGGAAAATCAATCGGCATTCAACGCCGCAATTCGGCGACTGGCAGGCACACTAACCGCTTCAATCACCACGAAGCGCACCACGTCAAACTCGCAAGACTGCTCGCTTGCCCCATCGTCCTCGATGTCCTTGGGCTCGTCATGGGTGAGGTGGATGCGCCAATCTGGTTTGGGCAAGGCACCCAATGCCTTTTCCGCCCACTCAATAACCACTATGGATTGTGGGTTGATGTATTCTTCAAAACCCGCCGAATACCATTCACGCGGATCACTCAAACGGTACAAATCAAAGTGATGCAGTTGCGCTGCAGGCGCACTTGCTGGCAAATCATAACTCTCCAGCAGGGTATAGGTCGGGCTTTTGACCTTGGTGTCCAGACCGAAGGCTCGAATTAAATGACGCGTGAACGTGGTCTTGCCCGCGCCCAAATCGCCCGACAAAAACAGCACATCGCCAGCCACAAGCTGTCCTGCGAACTTCTGAGCCAATCGCTCGGTCGCTGCTTCATCTGCCAATTTTAAAGTTAAAAACATCGTCATCTTGCTATTATCCGCACAAAGTTCTATGCATAATTGAAAGTGCACTCGCGCACTGTAGTACCAAATTTTACGCAAACCGACTTACAGTAAACTGATATAAGCGATTATTTTCACAGAATATTCTCTAGATGCTCATACGCATCTTCGTTCGTGATCGCTCCGCTGAAGTGGGCTTGGATTGCGCCCAAGTGGGGCAAGCCGTATAATAACGTTTTTCCTCGCAGCATTATCTATTAGCTTTTAGATAATGCTACCACTGCAGGCTCTGCAAGCTCTGCAAACACAACAATCACTCGAAAGCCCCTATGAACACGACCGCCCCCATCCGCACCCGCTTTGCCCCCAGTCCCACGGGCGCATTACACATCGGCGGTGCACGTACTGCGCTGTACAGCTGGGCGTTGGCACAACATTTCGGCGGTACATTTGTATTGCGCATCGAGGACACCGATGTCGAACGCTCAACCCCGGAGAACGTCGCCGAAATTTTAAACGCCATGCAATGGCTGGACTTGGCGCACGACGATGGTCCGTATTATCAAATGCAACGCATGGATCGCTACCGTGAGGTCATCGCGCAGATGTTGGCCGAGGGCACTGCTTACCACTGTTATTGCTCCAAAGACGAGCTCGAGCAAATGCGTGCCGCACAAGAAGCACGCGGTGAGCGCACCCAGTACCCAGGCATCTGGCGTCCCGAAGCGGGCAAAACACTGCCCGCAATCCCTGTGGGTGTACAACCCGTGGTGCGCTTTAAAAACCCCAAGGACGGCGCAGTGGTCTGGAACGACGTCATCAAAGGCGAGATTTCAATCAATAACATCGAACTGGACGATCTGATTATCGCTCGCGCCGATGGCACGCCAACCTATAATTTCTGCGTGGTGGTCGATGACTGGGACATGGGCATCACCCATGTGATTCGTGGCGACGACCATGTGGGCAACACACCCAAGCAAATCAATATTCTCAAGGCCTTAAACGCGCCCTTGCCTATCTATGGTCATGTACCGATGATTCTGGGACCAGATGGTAAAAAACTCTCCAAGCGCACCAATTCGACCGCAGTGATGGACTACGAGCGTTTGGGCTACTTGCCTGAAACCCTGTGCAATTATTTGGCGCGTCTGGGCTGGGGACATGGCGACGATGAGGTGTTCACACGCGAGCAGTTTGTGGCGTGGTTCGATTTGACCAATTTGTCGAACTCGCCCGCGCAATGGGACCCCAAAAAGCTCAATTGGTTGAACAACCAGTACATCAATCAAAAACCCATCACACAGTTAAGCGCACTGATTCAAGAGCGCCTGCACAAACGCCTGTCCGCCGAGCACGCCAATTTAAACATTGACAGCGCGACCTTGAGCGCATGGGTGGAATTGTTTAAATCACGCGCCGACACCTTGGTGCAAATTGAAGAATCCGTGCAAGGCTTTTTCATTCCCTTCACTCCCAATCTGCCGTTGATTGCTGAGCTGGTGGATGACAGCAACCGCGCGGCTCTGAGCGCGTTCACCAGCCAATTGGCGAGCATCGCTTGGGAAAAAGAAGCAATTCATGATTTGATTCAAAACACCTTGACCGAACACGGTCTGAAAATGCCGGCTCTGGGCAAGCCTCTGCGCGCCATCCTGCTCGGTCAGACCCAAAGCCCTTCACTGGACGCTGTGATTCATATTTTGGGACAAGCTGTGAGTGTCGAGCGATTGAGCGCTGCATTGTCTTAACACTTATTGACTAAAAAAAACCACCTGCTGAGCAGGTGGGTATTCTTTACTTTGACTATCAAGAAGCATTCAATCGATTATTATTTATTTCATATAAAACCACTGCGTCAGATGTTGATACAAAATTAAGATTCATCTTCTATTTGAGCATTCCTTTTTTCCATTTCTTCATCTGTCATCACTCGCACCATCAGCACATGCACCTGACGCGCATCGGCACGCTGCACTTCAATCTCGAAGCGGTTGATGAACACCACATCGCCACGGCGCGGCATACGCGCCAATTCTGACGTGACCAGACCACCTAAGGTATCGGCATCTTCATCCGACAACTCAACGTTGAAAAACTCATTGAATTGCTCAATCTCAGTCAGTGCGCGAACGCGGTAACGACCCGATTTGTCCTCGATGATGTTGTCCGCTTCTTCATCCCAATCGTGTTCATCCTCGATGTCGCCGACAATTTGCTCAAGCACATCCTCAATGGTAATCAAGCCCGCAACGCCACCGTACTCATCCACAACAATCGCCATGTGATTGCGGTTTTCACGAAACTCGCGCAATAGAATATTCAAAGGTTTGGATTCAGGGACAAACACCGCAGGACGCAGATTGTCACGCACGTTAAACTCCTCTTCGCCATCATTTTCGTAATAGCGCAGCAAATCTTTTGCCAACAGCACGCCAATGACTTTATCGCGACCGCCCTCAAATACAGGAAAGCGTGAATGACTGGTGCTGATGATGGAGGGGATGAATTCTTTGGGCGGCTCTTCAATGTTGATGCCGTCCATTTGTGAGCGTGGCACCATGATGTCACGCGCCTGCATGGTTGAAACTTGCAGCGCACCTTCAATCATGGACAATGCGTCGTCGTCCAATAAATTGCGCTCATGAGCACTGTGGAGAATTTCTAAGAGTTGCTCTTGCGTTTCGGGCTCGGCGTCAAACATGCCTGCCAAACGTTCAAAAAATGACTTGTGGCGCTTTTCAGTTTTTGCGCCACGAGATGAAGATAAATGCGAGGGGTAGGAG
>CAZDLD010000042.1:0-12580 GCA_964506355.1 uncultured Hydromonas sp.
ACGCAGTGTCGCCCAAACCTGAAGATTTCAAATAAGATTCAGCGCGTTCTGCAATCGAACGTGGGTCACGGTCGTAACCTTTGCCATCGGTAGGGTCAATCACGTCGCAGGTCAACAAAAGAGTAGTTTCTGCAGTGAATTGGTCGATATTTGCAGTCGTTGGATCTGGAATCAACAACATGTCAGACGCTTCAATGCCTTTCCAGCCAGCAATCGAAGAGCCATCAAACGCGTGACCAGATTCAAATTTATCTTCATCAAACGCAGAAACAGGTACAGACACGTGTTGCTCTTTACCTTTGGTATCGGTAAAACGAAAATCGACAAATTTAACATCATTGTCTTTGACCATCTGCATGACTTTTGCAATATCACTCATAATTAAAGCTCCTGAAAAAAGGCTACAAAAAAATACAACTTTTAAAAACTAACTCAAATCTAACTCAAATCCAACTTAAATCTAACTCTAAAATCGACCAACAATTCTGCGCACCCGCTTTGCAGATTAACCCTCAACAATTTCAAAGAATAACAAAGAAATTGTGTAAAAGTCTCAAACGCATATTGTATAAAAATAACCTGTGCAGTGTATCAATACCAGCGCAAAATCCGTGTCTTTTTTGGTGCAAGCGCACCGACACGATGCACCATTATTGTGCAAATCATTGACCCGTCACTGTTTTGGTGCAAACAGTTTGCGTTCCTGTCCAGACAACAGCTTGGCGATGTTCTCTCGGTGGCGGTAGAACATCAACACCACCATCAAGGCAATTGGCAACAACGCCCAACCAATGCCCCAATACTGCGCAAACAGCAGCAAGGCCACCACAGCCGACACCATAGACGCGAGTGATGAATAACGCAACGCCGCAGCGACCACGATCCACGCCAGAATCACCCATGCACCGATGCCTGCGGACAATCCAAGCACCACGCCCAAATACGTCGCCACACCTTTGCCACCGACAAAGCGGAAATAAATCGGATACACATGCCCCAAAAATGCCGCCAGAGCCACCCACGCCGCGCCCACAATCGACAACTCGCCCCAGCGCACAGCGAAGTACACGGGCAAAAATCCTTTGAGTGCATCACCCAATAGGGTCAGCAGCGCCACATCTTTGCGCCCTGAGCGCAGCATATTGGTCGCTCCAGGATTGTTCGAGCCGTATGAACGCGGATCATTCATGCCGAATAATTTGGAAAGTACGATGGCAAATGAAATTGACCCCAACAAATATGCGGCCACTGTCCACATCACGCCTTGCACCACTGCACCCATAGTTACTCCGTCATTGATTTGTGTTGAATGGTCGGTATTGTAGCTCAAGGCGATGACACTGAGTGAATTATGTAGACCGCCGCTGCTGATTCATCATCACAGTCCACAACACAGACAGGGCGCTCACATTGAATGTTGGCGCACAGATTTTGTCGTACAATGAGTCCGAGCGATGTGCTGCGCACGCCGTCACAGTAGATAAACGCCCATAGACCCATCAGGAGCCTTTATGCCACAATTTCCCCCGTCCATCGACCACAGTGATGAGTTTGGCGTGTCCATTAAAGTGGCCACATTCAATCTGCGCAACTGCGCCCTGCCCAAGTTTGCGTTCTACGACAACCAAGAACCGTATTCGAGGGCGCTGTACGCCGACAAAATCCGTTGGATTGCGCATCAAATCGACACGATGGACGCCGATGTGGTAGTGTTTCAAGAGGTGTTCCAACTCAAGGCCCTGCAAGAAGCGCTGAGCCTGAGCACCAGCATGAGCCACGCCAAACTCATCGGACGCGACGCGGTGCGCATCCCACCGAAAAACACTTGGGTGCCACAGGTGGCCATCGCCACCCGACTGCCGCTGTATGCTGACCCGTCGTGGGTGATGGATTATGGTCCAGGCATGAGCATCACACCGCCCGGCTACACCGAACCGCTGAGCCTCATCACCCGCGCCGTGCTGCATGTGACGGTCAAGGCGTACAACGATGCACCTTTACACATACTGGGCGTGCACCTCAAATCCAAACGCCCCGACTACCTCGAATCAGAATCCGAAGAAGAACCCGATGACATGGCACTGGCGAGCTATCGCTCGTTGATGCGCCGTGGCGCCGATGCGATGGGGCTGCGTCGTTATTTGAACCAACTCATGAAGCGCAACCGCATGCCGTGCATCGTCGCAGGCGATTTCAATGACAGCGCGCAAGCGGTCACCACCGAGCTAATTGCAGGTGCAGGCCGACACGGCAGAAGTTTTTTTGATTATCAATTGTTCGATGCGCAGCGCATCCAGACGCGCAACGACCCGCTGCGCAATGTGGTGTACTCGTACATCCACGATGGTTCATTGAACGTGCTCGACCATATTTTGGTGTCGGAGGAGTTTCATCCGCAATCGCGCTATCAAGTGGCGCAGGTGCGCGAGGTTTACTGCCTGAACGACCACCTGCACAAGCGCGAGCCACACACCTCGGATCATGGGCAAATCGTGGCGCATTTTTTATTCAAAAATCAACCCACCTCAAGCAAGTGAGCCACTGTGCCACTGTGCCACTTAGCAACTGCCCCCATTACTTACAGTCACACCAACTGATTAGGGCGCAGGCTTGTTCGCCAAGTGAAAAATATCCAGCTCAGGCTTGTACACCTCGGTCTGTACATTGTACGAGCCGAGCAAGGTGTGGAACAAATTGTCGTGCGAGAGTGGCTTGTCCGCGATGGATTTGAGTTTCTCTGGCGTCATGCCGTTGAACTGATTGCCCACCCATATCGCCGCCGCGGGATGGGTCTGTGCATCAGGGGCGATGGCGTACGGCATGCCGTGCAAATACACGCCATTCTCACCCAATGACTCGCCGTGATCCGACATATAAATCATCGAAGTGGCAAATTTCGCGTCATTGGCCTTGAGCAGTTCGATGGTCTTGGACACGATGAAATCGGTGTAGACAATGGTGTTGTCAAAAGCGTTGCTGATGGACTCGGCGCTGCAATTCTCTAATTGATTGTCTTGGCACGCAGGGGTGAATTTCTCAAAGGCCTTCGGATAACGTTTGTAATACGCGGGGCCATGACTGCCCATGGTGTGCAGCACAATCAAGATATCCTTACTGGCATTCTGGTCAATATAGCTTTGCAAGCCCACCAACAGCCCCTCATCACGACACTCATCTTCACAGATGGTGTTCAACTTGGGCTCTTTATAATCAAAATGCGGCAGCCGATCGGCCACGCCTTTTGAGCTGGAGTTGTTGTCGCGCCAAATGATTTGCACCCCCGCACGATGCAGCACGTCCAATGCATTTTCAGTGTTGTTGAATTTCTTATCCGAATAGCCACTGCGACCAAAATTCGTGAACATACACGGCACCGACACCGCAGTGCTGGTGCCACACGATGACACTTTACTCAAACTGACCAAACGTGATTCTTTGGCCATCAGTGGATTGGTGTCTTTACCATAGCCGTTGAGCGACCAGTGGTCGGCGCGTGCGGTCTCGCCAACAATCAAAATCACCAATTTGCGGGTGTTGTCAGTGGATACGATTTTTGCATCGGTGCCTATGGCTTGGAAATTTTTGGTTTGGCTGGAAAAATGCGTGCCAATGAATTGCCCTGCCGAATACAGATAGGTCAAAGGGTTGGTGTACATGCGCACTGACTTGTGCTCACGCGCAAATGACGCCACGCTTTTGTTAAACGCACCTGCACACACGGCCACGGCCAGTAGCGCCAGCGCCATCCATTTGAGCTTGGAGATGGCGGCTTGTTTGAACGAGGTTTTTTGCACCGATTGACGCAACAGCCACCACGCAGGCAACAGACCGAGCACCACGACATACGCCAAGAATTTGAGCGTGAGCAGATCCATGGCTTCTTTGGTCTGAGTTTGCACCACATTTTGCAACATCACTTGATCGATGACCACATCAAAGGTGTCCATTTGATAGGCCACCACAGCGGTCAATACCAACAACAGTGCACCCAAGGGCTTAACCGTGCTTCGATAGCACATCAGCGACAATAAAAAATAATTCAACGCCAGCAGCACAATCGCCAGCACCGCGATAAACACAGGGTTACTGTGCACATACACCGAGCCGACATGATGAAAAAACGCCCAATTATCAAAGGCCGTGAGAAACAGCGCCAGCACAGCGACGAGTCGGTGCGTGGGCCATGTGGTGCGGCTTGTAAAAAACTGTATGAAACGATTGAAATACATTTGAGGCTCTGCTGTCTAAATGGATTGTGACGCCCTGACATCTGGGCATCATATAAATTAGTGTGATTGGTGTGATTAGTGTGGATGATTGCCATTGTACTTGAAAGCACAGCTACAACCAACGAATCAAGGCGCTAGCATAACCCAACTCGATGAAGACAAGATGAAGAAAACCATCCAGCGCGCTAAATAAAAAGCGCATTTATTCATGGACAACACCTGACCCATTAAACTGTGCAATCCGCGGGCAATCCACATGCAAAACCCGTGATTATCATCGACACACCGCCAATTCTGTTACAATGACACCGTTCCTGCCCCACTCGCGATTATTGCCGATACTCTTAGAACCAATATTTTAATTTTGCTGTGCAACAGCATTCGACTGGTGTGAGCGTCTCTTAGTCAGATGAACCCGAAGTTGAATTGATCGCAGCGCCCTGGACCGTTAGGTTCAAGGGTTAGGCTCAACGAATGGAGCGGGAACCTTTATTATTGATTGCCGCATACTCATGCGGCATTTGTACGCCCTCTTTCTGAGCACCTCTTTGTGTGCACCTGTGCATTGATGGCGAGCATACTACATAGTCGAAACACCACCAAATCCAAAGGCCTATCGTGAACGAACTGATTACTCATTTCAACTGGTTGTGGTTGTGCTACCCCTTACTGGGGTGCTTGGTCGGATTTATGGCGGGCTTGCTCGGCGTGGGCGGCGGGCTGATTTCGGTGCCGATACTCACTTTGATTTTGAGTGCCTCGGGCATGGTTCACCCCGATTTGCACAAAATCGCGCTGGCGACCTCCACCGCCGCCATCATGTTCACCTCTTTTTCCAGCATGCGCTCGCACGTCTCGCACAACAATGTCAATTGGCCTGCGGTCAAAGGCATTTTGCCCGGCATCCTGCTCGGCACACTCATCGGCACGTATTTGGTTCACCTCATCCCAACGATACCACTCAAAATGGTGTTCGTCGCGTTCACGTTCTACACCGCCTACAGCATGACCTTTGGCAAACCGCCAAAAGCCACGCGCACACTGCCCAGCCTGCTGAGCATGTTTGGCGTGGGCAATTTGATCGGCAGCATTTCGACCCTGATTTCAGCGGGCGGGGGATTTATTTCCGTACCGTTCTTAATCGCCTGCAATGTCGCACCGCGCATGGCCATCGGCACATCAGCGACTTTGGGCTTTCCCATCGCTGCCAGTGGTGTACTGTGGTATCTGTTGAGTTTTTATGGCAAGTCCGACTTGCCGCCGAACACCATCGCCTATATCTACTGGCCTGCGGTGATTGGCGTTGTCATGACCAGCGCCCTGTTCGCGCCCATCGGTGCACGCGCAGCGCAAACATGGCCAACCGCCACACTCAAGAAAATTTTTGCAGCTCTGCTCTTGGTACTGGGGCTGCACATGTTGTACACGATTGCGGGGGCCTAATGAAGACTTGGCGTTACCTCTGTGCGGGTTTGACATTGAGCTGCTCTTGGGCGGTCAGTGCGCAGACCAACGCCGACATCAGCGCCACCACTGCCATCACAGACATTACCGCCGCCACGCCCGTAACCAGCACACCTGCTGATTCACCCAAACCCACCCCCCCTGCCAAACGCGCCTCCAGCCAAAAAATCGGTCTGGTGCTCTCGGGCGGTGGTGCGCGTGGTTTGGCGCACATCGGTGTGCTGCGCGCACTTGAAGAACAACGCATCCCCATCGATTTCATTGCAGGCACCAGCGCGGGTGCCTTGGTCGGTGGCATGTACGCCAGTGGCTTGAGCTTGGATGAAATCGAGAACCGCATCAAATCCATGGATTTTGAAAAAATCCTGTTTGAAAATTCCGACCGCCGCACCCAAACCCAATTCACCCGTGACATTGACTATCAAGGCAATGGCATGGTCGATTTATCCATCAACAAAGACGGCGCCATCGCACTGCCCAAAGCCGTGGTCAATGGCGCACGGGTCGAAGAAGCCCTGCGCGACATCCTGCGCGACCACCCCTACAGTGTTGATTTTGACCAATTGCCCATACCGTTTCGCGCTGTGGCAAGTGACTTGGCGACAGGACAGGCTGTGGTCTTGGATCACGGGGTATTGCCCGCTGCGCTGCGTGCGAGTATGTCCATCCCTGCGGTGTTTGCCCCCGTTGAATTGGACGGCAGACTGCTGACCGACGGCATGGTCGCGAGCAATTTACCCATCAATGTGGTGCGGGCCATGGGCGCAAAACGCATCATCGCCGTGGACGTCGGCTCAGGACTGTTGAGCAAAGACAAAATCAACAACGTGGTCAATGTGTCCGAGCAGCTACTGAATATTTTAGTAGAGCGCAACGTCGCCGATGAGGTCAAAACCCTCAAAAAATCCGACCTCTACATCAAGGTCGATGCCTCAGACATCGGCAATCTACAATTTAACCGCATCGACGAAACCGTCAAACTCGGCTACGCGGCGATGCAGCAACCCAAAATCGCTCAGTTCACAGGCACGTTGTCGATTCCAGTCGCGCCCTACGCCGCGCAGATGAGCACCCACCACAGCGCCCCCGACGCTGAGCGCATCATCGATTACGTCCGTGTACAGACCAACGGACTGGCCAACCCCGAGACCCTCGAGCACAAACTGCGCACCAGCATTGGCCAGCCGCTCAATATGGACGAAGTCAACGCCAATATTCGCCAACTGCTGAGCATCGACCGAATCGAATCGGTGCAGCACGAAGTCCTGCCTGTGGGCAACCGCAACGAGCTGGTGTACTTCGTGCGTGAAAAAGACATCGCCAACAACGTCCTACGCGCTGGCATCGATGTCTCGAGCAACAGCCTGACCAATCAAAAATTCGCCCTGCACTTCGCCCACCGCAATGTGTGGATCAACAGCTTTGGCGCAGAATGGCGCAACTACCTGACCATCGGCAACAACAGCGAATTCAAAACCCAATTCAATCAACCCCTGTCCACAGGTCAAGGTTGGTTCATCCGCCCATCGGCCAGCCTGCGCTACGAAAACGGCTCAGCCTATCTTGACAAGCAAAATCAAGCCGCCACGGATTACGAAATCAAACGCCAAAACATCGGCCTACAAGTCGGTCAATCGGTTGGTGCACTCGGCGAATGGAGTCTAGGGCTGGGCTGGCGCGAGAACCACGTCAATGAAAACCTCTCCAACCCACTGCTGCGTATTCATGCCAGCCGCCAAAGCCAGCTGACCTTTGACCTCGAAAGCACCTTTGATCAGCTCGACGACTTTCACATCCCGACGCATGGCCTGTTTAATCGACTGTACGCCAGCGTCGCTCCAGTCAAGGCCAACAACAACCGCTACTTACAAGCAGGCCTGCACACCGTCCTTGCCAGACGCTTTGCCCAGCAACATTCACTGGCGCTCGAGTTCGAAGCCGCAGGACACAACAACGCAGGCAGCATCTACCTCTCGCCCTACCGTTTGGGCGGTTACCACCATTTGTCGGGCTATGAGCAAAATCAATTCATCGGCAACTACATGCTGTACGGCAGCCTGACCTACCGCTACATCAGCCCGTGGAAAATTCTCAACGAACCCCTAATTTTTGGTGCGTCGATAGAATCGGGCAACACGTGGGAACGACTGGCCGATGTCAATCCCAGCCAAACGAGAACCGCAAACTCGCTGTTCACCGCCATGAACACCCCTATCGGTCCCGCGCAGTTCGGCGTCGGATTCACCCAAGCGGGCAAAGCAAACATCTATTTTTACCTCGGGCGCACGTTCTCGACGTGGTAAGCCATGCTGCAATTTAATCCCCAATAACCCTGAATTACCCAACACAAACACACCACCCACAACCCACTACCGCTATGAACACAAACACCTTCATCTCACAACTGAACCACGCGTGGCAAGCCAACAACTCCCTACTCTGCGTGGGCTTGGACCCCACCCCTGAGAAACTCCCTGCGCATTTGCGCGAACTGCCCATCGAGCGTGCATTTGTCGAATTTTGCACCGCGATTGTCGACGCCACTGCGCCCTACGCCTGCTCGTTCAAACCCCAAATCGCCTACTTCGCCGCACACCGCGCCGAAGCAGCGTTAGAAACCATCATCCAACACTGCAAACAAAAACACCCACACATCCCCGTGATACTCGACGCCAAGCGCGGCGACATCGGCTCGACCGCTGAGCAGTACGCCATCGAAGCATTTGAGCGCTATCAGGCCGACGCGGTCACGGTCAATCCCTACATGGGCTTTGACTCAGTTCAACCCTACTTGGCCTATGATGACAAAGGCGTGATTATCCTGTGCCGCACCTCCAACCCCGGCGGCAGCGACTTGCAATTTTTGAATGTGGACGGCACACCGCTGTACCAAATCGTCGCCCACAAAGTCGCGCACGAATGGAACAGCAACGGCCAATGCGCCCTCGTGGTCGGCGCGACATTCCCCAATGAAATCAAAGCCGTGCGAGACATCGTCGGCGACATGCCGCTGCTCATCCCCGGCATCGGCGCACAAGGCGGCGACTTGGCCGCGACCATGCAAGCAGGTCAAACCGCCCAAGGCACAGGCGTGATGATCAACTCCTCGCGCGCCATCATCTACGCCAGCGCAGGCGAAGACTACGCCCAAGCCGCAGCGCGAGTTGCTCAAGACACCCAGCAGGCCATCAATGCGTTGCGACGTTCTGCGTTATGAGTGCGCGTTCAAGTCAGTACAAATCATGGAAATCAATGGAGTCTGACCCCAATGATGTGCTTAATTCAGGTCTATAATGACTCCATTAATAAGTGTCCGTCAAGTGCGGGTTAGTTCAGTCTGCCCCCAATGATTCGTAAGGCTTTGGAGGCGGCCCCTACGGAAATACTATTAAAAATTAGGGATATGCTCTGATATATGCTATAATCCTAACCCCCCATAATTAATTACAAGGTTTTATGAATAAACTGACACTTTTATGCTTAGACGGCACCGATTGCAACTGCGAAGGTGAAGTACCTGTCCAAATCAATGTAGATGTGAAATTACTTACGGTTGAACAAGTAGAACTGATCGAAGAAGAACTACAAACTTTTGATGACCCCAATGTCACAAAAGCAGAAAATTATGATATTGAAATTGAATTAACAGATGAACAAGTTAAGCTGAACCTGCCCGATCAGATTGAAATTCTTAGATGTTGCTGCGGAGCATGCGGCTCAGATTATACATACGATGATGAAGGTGAAATTATTTGCGATTAAATTCAAATAATTTGACAAGAAATTATTTTTAGGTATCAAGGTATGATATCAAAGATATCAAAGGGGTCAGACTCCATTGATTTCTAACAATCAAAAAACCGCAGATGATTCTGCGGTTTTTCATATTTGATACACACCCTGCACAACGCCATCAAGGATTCTTAATCCCCTGAGGCGTCGCACTTTTCATATTCAACAACGCATACAAGGCCATTGCACCAAAGGTCGCCACACCGATGCCATTGAGGGTAAAGCCGCCCACATTGACGGTCAAATCGCCCGCCCCGACTATCAGGGTCACTGCGGCGACAATGAGGTTGCGGCTTTGCGAGAAATCAACTTTGTTGTCCACCCAGATTTTTGCCCCCGCCACCGCAATCAGGCCAAACACCACGATGGACACACCGCCGAGCACAGGACCTGGGATGGTCTGAATCAATGCGCCCATTTTCGGCGAGAACCCGAGCACAATCGCAAATAGCGCGGCAAACACGAACACCAGTGTCGAATAAATTTTCGTTACAGCCATCACACCGATGTTCTCCGCATAGGTGGTCACGCCCGTACCGCCGACACTGCCCGAGACCATGGTCGCCAAGCCATCGGCCATGAACGCACGCCCCATGTAGGGGTTCATATCATGCCCAGTCATGCCCTGCACTGCGCGCAAATGACCCAAATTCTCTGCGACCAAAATCAATGCCACAGGCGCGATGACCGAAATTGCCGACAGGCTAAACGATGGGCTGGAAAAATGCGGCAAGCCGAACCACGCGGCCTGTGCCACTTTTGAAAAATCAACCACTGCAGCGCCATGTGCACCAGCACCTGCCGCGACACCCAGTCCCAGACCATTGGTCAACAATGCGTACAACACCGTCGCTAGAACCACGCCGACCAGTATCAGCAATCGACGCATCAGACCCGTGCCCATCACAGCGGTGAGCGCGATGACCAACACGGTCATGAGCATATACCATGCGTTGGCGTTGTTGCCCTTGGCGCCGAGTACCGCCACGCCCGCCAAGTTCAGCCCAATCACAGCCACCACCGCGCCTGTGACCACGGGTGGCATGAGTTTTTCTATCCAATCGGTGCCGACATATTGCACCAGCACGCCGATGAGGAAATACACCAGACCACAGACGATAATCGCGCCAAGGGCCACGCCAATGTTCGCATTTGCCCCCGCACCCGCATAGCCTGAGACCGCAATCACGCCCCCAATAAAGGCAAAGCTCGAGCCCAAATAACTGGGCACGCGCCCACGGGTGATGAGGTAGAACAATAATGTGCCCAGACCCGACATCAAAATCGCGACATTCGGGTCAAAGCCCATGAGCAGCGGTGCGAGCACGGTCGCGCCAAACATCGCCACCACGTGTTGCAAGCCCATTAGAGCGGTCTGCCCCATGGGTAGACGCTCGTCGGGGGCGATGATGCTGTCGTGGGCGGCGTCGGATTGAGATTTAACTGTGTAATTCGGGAAAAATGCTTCAGACATAGGGATACCTTTTCATTTTTATGTGCATGACGATTAATCAGCTGTCCATGCGAATTGAGGAGGTTGATATGATGTATCTGTGCTTTGCTTGCCATCTGCAAAAGGCATATAATGGCCGTTGAAATTATATGCTTTTAACCAGCGTTAAAAATACTCTTTTTTGCACCGAAAAAAGCACAAACCATAGTAAATAACACTTAAAACCACTGAATAAAACAACTTAATAAAACCACACACACCATGAACACACAGACCAGCACCCCCGCGCATCCTGACTTTCCGAATTTATTTGTAGTGAACCACCCTCTGGTCGCGCACAAGCTCTCGCACATGCGCGACATCGATTCGTCCACGCGCACCTTTCGTGCGCTGCTGCGTGAGCTGACCTTACTCATGGGCTATGAGCTGACACGTGATTTGCCGCTGACCACCAAGTCCATCCGCACCCCGTTGGTGGAGATGGACGCGCCTGTGATTGCCGGCAAGAAAGTCGCCATCGTGCCTGTGTTGCGTGCGGGTCTGGGCATGGCCGACGGTCTGCTGGATTTGATTCCCTCGGCTCGCCAAGGACACATTGGCCTGTACCGCGATGAGAACAATCAGCCCGTTGAGTACTACGTGCGCCTGCCCGCGGTCGATGGGCGTCTGTTCATCCTGTGCGACCCGATGCTCGCGACGGGTAACTCTGCCGTCCATGCGGCCGATGTGCTGATTGCGCGTGGCGTGCCTGCGAGCCACATCCGATTTTTGGCCTTGGTCGCAGCGCCCGAGGGCGTGCGCGTGTTTCACGCCAGTCATCCACAGATTCCTGTCTATGTGGCCTCGCTTGATGAAAAGCTCAACGAGCACGCCTACATCGTGCCGGGGCTGGGCGATGCGGGTGATCGGATTTTTGGCACGAAACATGAATGACTACACGAATAACCGAACGATCAATCGCACGAGCAAATTAACTCGATAACATCCGTCTTTACAACATAACGCACTGAAAACACCTTTATGAGTACAAACACCACCACCCCATTCAAAGCCATGATTTTTGATCTCGACGGCACCCTCACCCACTCTGCACCCGATTTATCCGTCGGCGTGAACCGCATGCGCGCTGAGTATGACCTACCCAGCATCGACATCAACGGCGTGGTCGCGATGATAGGGCACGGCGTGCGTAGCTTGGTCGCCAACGCGATGCGCGATGTGACAGACAAAAATCCCGAGTTTGATTTAGAACAAGCCTATCAAAAATTCGCCAAACACTACCACGACATCAACGGCACCCACTCGGTCGAATTCGACGGCGTGGGCGCATCGCTAAAACAACTGCACGAGCAAGGCGTATTGCTCGGCGTGGTCACCAACAAGGCGGCGGAATTCGCTCTGCCGCTCATCAATAGCTTCGCGTGGAGCGAGTATTTGGGCGTGGTGGTCTGCGGCGATACGCTGCCGATTAAAAAACCCAAACCAGAACCGCTGCTGCACGCTTGCGCCCAGCTCGGCGTTGCGATTGAGGACACATTGTATGTGGGCGACTCCATGACCGATGTGCGCACGGCAATAGCCGCGGATTGTCGCTGCGTGGTGCTGAGCTACGGCTACAACGAGGGCGTGCCGATTCGTGAAG
>CAZDLD010000043.1:0-12575 GCA_964506355.1 uncultured Hydromonas sp.
CCCGAGCACTGTCCACGGCCATGGGTTTTGGACTACAATAGCGTCAGTTCATTTACAGGTCTGCCCCATGTCCATCTCTCATCAGCTCATCCACAAGTACAACGTTCCCGGCCCGCGCTACACCAGCTATCCGACCGTGCCTTATTGGCAGGAGGCGGATTTTTCTGTGCCTGCGTATTTGGAAACAGTCGCACGCACCTTTGCGGCGACCAATGCCAGTGACGGCATCAGCCTGTACATTCATTTGCCCTACTGTGAGAGTCTGTGCACGTTTTGCGCCTGTAACCACCGCATCACCAAGAAACACGAGGTCGAAGCCGGTTACATCGCTGCGGTGCTTAAAGAGTGGCACATGTATGTCCATCTGCTCGCACAACAGTCTAAACAGCGCATCGCCATCCGCGAAATCCACTTGGGTGGCGGCACGCCGACTTTCTTCTCGCCCGAGCATTTGGCGCTGTTAATCAACGGTTTGTTTGAGCACGCCGATCGCGCGCCCAACCATGAGTTCAGTTTCGAAGGGCATCCGAACAACACCACGACCGAGCATTTGCAGACTTTGTATGATTTGGGCTTTCGCCGCGTGAGCTTTGGGGTGCAGGACTTTGATCCTAAGGTGCAAAAAGCCATCAACCGCATCCAGCCGTATGACAACGTCGCCCGCGTGACCGAGACCGCTCGCACGATTGGCTACACCTCCATCAGCCATGATTTGGTGTTTGGTTTGCCGCATCAAAATATGGACACCATGCGCGACACCATCGCCAAGACCGCTGCGCTTGCGCCCGACCGTTTGGCCTTTTACAGCTACGCCCATGTGCCTTGGATTAAGGGCAATGGCCAACGCGGCTTTAACGATGAAGATTTGCCCAGCGGCCCTGAAAAACGCGCGCTGTACGAATTGGGCAAAGAAATGTTTGATGAACTCGGCTATGTCGAAGTAGGTATGGATCACTTCGCGCGCCCCAATGACAGCTTGTATCTGGCCATGCAAGAAGGCCGTTTGCATCGCAACTTCATGGGCTACACCGAGACCAATACCCGTTTGATGTTGAGCTTGGGCGTCTCGTCGATTGCCGACAGCTGGTATGCATTTGCTCAAAACGAAAAAGTATTGGAAGATTATTTGGCGAAAATCGCTGAAAATCAATTGCCTTTGGCACGCGGGCATTTGTTGACCGCTGAGGATTTAATCATTCGTCAGCACATCCTCAACATCATGTGCCGCATGCACACCGACTGGGCAGATCCTGCACTGCAGTTTGCGCAACTGGCACAAGCGGTTGAATTGCTCAAACCGATGCAAGACGATGGATTGCTCGAAATTTTACCCACAGGACTGCGCGTGACCGAGCAAGGTCGCCCGTTCGTGCGCAATATTGCCATGGCATTTGATGTGCGCCTTTGGGCCAAGCAGCCTGAGACGCGTTTGTTCTCAATGACGATTTAAGCACAGACGCTTAAATGCTTGGGGCGGTACTACCGCACCCAACCGGCTTCATCCACATGCACGTCCACCTCAAAGGCTTCGCTCAGATGCTCTGAGCGCATCACCTCATCCACTCGCCCCTGTTGCAATACCTTGCCCTGCGCAAGCAGCAACACATGCGTGGCAAATGCCCGCACTTGATTCAAATCATGCACCGACGCAATGATGGCGCAGCCATTGGCCACAGTTTTGGCGTCATTTTGGGCGTCTTTTTGAGTTTCATTCTGTGTGCGCAGTTTTGCCAACAAGCGCCGCTGCCACGCAATGTCCTGCGCCGAAAAAGGCTCATCCAACAACCACAGCGCCGTCTCATCGGTGATGCGCAGCTGCGCCATGGCCCAAGTCAAGCGCTGACGCTCGCCGCCTGAGAGCTGATGCACCCAAACCCGCGCACGTGCCGCCAAACCGAATTGAGTCAGACACCGTGCGATGCGCTCATCGCTGATATTGGTGTTATTCAACACCACACTGCGCAAGGCCTGCTGTACCGTGATGGTGAAAGGCTCATCGTAGCGCTGCGGCGTCCAGACCCGCGCACGCGCCTGCTCCGAAGCCGACAGCGATTTCAACGGTTTGCCCAGCAGTTCAATATGGGCGTTGGTTGTCGCGTTGCTGCCCAACAGCGCGTGCAAAACACTGGTTTTGCCCACGCCATTCGCGCCCAAAATCGCCCAACGCTCACCCGCCTGCACCTGCCAATCAAACGGCTCAATCAGGGTGTGATGCCCCAAGCGGATGTGCAATTGATGACAGCGGAGCACTGGGGTGTTTGCAAATGCAGATACACTCATAGATGCCCCCCTGAGTGCAGGCGCACCACCAATTGCCACGCTAAAAATGGCGCGCCCAGCGCAATGGTCAGAACCCCCACAGGTAACTGCATCGGTGCGACCATGCTGCGCGCCAACCCATCCGCGAGCACCAACAACGCCCCGCCCCAAATCACACTCAGCACCATCACGCTGCGCATCGAAAAATCATGTTTGGCACAAAACAGCTTCACAAAATGCGGCACCACCAACCCCACAAATCCGACCGCGCCCGCTTCAGACACCGCAATCGCCGTGGCCAGTCCAGCGAGCAGCAGCAGTTGCACCCGAACGCGTTGCACCGATACACCCACTGAGTGCGCCAGTAGCGAACCACGCATCAATGCAGTCATCGAGCGTGCCAAAGGCAGCGCCAACAGCAAACACAGCCACACCCCGAACCACGCCAAATAATGTTGCCCAGCCCCTGCCAAATCGCCCATCAACCAGAACAACGCCCCGCGCAGTGCGCGCTCAGGCATCAGCAGCAACAACACACTGACCACCGCGTTGAGCAAGGAGGACAACAACACCCCCAAGAGCAGAACAATAGAAATATCGCCCTCCAGTCGGCTAAAGCGTTTGAGCACCCATCCCATGAGCAACAACACCGCCAGCGCGCCCAAAAAAGCCAACCCCTGCAAATACCACCAGCTCAAGCCCAGCACCGTGGCAATCAGTAAACTCACCGAAGCACCACTGGCCACACCCAGCATATACGGCTCGGCCAAAGGGTTGCGCAACAGCGCCTGCAGCAACAAGCCCGCCAGCGCCAACAAACCACCCACACCAAACGCCGCCAGCACGCGTGGCAGGCGCAGATCACGAAACACCTGCCAGTTGTCAAAACCGCCATCCCACGCACACGACACCAGCACAATTGCGCACGCCACCAACAGCGAAGTGAGCAACCACTTCCACTGGGCCTTATGTGTGCGAGAAAAATGCGGCATCGAGTTCATCGTTTCATTCAAAAAAATGGAGCGCTCGATGAATCGAGTGCTCCATTTGGATTACCAATTGGGTTTGTAATTGACAGAGAACAGCACATTGCGCGGCATCGCGTTGTAGCCTGCCAGTGGTGCGTAAGCGCGGTTGAATACATTGCCCACAGTCAGACCAAGCTTCAACGCCTGATCCACTTGATAATGCGCCACCGCATTGAGCACACCATAGCCCGCCGCTGTTCCGCCATAACTTGGGCTGTCGCCCATGGCGCTGCGGGTTTGCCAATCGACCTGAGCTTGCCAACGGTTCCATGTTTTACCCACGGTTAGATTACTGCTCCAGCGCGGCTGACGAATCAATTGTGCATCTGAACCTCGGTCGCGCACTTCTTGATAAGTCGCACCCGCATCCACCTTCCAATCATTCACGCTATACCACGCATGGGTTTCAACCCCTTTGGCACGGGCTTGCGCGATATTTTGTGGGATGTATTTGATGTCGTTGGCGATTTTGTCACGGTAGCGCGTATCAAAAAAAGTCACGCGTGCGCCCAGATTCGCTTGTGCCCACTGCGCACCGAATTGGCCGTAGTTGGCTTTTTCGGTTTTGAGGTTGGGGTTGCTGCTTTCAAAACAAGTACCCGCATAACAATACGGCGGGTAGTACAACTGATTGAAGCTCGGCGCGGCAAAACCATTACTAAACCCAGCAAACACACGCCACTCAGGGCTCACGTCGTAACCATAATTGAGCGCGCCCGTTAGAAAGTTTTTACGATTCAAATCTGACAATCGATCAAATCGACCATTGATTTGCAGATGGTGCTGATTGTGCTCGTATTGATAGCCCAACCATGCGCTGTCGGTGTTGCGGTTTTTGGTCAAGTACCCAACCGAACTGTCCAAAGTTTGACGCAGGTGTGACGCGCCAAAATTCCATTTGCCCGCTGTGCCATTCCATTGGTTTTGCAATGAAATTTGCTGGTTCTTGGTTTCATAACGATTGGTCTCACTCATGCCGTATGCACGATTGGTGTAATCATAGCGATCAGACACATGGGACAGATTCAACGCACTGCTCAATTCATCGCTCCACTGATGATTGGCGAAAAGGGTGGCGTTTTGCGTGCGATTGTCATTGAACTCAACTCCGTCAACGGGTCCATAAACGCTGTCGTCATCGTTGTGACCTTGGGTTTGAAACAGTCGAGCGCCGAATTCAGTGCGCTCACTCGGCGTGACGCGCACCCCGATGTTGGCACTGTTGTTGCGGCTGCCATCTGAGTCTGGATTGACAAAGGCGCCGTTTTGGGCGCTGCCCGCATCGGTCTGCTCGTGCGCCACACCAGCCGTCCATTGAACTTGCTCATCGCCCATCGACAACTGCGCGGCCGCTTGACGCTGACCCTTGCTGCCCAGACTGGCGCTCAAATCGGCGGTGTTGCCACTCACGGCTTTGCGAGTGAAAATCTGCACCAAACCACCAGTGGCTTGCGAGCCATACAGTGCAGACACATTGCCACGCACAACTTCAATGCGGTCAATCAAAGCCAGTGGCATTTGCTCCAAAGAAGCGCCACCTGAGGATAAATTATTGAACGGCACGCCATCAATCAACACCAAGGTGTGCTGCGAATCACCACCGCGCATCGCCACGCCCAACATTGAGCCACTGGCGCCACTCTGACGGATGCTCAAACCAACTTGTTGGCGCAATAGACCCGCCACATCGGTCGCAGTGCCAGACTCGATGTCCGCACGCGTAATCACCGTGGTCGATGGCAGGGCATCGGTCACCGCTTGCGTGGTGCGCGACGCTGAGACCACCGCGTCAGGCGCGGATTCTTGAGCGTGAGCGAATGGGGCGTAAACGGAAAGAATTAAAGATAAGACAATAGAGCAAGCAGGCACGGTCGAGCGACGTGTGCACGCGTGCGCAGATGCCCTTGAGATAAGGGTATTTTTAGACATTTTGATTCCTGGTGCCAAGCAACCCGCAAGGCATAGGGTGAACGATACGACTTCTTAAATGTGGTTGAACACTGATGAAGTCACAAACTGTGCAGTCGGTCTCCGGGCTGGTCTCCCCTGTCTGTCCTTCCCATCATATCGGCTTGTCCTCGTTGGGACGTACCAGATTATGACAGTGGCTATTCAGACATTCGCGTTCTGTGAAGAACGAGTGAAACATACCGTTGCGGGTGCAGCAGGGCTGATTCGGCGTTGATTGAGTTCAATTCCTATCTCCCATTTCCCTTTTGTTTAAAAGCTTTAAAACGCATTTAAACACCTACAAAGTGCCGCCACTGTAAAACAATTGTGTCTAAAAATCAAATTTTTCCAAGCAAGGCAGCTGAAAATGCGAATTTGCTTACTTCTTGAATATATTTCGAGTAAAATGGGTGAAAGACAATGTAACCCATTGATAAATTTATTATTCCCACGATATCAACCTCACACTTTGACACCTCACACATGCTCAAGCCTTTAGAAATTTTAGAAGACAAATTGGCCACGCTGCTCGAGTACACTCGCGAGCTGCAGCTGAGCAATCGTCAATTGCGTGAGCAAGTGAAGACCTTGCAAGAACACAACACCCAATTGGAAGAACGCATGGGCATTGCGCAAACCCGCATTGACCACGTCATCGATCAGTTGCAGGCATCAATGAGCGCAGCACCAACAGATGGCAGTGATGACAGTAACAACAGTGGTGCACCCACGGAGGCAGTATGAGCAGCAAAGAAACGTTAAACGTCAATATTTTAGGTCGCGGCTACACCCTGCTGTGCACCCCTGACGAAAAAGCGACTTTGCTGGCGGCAGTCGCTCTCGTGGATAAAAAAATGACCACCATTCATCAGCAAATGGGTCTGACTGGTCACGACAAAATCGCGGTGTTCGCCGCGTTGCAAATTGCCAACGAACTGCTACAATTCAATATGCAGAACTCTGCGCAAATTGAATCGACTCAACGCATCGAAAAAATGCTGCGTCAGATTGACGATGCCATCAACCCACCCATCACGCCTTTGATCTAATCGACGACCATGCTCAACGGCAAACACATCATCCTTGGCATCAGCGGCGGCATTGCGGCGTATAAATCGGCTGAATTGGCGCGCTTGTTGATCAAGCAAAACGCCCGCGTCACCGCAGTGATGACCGAGGGCGCACAGCAATTCATCACCCCATTGACATTGGCCAGCCTCACGGGTGAAGCGGTGCACACCCAACTGTGGGAAAACCGCGCTGGTCAAGCCAGCAACATCGCACACATCAATTTATCACGCGAGGCCGACGCCCTGCTGATTGCACCTTGCACCGCCAATGTGATGGCGAAAATTGCCCACGGGATTTCGGATGATTTGTTGAGCAACTTAATCTTGGCGCGCGACCGCACCCATTGCCCCATGGCGATTGCCCCCGCCATGAATGTTCAAATGTGGCACAACCCCCCCACCCAGCGCAACGCCGCACACATCGTTCAAGACGGCATAGCCATATTTGGCCCCGCACATGGTGAGCAAGCCTGCGGCGAAATCGGCGAAGGGCGTATGCTGGAACCTGCACAGATTCTGTCCCTGTTGCCACGCCTGTTCACCAAGCAAAGTTTAGCGGGCAAGCGCGTACTCATCACCGCAGGTCCGACCTTCGAAGCCATCGACCCAGTGCGCGGTATCACCAATCATTCCAGCGGCAAAATGGGCTATGCCCTTGCCCATGCTGCCTACTGTGCGGGCGCACAGGTGACTTTAATTTCAGGTAAAACAGCTTTGGACACCCCATACGACGTGACCCGCATCGATGTGCAGTCAGCCGATGACATGCTCGCTGCCTGTCAAGCGCAGGCGAGTGCACACGATGTATTCATCGCCGTGGCGGCAGTGGCCGATTGGAAAGTGGCAAATGTGTCCACTCAAAAAATCAAGAAAGCCCACGCCGATGATGTGCCCAGTTTGAGCTTTGTGCAGACCCCAGATATTTTGGCCACCATTGCCAATATGCCGAACGCGCCCTACTGCGTGGGCTTTGCCGCAGAATCCGAGCACGTCATCGAGTATGCGCAGGCCAAACGCCTCAAGAAAAACATCCCCCTCATCATCGCCAATCAAGGTCCAGCGACCTTTGGCAGTGAATTCAATCAGGTCAGTCTGATTTCTGAGCTGGGCGTCACCACCCTGCCCAATATGCGCAAAGATGTCTTGGCTGTTCAATTGATTCAGTCCATCGCTCAGCAGTACACAGCTGAGCAGTACTAACCCGTCTTCCCTTTTTTCACAGGTCATCATGAGCACCCGTAAAACCAAGAACACCGCCCACGCGCCTTTGTGGCAGCAGCTGGGTGATTTTTCAGCCGCCTCATTTCCTATGCTCAACGGCCAACCCGTCCCGCTGGGCGGCATGTCGGTGCAAACTTTCCTCAAAGACTACTGGCACAAAAAGCCGCTGCTGATTCGTCAAGCCATCCCGAATTTTCAAGCCTTTTACCAACCCGAGGACACCATCGCCGCACTACAAGACGAGAACATCGAATCGCGCTTGGTGATTGATGACCCCAAGCAGGGTTGGTCTTTGCAATCAGGGCCGCTGAAGAAAAAATCCATCCCATCACGCAAGACCCGCGCATGGAGCGCGCTGATTCAGGGCGTGGATTTGCAACACCCGCTGGGTCACGCGCTGATTAATTTATTTCGTTTCATCCCCGATGTGCGTCTGGACGATTTGATGGTGAGCTTTGCCACCGATGGTGGTGGCGTCGGGCCGCATTTCGACGCCTACGATGTCTTTTTGCTGCAAGGCTATGGCAAACGCCATTGGCGCATTTCGCAGGAACAAGACCGCAGCATCAAACCGAATTTACCCGTGCGTATCTTGCAGCACTTCACCCCCGAACAAGAGTGGGTGCTAGAGCCAGGCGATATGCTGTACTTACCACCTCAATACGCGCACGACGGCATCGCGGTGGGCGACTGCATGACCTACTCCATCGGATTTCGCACCCCGAGTTTTCAGGAGTTGGGCGTGGCCTTGTTGCAGTTTATCGAAGACAACTTGGAGTTAAGCGATCACTATGCCGACCCGAAACTCAAATTCCAAGACACCCCCGCACAAATCCCGAGTGAGATGATCAACACCATTGCCAAGCGTTTGGACGAGATGCGCTGGGACAAAGAATGGGTGACCGAGAGTGTCGGCTGCTATCTGTCTGAACCTAAACCCACAGTGTTCTTTGACCTGCCTGCAAGTTGCTCACTCACCCAGTTTAAAAATCAAGCCAAGAAAAAGGGCTTGCAACTGGCGTTCGCCACGCGCATGCTGTATCACGACCAATGGATTTTCATCAATGGTGAGCACTTTATTGCCGATGGTGAAGATGCTCGAATCTTGCATCAGTTGGCCAATCAAAAATCCCTCTCGCCCGAAGTGCTGAGCGGCATCGCCAAAGATGCTGAGCTGTGGTCGGTGTGGCATGACTGGTATGAGCAGGGGTGGTTTTTACTCTGAGTCCATGACGCTGAGCATTAAATTAAACCCGCTTAGCCATACTTTATCGATTTTTTAACTTTATAATGCTTTGCTATTGTCGGTCGTCTCTTATACAAGACATAGCGAGCTTGAGACGGATGGCCTTGGACAATTGCTGTTATTGAATGATCGTACAATCTTTTAAATCCCTTTAAGGAAATGCAATGAAAAAATTATCCCTCATCGCTTTGATGTTGTCTGCTGGTGTGTTGGCCGCTTGTGGCGCTGGTCAAAAAGCTGAATCTGCTGTTGACGCAACTAAAAATGCTGCGGGCGCAGCTGCTGGTGCGGCAACTGGCGCAGCAGGTGCAGTGGTTGATACCACTAAAAATGCAGCTGGCGCAGCCGCTGGTGCCGCTACTGGTGCAGCAGGTGCCGTGGTTGACACCACCAAAAACGCAGCAGGCGCAGCAGCCAACGCAGCAACAGGTGCAGCGACTGCAACTGTGAACAAAGCCGCTGAAGCGGTTCGCACTGCAAAACCATAATTCATTCTGAATTATCGTTAAAAAAACCGCCGAAGTGATTCGGCGGTTTTTGTTTGTGCTTTGCCACTTAAATTTAATCGGGCATCGCGTCCGTCGGCAACTCAAGGTCAAATTCATTCTCAGTCATTTGAACAGGGATTTTATAAGACTCCTGCGACCACGCACCCAAATCAATCAGGCGACAGCGCTCTGAACAAAACGGTCGAAACGCTGACTTCACATCGTATTCGTGCTGCGCACGGCAGCTTGGGCAACGCACTAACATATTAAAGAACCCCAAACGATCTTTGCGGCTGTACACGTTCCAAATTTGGCCCGGGCGCGCCACACAATCCCAAGTGAAAATACACCTCATCGGTCAATGACTCGGTGCGTACTGGTTGCACCCGCGCCTGAAGCGCAGGCACGACAAAGCGCAACCAAATCACATGTTTGTTCGCGCTCATGTCGGGCAAACAACGGCTGTCGTTCTCAATTTCAATTTGCAAAATATCAAATTTACGACCAAACAGGGGTTGTTGAAACACCTTATTGAGGGTCACGCAGTCTTTTTGAAACGCCATATTGCGTGCAATCGACAGCAAGAATTTTACCGCATCAAATAACGGCGCGAACGGCATAATCCAGCGCGCCAAATCTTCGCGTCGTTGTTCGGGGGAATCTTGAAACCATTGGTAATAAAACCCCATGTCAAACGCACACACGCTGGAATCTACCACCAAACGGCTTTTGACATTAAGTAGCCATTCATTCTCGCCCAAATTACTGCCGAATTTGGGTGACTGTTCGATTTGTTTCTGCGCATCGGCCATCTGCAAGATGGTCTGGGTCAGTTTTTCTTCGGAGATTTCTGGAGAACCGTAATATTGATTCAATGATTGTTTGTAGCGATTGAGCTCAGAGAGCAATTCGCCTTTGATGTCATTGCGGAATGTGAATTCATACAAATCCAACAGGGTCAAAATCGCTGTGTGGTGATTCTCCGTGCTGTCTGTATTGATGTGGTATTGCCAGCGTTGGTATAAGTTCTCAATGCGCAACAAAGTTCGAAACCGCTCATTGAGTGGAAATTCGAAAATGACCTTTGAGGCCATATCTTGCGCAAAAGATGTCATGCGTCGCTCTTTCTTTAGATCTGTTGACCCGCCAGCATACCGATGTGTCTGACCAGTATATCGATTTGCAAACCAAGATTCAATAGATTTGTCTGATTTTTTTCATTATTTATCAAAACGTTAGCGATGTTTCTGCGCTCATCTGGCGATGCCTGCGCATCTATGATTTGTTCTATATCGGTCACGCTCAATTGTGGACTGCGGGCTTGCACTCGCTCGATTTGTGTGACGCGCTCGGTTTCCACCACCACCACCCAGTCGAGCTGCTCGTGCCAAAACGTCCCCTCGGCCAACAACGGGATGTCATAGACCACACAACCCTGTACACCAGCACTGACCCATTCATGCGCACGCTCCACCGTCACCTGCGCGATGAGCGGGTGGGTGATGGCTTCGAGTTTTTTTCGTAGCTCTGGATTTTCAAAGACCCGAGCGCGCATCCATGCGCGGTTCAACGCACCATCGGCCTGCATCGCATCAGCGCCAAATTGAGCCACAATCTCGGGCATGGCACGACCGTTCGCTTGCGTGAGCTCGTGAGAGATGCCGTCTAAATCGATGACTGCTACACCTCGCTCGCGCAGCAAGCGTGACACTGTTGATTTACCCGAGCCGATGCCGCCCGTCAGTCCAATATTGAGTACGGAGTTGGGCAGCTGCGCCTGTGCGCCTGGGGTGTGCAACGCTGGGCGCGGTATCGACAATACGGTATGCATCACTCAATCTCCTCGGCACAACGGCCTCGCACTTTCATCAAATTATCCCCGAGCCATTGCGGCCAAAAAACCACATCAGCGCAGCCCCTGCCGCCAAAAATGGGCCAAAGGGAATTTTTAAATTGCGAGCCGAACACTGCGCTCGCCACGCCCAAACAAGCGCACACACCAAAGCACCTGCGCAGGCCAGCATCAACACCGTGGGGATGTTGACCACACCCAGCCAAACACCGATGCCCGCCATCAATTTACAATCGCCCAAACCCAGCCCAGCGATGCCACGCCATCTGAGGTACAGCGCATAGGGCAACCACAGAATCATATACCCCAACAGCGCGCCTAAAGCACCTTCTGTCACCGCGTCAAACCAAGCAAATGGAGACAGGGCCACACGCAACACAAACCCCAATAGCAACAAGCTCAGTGTCAAAGCATCGGGCAACAAATAATGCAGCGCATCAATCCAGCTGAGCACCCACAACAGATAAAGAAAAACAAACCCCACCACTGAGCGTACGCTAACGCCATCAACCCAAATACACAAAAGCGCCAGCAACACACAACCGAGCTCGACCCACAGATAGCGCAGCGGTATCGTGGCGCGACATTCGGCGCAACGACCGCGCAACACGACATAGCTGATGAGGGGTATATTCTGCCACCATTTCAACGGCGCATGACAGTGGGGGCAAAAAGATGCGGGGGTGGCGATATTGAATGTCTGATTTGATGAAGCCATCGGCAAATCGCCCGCCAATTTTTCATCCGCTTGTTTATCGTTTGCAACAATCATGATGGGCAAGCGATAAATCAACACATTCGCAAAGCTGCCCATAGCGCCTGCCAACAGCAGACCGAAGAACACATACAAACCAAACACACTTGAGTCCATCTGCATATCACACCGCACTGCCCATGTTGAGTATCGGCAGGTACAGTGCCACCACCATGGTCATGACGATGACCCCAATCAGCACTATCAAAATCGGCTCTATCAAAGACGACAGTCGCTTAATGCCCTGCTCGAGCATAAATTCATTGTATTGCGCGTGTTGGGTCAGCATATCCGACAGAGAACCCGATTCCTCGCCAATTTGCACCCGCTGAATCAAAGCCTGCTCAAACACTGGGTACTGGCTCATCGCCAAGGACATGCTGTGTCCGTTCAAGACATCCTGTGTCAGGCCGATAATCGCACTGCGCATAGACACACTCGAGACCGTTTGCGCTGAAATTTGTAACGCACGATGCAGTGGCACGCCTGATTGATACAGCAAGCCCAAAGTCCGTGCAAATTGAGCGTGCCAACCCAAACGCAACAAGCGCCCAATTATCGGTAGCCTCATGCGCCAGCTGTCGAGCTGATTTTGTAAATATCGCTGGCTCAATTTGTGCAGCAGCACATAGCCGCCACCCAACGCAACCAACAACAGCAACCAATTCATCCGAATATATTGCGACGCATCAATCAGTATTTGCGTT